>NZ_SPKL01000010.1:0-240647 GCF_023127755.1 Pseudomonas sp. W2Aug9 | reverse complement strand
CCCCCCCCTCTCCCGGCACGTCCTTCGTCCCCCCGCCAATGTCGTATTAGTTGTATTTCCCCCGCGCGCCCCCCTCGCTAGATTGTGCCCACCCCAAAGAGGGACGACTTGCCACTCCCCGGCAAGCGCAAAAAAATCGAGATCGCCTCCAGGCAACCACCCGCCCACACACGACCGGGCGTTGCCCTGGCGTGCCTCAATCTGCCAGCTTGTAATGGAACAATTTGAAATGAAGACCTCTGTATCCCTACTGAGCAGTGCCCTGCTGCTCGCTATAACGTCATCCGCTTTCGCCGCCAGCAGCGTCGACCTGACTGTCAAAGGGTTGATCACGCCCAGCGCCTGCACACCCAACCTGCCGGGTGACGTCGATCTTGGAAAAATCGCCGCAAAAGATCTGAATCAAGACAGCTATACGCCGCTTGAGAAAAAGACCCTGCAACTGAGCGTCAATTGCGACGCGGCAACGCTGTTTGCAATCCATCCCGTCGACAATCGAGCCGGTTCCGCCGCGTCCGGCTTCGCCTTTGGCCTGGGCTTGATCAACGAAACCCAGAAGCTCGGCCTGTATCAGTTGACGTTCAGCAACCCCGTCACTGAAACACCATCCACCCTGATTGCAATGTACAACTCCGAGGGCCGATGGACAGACCTCCTTACGGATGAGGTCATTGCCCCCAACGATCTGGTGGCGCTGGGCAGCCGCGGTGAGAACGGTTGGGCCCCCCACCCGATCAAAGACGCGCTCATGGACATGACGCTGCACACCTTGATTGCACCTGCAAGAAACCTGACCTTGACTAGCGAAGTGGCAATCGACGGCTCCGCGACCTTTGAAGTGAAGTACCTGTAAATGGACGCTTCCCAGATGAAGCCCCGCCTGCCCCTGTTGAGCGGCGCGCTGTTGCTCACCATGACGTCATCCGCTTTCGCTGCCAGCTCCGTGGACCTGACCGTCAAGGGCTTGATCACACCGAGTGCCTGCACCCCGAACCTGCCAGGGGCTGTGGACTATGGAAAAGTCGCAGCAAAAGATCTGAACCTCGACAGCCATACCTGGCTTGAGGACCAGACATTACAACTGAGCGTGAATTGCGAGGCGGCGACGCTGTTTGCCATCAAGCCCATCGACAACCGAGCCGGCTCCTCAACGTTTGGCGCCTACGGCCTGGGTGTAGCCAACGGCACAGAAAAGCTCGGCGGGTACCAACTGATGTTCAGTAACCCCGTCGCCGAAACACCTTCGACCTTGCTCTACCAGTACGAACAGCGCCCCTGGGCGCCGCTCTATCCGGAGGACCCGCTGCAAGACGATATGTTGGTGGCCCTGGGCAGCCGTGCCGATTCCGGCTGGGCCCCGCACCCCGTGCAGAACGCGCTCATGGACATCACCGTGCACACCGCCATTGCACCCGCCAACGGCTTGAGCCTGGCCAACGAAGTGGCGCTGGACGGCTCCGCAACTTTTGAAGTTCTGTACCTGTAACCCATCAGCTTCGTACTAAGGAAGGTTCAAACGATGACTTACTTAAGAGCCACGCCCCTGGCCGTCCTATTGTTGACCATCTCGCCTCTCACACTGGCCGCCAGCAGCCTGGACCTCACCGTCAAAGGCATCATCACGCCAAGCGCCTGCGCGCCAGAGGTCTCCGGCGGTGGCAATGTCGACTTCGGCAAGGTGTCGGTCAAGGATCTCAATAGCGATACCTACACCGACCTGCCCCGAGAAACCATGCTCTTGAGCGTGCATTGCGAAGGGCCGACGTTTTTTACCCTGAACACCATCGACAACCGTGCCGGCACCACCGCCAGCCACTTCAGCTGGCACGGCCTGGGCATGACCCCCAACGACGAAAAAGTCGGTGATGCCGGGCTTGGCCTCTACCAGCCGGTGGCCGACGACGTGCCGGTACGCACCATCGTCTCAAGGGATGGCGGCGCAACCTGGATGCCCTCCGTGATGCTCAGCCACACCGTGCTGACAGCGGTCGCCAACAACGACGGCGTGGTACCGATTGCGATCCAGAAGCTGGAGGCCGAGATCCGCCTGATCACTCACATCGCGCCCGCCAGCAACCTGACACTGACCGACGATGTGCCTATCGACGGTCACGCCACCGTGCAAGTCAATTACCTCTAAGGATAAGGAGACCCGATGAATATTCGATTGACCACGCTGGCCGCCAGCGTACTTCTGCTCTGCTCAACCACTGCCTTCGCTGCCTCCAGCGTCGACCTGACCGTCAAGGGGCTGATCGTGCCCAGCGCCTGTATACCCACCCTTTCCAGTGGTGGTGTGATCGACCATGGCAAGATTTCCGCAAAAGACCTGAACCCGGATCGCAACACGGTAATCGGCAAACACACCCTGAGCTTGACAGTCAATTGCGACGCTGCGATTCAGTTTGCCTTGCACTCGATTGATAACCGTGCGGCCTCCGGTTCCTATGCGAGCTACGGCTTGGGCTTTATCAACGACACCCAGCGGCTTGGCGGATACAACTTGACGTTGGCCAACACCGTCGCCGAAGAAGGCGTAGTGGTACAGCCCATTGCCTCGCCTGACCAAGGTAATACCTGGTACGGCGAGAAATTTTGGGACCCCAACCTGTACATGTCGGTAGCGTCGATGGACGACGACACCCAGCCACTGCCAGTCAAAGACTTACGCGCCGACCTGGAGGTGCAGACCTTTATCTTTCGCGCCGACGGCCTGGACCTGAGCAATGAGGTCAACATCGACGGTTCCGCCACCCTCGAAGTGAAGTACCTGTAATCCATGGCCGCCCATCCCTTGAACACCGCCGGGCATGGGCTGCGCCTACCTGTGCCGATACTGCACACAGTGACCCGTTGCGTGGCGGTGCTGCTCTGCCTGGCCACCTTAGTCGATACCCACGCAGCCTCGACCGTCGACCTCACGGTAACCGGCCGGGTGACACCGGATGCCTGCCACATCGAGCTGATGAATGACGGCATCATCGAGCATGACAAGATCCCCGCACATAGCCTCAACGTAGACGAGTTCACCGTGCTGCCCAGCCAGCTACTCGAACTGCATGTGCTCTGCGCCAGGCCCATGCTGTTTGCCTTGGTAGGCATCGACAATCGCGCCGATTCCTCGCTGGCCCCCGGCTTTTTCTACGGACTGGGCAGAAACATACACGCCCCCGAGGAGCGTCTCGGCTCCGTAGCGTTGTCCTATCGCAACGTAGTGGGCGATGCGCAGCCCATGCAGGTATTGGCCTCCACCAACAACGGGGAAACCTGGTCACCGGACCCCAACGCCTATCCAAGATCCTATATGGCCTTTGCACCGCTGGGCGACCGTCAACCGGACTTCATCAGCCAACTGACCGCGGAGCTTCAGGTGGTCACCGCCATCAATTTTTCGCAGTACCTGACGCTGGACCAGGAAGTCCCTCTCGACGGCTCCATCGTCCTGGATTTGCGCTACCTCTGACCGATGCCTTTGGGCCTAATGGAAAACCCGTCATGACGACGACATTCTCAAACACCGCTGTCGGCCTTATCGCCCTGCTGCTGATACTCGGCAATCAAGTCAAAGCCGACGGGATGGTACCGGACACCTCCGTGGTGATCGTGTTCGAAGCCGAAGGCGAAGCGGCAGTGTCGGTGACCAACACCGACAGCCAACTCGCGCTGCTGCATGTGACCTTGCAGGATATTCCGGAAGACACCGAGCCGCTGCTGGTGGTGACACCGCCGCTGTCACGGGTCGAGGCGTCTAAATCCCAGTTGGTGCGCTTCATCCTGCAAAACCGGAAGCCGTTGCTCACCCAACGGCTTAAACGCGCAGTGTTCGAAGGCATGCCCCAAGGCCGTGCCGCGACCGCCGCCGGGCATGCCCGCGTGGGCGTGACCGTGCGCCAGAACTTGCCGGTGATCGTGCATCCCAGAGGCCTTGCCCCCAACCGCACGCCTTGGACCGACCTGACCTGGACCTTGCGCGACGGCCAGTTGCAAGTACGTAACGACACGCCCTATGTAGTGCGCCTGGCGCAGGAACTGCTGCTGTTGCCCGGCAACGGCAGGGCGATGCTGCCGCGCACTTACGTGCTGCCCGGCGAAGCCTTGAGCGTGCCGGCCAGCGGCGGGCAGGCCAACACGGTCAGGTTGCAGCCGGCCACTGTGTACGGCTTTGCGGTGAAAGCCTACGACGCACCGATCACCCTCTGACTGAAAACCGCAGGCGTCGCACCCCTGACCGCCGCCTGAATAACGAAGTGACGGCTCATTGACCGTCACCAGAACGCCTGGGCACACCGGGCCCGGGCGTTCACTACTCGAGTACCTTGCGTGAAAACAGTATTGAGTTACCGTGACGGCGAAGCCGTGCCCGACATCCCTGCCAACTCGACCTTGCCGCTGGTGTTGCTGCTGTGCGCGCTGATGCCCGCCAAGGCATGGGCCGAAAACTCCAGCGCCTCCAGCTTCGACGCCCAGACCTTGCATCAACGCGGCATTGATCCACAGCTGGCCAGCCTGCTGCTGGCAGCACCGCGCTTCGCCACCGGGCAACACACGGTCAATCTGCGGGTCAATGGTCAGCGACGCGGCCGGCTGGATGTGACCTTCGATCAGCAAGGCAACCCGTGCTTCGACCGCGAATTGCTGGACGCCGCCAACCTGGTGATCCCGAATGAAACGGCAGGTTGTCACGATTTTCTTGCGCAATATCCGCAAACCCTGGTTGAACCGGACCCGGCGACGCTGACGGTGTCACTGGTGGTACCCACCGAGGCGCTGCGCCCCATACAGCAGGATATCTCGGGGTACGAAACCGGCGGGTTTGCCGGGCTGCTCAACTACGACCTCAGTGGTTTCTACAACCGCTTCGGCGATGACGCCAGCCGCTTTGGCTCGGCCAACACCGAGGTGGGGTTCAATGCCGGCGATTGGATCGTGCGCAGTCGCCAAGTACAGACCTGGCAGGATGGCCTGTCACGCAGCACCCACTTGCAAGCCTATGCCCAGCGCACCTTCGCCAGCCACCAGGCGGTGCTGCAGGCTGGGCAAATCAACCTGTATAACCCGGTACTGTCCGGCGCGCAGATTACCGGGGTGCAGGTGCTTACCGAGCAAGCCCTTCAAGAACAGGGCCAGGGTGCGCTGATCCAGGGCATTGCCAACAGCCCTGCCCAGGTGGAGGTACGACAGAACGGTGCGTTGATTCACTCCACCGTCGTGCCCGCAGGCCCCTTTACCCTGCCCGATGTACGTCGCTTGAATACGCGCTCGGACGTCGAGGTCACGGTCAAGGAAAGCGCCGGGGGTGAGCGGCGCTTCACCGTACCGGCGGCCATGCTCGGCCTTGGGTTGCCAGCACCGGGTTACTCCGTGGCCGCGGGCCGGGTGCGGAATGTGGGCGACGCCAAAGGCGAGGATCCGTGGGTGGTCAGTGGCGGCTGGACCGGTGCGCTGCACCCGCAGTTGACCCTGGGCACTGGTGTACTGGCAGCCAGCGAATACCGCTCGGTGGGCGCCAGCCTGGGCTGGTTGCCGTGGGTGGACAGCCAGATCCAACTGTCCACACAGCTGTCCAACACCCAGGCGTGGGAAAAGGTTTCGGGCGTACAGACCGACCTTTCCTGGTCCCAGCGCCTGGGCGAGCAGTGGTCGATCAGCGCCGCCAATTCCTGGCGCAGCATCGGCTATCGCGAACTCGAAGAAAGCACGTATGAGCGTGATGACAGCAACCGCGACGCCCGTTATCGCGACCAACAAAGCCTCAACCTGGGCTGGTCGCATCCGCTGCTGGGTGCGTTCAGCGCCGGGGTTGCGCGCTCGGCCAACTTCGCTGGCGACAGCAGCAGCCGTGCGCTGGCCTCTTGGGGCACGAGCATCGGCGCTGTGTCACTGTCGGCCAGTGCCGAGTGGCAAATGGGCGGTAGCCAGCAACAGGACAACGCGGTGTACCTCAATATCAGCGTGCCGTTGGGCGAAAGTCGCCGGCTACGTAGCTGGGTGCGCAATTCCGGCGGTGAGAACCGCACCGGCCTGGGCCTCACCGAACAGATCGACGACCAACTCAGCTATCGCGTCAGCGCCGAACACGACAGCAGCGACCATCAAGTGGAAACCACGCTGGGCGTCTCGGTACTGCCGCGTTACAGCCAGCTCGATTTCAGCTACAGCCGCGCTGATGCCGAACGCTCCAGTTATCAAGGCGGCGCTCGCGGCGGTGTGGTGATACATGGCGACGGCGTGACTTTTTCACCCTACCCGGTGCGCGACACCTTTGCCCTGGTGTCGGTCGGCGATATGAGTGGCATCAAGCTAAGTACCCCCAGCGGCGCGGTGTGGACCGACTGGCAAGGCCAGGCCGTGGTGCCGCAAGTCGCCGCCTACGGGCGCAGCCCAGTGGAAGTGCAGACACGTTCACTGCCGCGCAATGCCGACATCAACAATGGCCTGGCGATGATCTCGGCCGGACGCGGCGCCGTTGACCGAGTCGAATTTGGCATCAGCTTGACCCGTCGCATATTGCTCACCGTCAGCACCGACCAGGGTACACCTCTGCCTGCCGGAGCCTCAGTCAGCAGCGCCAGCGGCGAGTTCGTCACCTTGGTGCAGGACGCCAGCCAGGTGTTTCTACCCAACGTGCTGGACCAATCGACGCTGTGGATAACCACACCCGATGGCGGTCGATGCGAATTGCGTTACTCCCTGCCGGAAAAAGCCGACCCCACGGTGTACTTCGAAACTGCTCCCGCGCGTTGCCACGCGCCTTGAGGATCCCCGTCATGCCCTTCGCAACGTGTATGCGCCAACTGTGCCTGTGGTTATTGATCGGCGGGGCCGGCACCGCCCACGCCTTGGAAGAATGCCAACTGAATGTCAGCGAATCCTTGATCGATTTCGGCTTGATGAGCCGCCTGGCACAAAGCGACAGTGCGCTGGAGCGCTTGCTTGGCGAGCGACGCCTGAGCGTGACCATCAACTGTCCGCAAGCGCAAGATTTGAGCCTGTTCTATCGCGCACTGGCCGCTAGCCCGCAGCGCCTGCAATTTACCCCGCATGGCAGCTATGCCATCGAAGCCGGCAACGCCGTGCTCGATGGTCGCGCCGTAGAGTTGGGGCTGCTACCTGCTGCGGGCCAGGCGCCCGTGGCCAATGGCGCGGTGCTGGAATGGCGTTCCGGCCATGGCATCGCGCCGGTCGCACACGGTGCGGTGCTCAGGGGCAACACCCTGTCGTTGCAACTGACGCTGCGCGCCTGGGCCGACCCCGCTGCCACTCAAGTGCGCGACAACACCACCTGGGAAGTTTCCGGGATGTTGTACAGCGCACAAAACGGACGCTACCGGGAACTGACCGTGCGCGCGCACTTTGCGCCCATCGCCTGCCTGCCGACATTATCCGACCAGGGCGTAGTGGACTACGGCACCCTGTATGCCAAAGACCTAAATGCCACCACTGAAACACCGCTGCCCATTCGCACACTGCGCCTGAGTGTGACCTGCGATGCGCCGATCCGCTTTGCTCTGCGCATGAAAGACAACCGCGACGGTTCGGCCACGGGCGGTACCGATGAAACCGCTTATGGATTGGACCTGGATGCCAGTCGCAACAAAATCGGGCGATTTTACCTGACTATCGACCCGGCCGAATTCAGCGCCGACACCTTGCCCGCGCTGTACCGCACCGACTCCACCAGCAACGGCGTGGCGTGGAGCAGTTCCACCGCGCGGCAAATCCCCATGGCCGCCAACAGCCTGCTGGGGTTTACCGACACGACGGGCGTCACCACCGGCCCGGTGGCCATCCAGACCCTGACCGGCACGATGCGTCTCAAGTCTTACCTTGCCCCCATGCAAAGCCTGGATCTTCGCGAGGTGGTGCATATCAATGGTTCCGGCACTATCGAAATCGTCTACCCCTGACCCGTCACTGTGAGGAACTCGTCCCGTGAAAACCCGCCTCTTTACCAGTCTGTTGCTGTTGACCAGCACGCCCTCTGTGCTAGCCGCCTCGGCGGTGGACCTGAGTGTCAAAGGCTTGATCACTCCCTCCGCCTGCTTGCCGCAGTTCCCCGGCGGCGCCCTGATTGACTACGGCAAGATTGCCCAACAGGACTTGCACCTGGCGACCGCCACGCGCCTGCCCGTCAAGACCCTGACCGTCGGCATCGCCTGCACGGGCACGGTTCGCTTTGCCCTGCGCATGCGCGACAACCGCGACGGCTCGGCCATGGTCGACAGCGAGATTTACTACGGCCTGGGGTTCGATATCAGCGGCAATCGCCTGGGGGTCTACTCCATGACCTTCGACCCACGACAGACCCAGGCCGGCAACATTGCGCAGATCTACGGCACCGAGTCCACTACCGGCGGCCTGGCGTGGCGCACGTCCAACCTCAACCCCATCGACATCGGCTCCAGGAGCTACCTGGGCTTTACCGATGTGGAGGGCAGTGTCAGCGGGCCCGCGGCCATCGGTTTAATGCTGAGCACCGTCACCGTGCAGACGGTGATCAATGCTCGACAAAACCTGGACCTGAGCGTGGAAACCCCGCTCGATGGTTCGGCCACTCTGGAAGTGGTTTACCTCTAGAGCTTCTCGCTGGTGACCTGTACGTAGCGCGCACGACCGGCGCCCAGACCCGCGACAATCGCGCCCAGGCCGATCACCGCGAAGATCCAGCCGATAGCCGCCCAGCCGCCGGTCCAGTCATGCACCAGGCCAACCGCAAACGGGCCCATTGACGCCAGGGTGTAACCGATACCCTGGGCCATGCTCGACAGGTTGGCGGCGACGTGAGCGTCACGCGAGCGCAGCACGATCAAAGTCAGCGCCAGGCTGAAGGTGCCGCCCTGCCCCAGGCCGAGCAGAATCGCCCAGCCCCATAAACCGTCCAGCGGCGCATACAGGCAACCGAACAGGCCACCGAGGGTCAGCAGCATCACCACCACAATCGCCAGGCGCTGGTCCTTGCCTCGGGTGGCCAACCACGGTGCGGCCAGGGAACTGAGCAGTTGCACGATGATGGAGCCTGAGAGCGCCAACCCGGCTTCGGTAGCACTCAGGCCACGTCCGATCAGGATTGACGGCAACCAGCCAAACACAATGTAGGCCAGGGACGATTGCAGGCCCATGTACAAAGTCACCTGCCAGGCGAGCGGGTCACGCAGCAAGCCTCTGACCCGGTAAGCCACCTGATGGGCACCGTGCTTTTGCCCCACTTGTGGCAACCAGAACAAGGCCGCCAGCAACGCCGGAATAACCCAGAACCCCAGACCGATGGCCCAGCTGTCTGCGAAATATTGGCTCAGGGGCACCGTGGCTCCCGCAGCCAACGCAGCCCCTAGACACAACGCCATGGTGTAGACGCCGGTCATGGCGCCCGCCTGCCTGGCAAAATCGCGCTTGACGATGCCCGGCAGCAACACGCCAATGATGCCAATACTCGCACCGGCAATCAGGCTGCCGGCGAACAGCCCCACTTCACCGAACGAACTGCGCAGGATAATCCCCGCGGCCAGGGTCAGCAGAATGCCCAGCACCACGCGCTCGGCGCCAAAACGTCTGGCCAGGATCGGCGCAGTGGGCGCGAACAGGCCCAGGCACAAGACCGGCAAAGTGGTCAGCAACCCGGCCTTGGCCGCAGATAACCCAAGGCTGCTGGAGACTTCAGCCAGCAGTGGCGACATGCTCGACAGCGCCGGCCGCAGGTTCAACGCCACCAGTACCAGGCCCAGCAGCAGGAGCCACGGGCGAACCACCCGCGGATGGGCCTGCTGAACGGCCTCGTCATCGGCTTCGGCGTCGATCAACAGTTCTTCGAGTTCAGTCGTACGTTTGGCTTCAAGGTTCATTGATCAACTGCCGGCAGAGGGATTTGGCACGTTCGGGGTCTTGATTTTCTACCGCGTCGAGCAAGGCGATATGCAGGTCGAATACAGCCTGGCGATGCGGTGAGATGTTCAGGGCCTGACGTAACTGGGCGCCGACGAGGCTATTCGCAGTTGCCTGCAAAGGCAACGCACCAGAGTGCCTGGGTAGCAAAAGAAGTAGCAGAGTGGCTATGCCAAGGTATTTGCGCGGTCTCACTCATATCGTCAACACGAAGCCAGAGGCGCTCGCGGCTCCCTGGCCGACAAACAATAAACCCGGCACCAGGCCGGGTTTATGTGTTCAACCATTGATCAATGCAGTATCTGGCTCAAGAACAACTTGGTCCGGTCATTCTGCGGGTTGTCGAAGAAGTCATTCGGCGCCGCCTGCTCCACAATCTCGCCCTTGTCCATGAAGATCACGCGGTTGGCCACGGTGCGCGCAAAGCCCATTTCGTGAGTCACGCACAACATGGTCATGCCGTCTTCGGCCAGGCCAATCATGGTGTCCAGAACCTCTTTCACCATTTCCGGGTCGAGTGCCGAGGTCGGCTCGTCGAACAGCATGATTTTCGGTTTCATGCACAAGGCACGGGCGATGGCCACACGCTGTTGCTGGCCGCCGGACAGTTGCCCCGGAAACTTGTGGGCCTGCTCTGGAATGCGTACACGTTCAAGGTAGTGCATGGCAATTTCCTCGGCCTTGCGCTTGGGCATCTTGCGCACCCACATCGGCGCCAGCGTGCAGTTTTGCAGGATGGTCAGGTGTGGGAACAGATTGAAGTGCTGGAACACCATGCCCACTTCACGGCGGATCGCTTCGATCTGCTTGAGGTCGTTGGTCAACTCCACGCCATCGACCACGATGCGGCCTTGCTGGTGCTCTTCCAGGCGGTTGAGGCAGCGAATGGTGGTGGACTTGCCCGAGCCCGACGGCCCGCACAGCACAATACGCTCGCCCTGCTTGACGTTGAGATTGATGTCTTTCAACACGTGGAACTGGCCGTACCACTTGTTGACGCCCTGCATCTGAATAATGCCTTCAGGGCTCACCGGCTGTTTGATTGCTTGGCTCATTGAAACAACTCCTAACGCTTGTGGCCGGTGTCGAGCTTGCGTTCCAGATGCATGGAATAGCGCGACATACCAAAACAGAAAATCCAGAACACCAGGGCGGCAAACACGTAGCCTTCAGTGGCCATGCCCAGCCATTTGGGGTCGGCGGCGGCTTGCTTGACGCTGTTGAGCAGGTCGAACAGGCCGATGATGATCACAAGGCTGGTGTCCTTGAACAGTGCGATGAACGTATTGACGATGCCCGGTATCACCATCTTCAAGGCTTGCGGCAAGATCACCAGGCCCATGCTGCGCCAGTAACCCAGGCCCATCGCCGCAGCCGCTTCGTATTGCCCCTTGGGGATCGCCTGCAAGCCACCGCGCACCACTTCAGCCACATAGGCCGACTGAAACAGAATCACGCCGATCAGGGCACGCAACAGCTTGTCGAAGTTCATGCCCTCGGGCAGAAACAACGGCAACATCACCGATGACATGAACAGCACCGTGATCAACGGCACGCCGCGCCAGAACTCGATGAAGGTCACGCACACCACCCGAATCGCCGGCATGTTCGAGCGCCGCCCCAACGCCAGCACAATGCCCAACGGCAAGGCGCCGGCGATGCCCACCGTGGCGATCACCAGGGTCAGCATCAAGCCGCCCCATTGGCTGGTCGCCACGTTGCTCAGCCCGAACACGCCGCCATGCAGCAAGCAGTAGGCAATGATCGGGTACAGCAGCAAAAAGCCCAGGCCGTAGATCGCCTTGCGTGGAAAACGCGAGATGAACAACGGCGCCACGCCAATGATGGCCAGCCATACCGTCATGTCCACGCGCCAGCGCAGGTCCACGGGGTAATAGCCATACATGAACTGCCCGAAGCGCTGCTGGATGAACACCCAGCAGGCGCCCTCTTTGGTGCAATCGGCGCGCGTGGTGCCGACCCAGTTGGCGTCCAGAATCGCCCAATGCAGGATCGGCGGCACCACCAGGTACACCAGGTAGATCGCCAGCAAAGTCAGCAGCGTGTTAAGCCAGCTTGAGAACAGATTGGCGCGCATCCAGGCCACCGGCCCGAAGACTTTGTCCGGGGGTGGCATATCAGGTTTGAACGTATGCGTAGTCATGGGCGTTTCCTCACCGCTCGATCAGCGCAATGCGCTTGTTGTACCAGTTCATCAGCAGGGAAATGCTGATGCTGATCGCCAGGTACACGCTCATGGTGATGGCAATGACTTCGATGGCCTGGCCGGTCTGATTGAGCACCGTGCCGGCAAACAGCGAAACCATTTCCGGATAACCGATACCAGCGGCCAACGAGGAGTTTTTCGCCAGGTTCAGGTATTGGCTGGTCAACGGGGGAATGATCACGCGCAAGGCTTGCGGGATGATGACCTTGCGTAGCGTAGGCCCCGGGCGCAGGCCCAGCGAGCGTGCCGCTTCAGTCTGGCCATGGCTGACGGACTTGATGCCCGAACGCACGATCTCCGCAATGAAGGCCGCCGTGTACACGGTCAGGGCCAGGGTCAACGCCAGCAGTTCCGGAATCAGTACCCAGCCGCCGACGAAGTTGAAGCCGGCAAGCCTGGGCATTTCCCAATGCAGCGGTGCGCCGAAGGTCAACCCGCACAACGTCGGGATCACAATCAATAGCGCCAGGCCCGTCCAGAATTTATGGAACGGTACGCCTGTCGCTTCGAAGCGCTTGTTGGCCCAGCGGGTCATCAGCACGATAGCCACGATAGCGACCACCACGCTGGCGACAAACGGCCAGAACCCATCGGCCGCCAGCGCCGCCGGCATGTTCAGGCCACGGCTGCTGACGAAGAACATGTCACCAAAGTTATGGCTGTTGCGCGGCCCCGGCATGGTCAGGAACACCGCGAAATACCAGAACAGAATCTGCAGCAGCGGCGGAATGTTGCGGAAGACTTCAACATAGACCGTCGCCAGCTTGTTGATCATCCAGTTGGGCGACAGGCGCGCCACGCCGATGATGAAACCGAGCAGGGTTGCCAGCACCACACCAATGACCGTCACCAGCAAGGTATTGAGCAAGCCGATCACAAACACCCGGGCGTAGCTGTCCGATTCGGTGTAGTCGATCAAATGCTGCGCGATGCCAAAGCCGGCACTGCGCTCAAGAAAGTCGAAGCCGGAGGTGATGCCCCGGTGTTGCAGGTTGGTCTGGGTGTTGTGAAACAGGTACCAGCCCAGCGAGACCACCGCCACAATGGTGATGATCTGGAAGAGCCACGCGCGCACTTTGGGATCGCTGAAGCTGAGCTTCTGCTTGGGTGCGCCGATGAGATTTTGCATGGAATGCCCCGCAAGGAATGGAACAGAACATCACCCGGCGGTTGGCCCACCGGGTGATAGAACCATCAGCGATCAGCGCACAGGAGGTGCGTACTGGATACCGCCGTTGTTCCACAGCGCGTTCAGGCCACGGTCGATTTCCAGCGGGGTGCTCTTGCCCAGGTTGCGCTCGAACATTTCGCCGTAGTTACCCACTTGCTTGACGATCTGTACGACCCAATCCTTCTTCACTTTCAGGTCCTTGCCGTATTCACCATCCGCTCCCAGCAGACGGGCGACGTCGGGGTTCTTGGTGGACTTGGCCTCAGCTTCAACGTTCTTCGACGTCACACCGGCCTCTTCGGCGTTGAGCATGGCGTAGCCCACCCAGCGCACGATGGCCAGCCACTCGTCGTCACCGTTACGCACCACCGGACCCAGTGGCTCCTTGGAAATGGTTTCCGGCAGCACCACATAGTCTTTCGGCGCCGCCAGCTTGCTGCGCTGGGCGAACAGTTGCGACTTGTCGGAAGTCAGCACGTCGCAACGCCCGGACTCCAGCGACTTGGCGCTTTCATCAGACGTGTCGAAGGTGATCGGGGTGTACTTGAGGTTGTTGGCGCGGAAGTAGTCGGAAACGTTCAGCTCAGTGGTAGTACCCGCCTGGATGCAGATGGTTGCACCGTCCAGTTCCTTGGCACTTTTCACGCCGAGCTTGTTGTTGACCAGAAAGCCGATGCCGTCGTAGTAGGTGATGAAGCCCGGGAATTTCAGGCCCATGCCCGCATCGCGGGAACTGGTCATGGTGGTGTTGCGCGACAGGATGTCGACTTCGCCCGATTGCAGCGCGGTGAAACGCTCCTTGGCGTTCAACTGGCTGAACTTGACCTTGGTGGCGTCACCAAAAACCGCAGCGGCCACGGCACGGCAGTAGTCAGCGTCAATCCCGAGGATCTTGCCGCTGGCATCCGGCACCGAGAAACCCGGCAAGCCGTCACTTACGCCGCATTGCACAAAGCCTTTTTTCTGCACGGCATCCAGGGTGGCACCCGCCTGGGCTAAACCACTGACACCCAGTACAGCCGCCGCTGTGACGATGGCCAGGGTGGACTTCAATACCTTCATTACATACCTCCAGTTGCTCTTGTTGTGTCCAAGCTCCAACCTCAGCGCACCCTTATGAGGCGATATCGACCCGTGTTGGCTTTTTTTGGGGTCAAGCAGCATGAGGTTTTTGCGGTAATTCCAGTTGCTTTCCCACCGGCGGCAGTCACTGATAGTGTTACCGCCCTAGGAGAGTTCTGACATCCACCTACACATAGCAAGGCGCGTACCAGAGTGCTGGCCGAGTCGCTGCCCGTCCTGTTCAGTGGTAAAAGATTCAACCTTGCGACATTCTCTTAACAGATCAACCTGTCGCGCACCGTCCCGACGCCCCCAATCCAAGCGTGCGCACATATATGGAGCAGACATGACCGACCCCTTGATTCTTCAGCCCGCCAAGCCCGCAGACGCCTGCGTTATCTGGTTGCATGGCCTGGGTGCCGATCGCTACGACTTCCTGCCGGTGGCCGAGGCGCTGCAGGAAAGCTTGCTGACCACCCGCTTCGTTTTGCCCCAGGCGCCGATGCGCCCGGTGACCATCAACGGCGGTTATGAGATGCCGAGCTGGTACGACATCAAGGCCATGAGCCCGGCACGTTCGATCAGCCTGGAAGAACTGGAAACCTCGGCCAACATGGTCACGGATTTGATCGAGGCACAAAAGAGAACCGGAATAGACGCTTCGCGAATTTTTCTCGCGGGTTTCTCCCAGGGTGGCGCAGTGGTTTTCCACACGGCGTTCAAACACTGGGAAGGTCCATTGGGTGGCGTAATTGCCCTCTCCACGTATGCACCGACCTTTGACGATGAGCTGGAGTTGTCCGCCAGCCAGCAACGCATTCCCGCCCTCTGCCTGCATGGCCAGTACGACGACGTCGTCCAGAACGCCATGGGTCGTAGCGCCTACGAGCATTTAAAGAGCCGTGGTGTCACCGTGACATGGCAGGAATACCCAATGGGCCACGAAGTGTTACCCGAAGAGATACGCGATATCGGCACCTGGCTGGCTGAACGCCTGCGCTGAAACCCGCGTTTATGTAGCCGTATGACAGACGCACTACGCCGCGCCCGATTCTTGCATTACACTGGCCGGCGTACATTCCTTAACCAATTAATGAGATGACCGTGCTCAAAGCACTCAAGAAGATGTTCGGCAAAAGCGAGGCTGAGCCGCTCGCGCCTGCTCCCAGTGCTCCTGCCCCGAAGCCCGGCAACCGCAATGACGGTCCACAGCCTGGCCGGACTACGCCTGCCGCCTCACCGAAAAAACCCACGGTGACGCCGCCTGAACAGGTAACGCCTGCCGAGGCCGCCCCAGCACCTGCGGCCAAACCTCGTCGCGAACGCGCGCCCAAGCCGCCGGTAACCCCGTGGAAACTCGAAGACTTCGTCGTCGAGCCCCAGGAAGGCAAAACCCGCTTCCACGACTTCAAGCTGGCCCCGGAACTGATGCACGCCATCCAGGACCTGGGCTTCCCGTACTGCACGCCGATCCAGGCGCAGGTGCTGGGCTTCACCCTGGCGGGCAAAGACGCCATCGGCCGTGCCCAGACCGGCACCGGCAAGACCGCCGCATTCCTGATCTCGATCATCACCCAGTTGCTGCAGACGCCGCCGCCCAAGGAACGCTACATGGGTGAACCGCGCGCCCTGATCATCGCCCCGACCCGCGAGCTGGTGGTGCAGATCGCCAAGGACGCCGCCGACCTGACCAAGTACACCGGTCTCAACGTGATGACCTTTGTCGGCGGCATGGACTTCGACAAGCAGCTCAAGCACCTCGAAGCCCGTCACTGCGACATCCTGGTCGCCACTCCAGGCCGCCTGCTGGACTTCAACCAGCGCGGCGACGTGCATCTGGATATGGTCGAAGTGATGGTGCTGGACGAAGCCGACCGGATGCTCGACATGGGCTTTATCCCGCAAGTACGCCAGATCATTCGCCAGACCCCGCCGAAAACCGAGCGCCAGACCCTGCTGTTCTCCGCAACCTTCACCGAAGACGTGATGAACCTCGCCAAGCAGTGGACCACCGACCCGTCCATCGTCGAGATCGAGGCGCTGAATGTCGCCAGCGAAAACGTCGAGCAACACATCTACGCCGTGGCCGGTGCCGACAAGTACAAGCTGCTCTACAACCTGATCAACGACAATGGCTGGGAACGCGTGATGGTCTTTGCCAACCGCAAGGACGAAGTGCGCCGCATCGAAGAACGCCTTGTGCGCGACGGCGTCAATGCTGCGCAACTGTCGGGCGACGTGCCGCAGCACAAGCGCATCAAGACCCTGGAAGGCTTCCGCGAAGGCAAGATCCGCGTGTTGGTGGCTACCGATGTAGCCGGTCGCGGTATTCATATCGACGGCATCAGCCACGTGATCAACTTCACCTTGCCGGAAGTGCCGGACGACTATGTGCACCGCATCGGGCGTACCGGTCGCGCAGGCGCGGCGGGTGTGTCGATCAGCTTTGCCGGGGAGGATGACTCGTATCAGTTGCCGTCAATCGAGACGCTGCTGGGGCGCAAGATCAGCTGTGAGACACCGCCGACGCACTTGCTGCGAGCTGTAGAACGCAAACGGCCGTAAGGTTGAACCAATGCCAGTCATCGAGCCTGACTGGCATTTTTTATGCGCCCACTGTCTTGTCCTGATCAGTCACTATCGCCCAGGTCACTCCAGACAGGCTGACGAATACGCACAGTCTCTTTTCGAAATTCCCCATAGAACTGAAAACTGCTCCCCGGCATGTCTGCCAGCCCCAGGCTTATGGGGCGCGGCTGTGGTTGCTGCTGGCGCTGTGACTGCTCGTCGTCGGCCGATGGCTGAGCTTGCAGGCTCTTGATTCGCGCATCCAAGCCACGACCGAAGTTAGTCCATCTGAGTACCGAGCGGGCACCGCCGAAAAGTTGACTGGCAGTGGTTATCTTGGCGGGGACAGCGAGCGAGTAAGACAACCCCGTCGCGTTTTTGCCTGCCGCAACGAGCCCGCTGCCGAGGGGGCTGGAGAAGAATCCAATGGTCTTTTCAGATGACCTGCCCGCTGCGGCTGCAAAAGCTTTAGCCCCCAATGTGGCAGAAAGGCCGACACTGGCAACAACGCCAACACTGGAGAACCCGAAAGACGCCCATCCAAGGTTCTTGATGTGCTGCGAACGATCCCACCCCATTTGCTTGTCGACGGCCTCGATACTCAGCCCTGTAATCCCCAGCGTGCCGCCTACCGAGCTAGAGCCCGTAGCGATGACGCCCAGAATATTTGCCGCCTTTACCCCCCCTTTAGCGAGCGCCGCCGCCATCCCGACCACTGCAACCTTGAACGCCACCACCGATAAGGCCAGCGCAACCCCGGTCAGCACCCAAGCCAGCCACTTTGGAAAAAGCCCACTCGGGTCGATGAGGTTGATCGGGTTACCAGCGCAGTAGGCGTAGCTGTTAATCCCACCCTCATCAAAAGGCGCCAATGGATCAGCCGAAAGAAATACCATCAAGCGCGGGTCATAGGCACGCGCGCCCAAATGGTAAAGGCCGACCGCCGCATCCAGACGCTCGCCGTTAAACGCCGGCAGTTGCAGATCCGCCATCGATCGCACATTGCCGTCCTGCGGCACAACCTGGCCCTCGCCATACGGAGCGTAATGACGCTGTACAGGCGCTTGCCCAGGCGCCACCACGCCGCGCACGGTACCGGCACCGTCATTCAGATGCAGCTGCGGCCCCTCGACGCCGCCGGTACGCGCCTGCACTTGGCCCCCGACATTGAAATAACGCAGTTTTCTACTGCCCTGCACCAACCTATCCAGATGATCCCCCGCATAGACCATGGCCACCGGTGATTCATTGTCACGGGTCGCCACGACTTGTCGAGACTCGGCATCGTACTGGTAGCTGCACTGCAGGGAACCTTCCTGCACGCAGGTCAACTGGTCATAGCCGTTGTAGGTGTACGTTCGCCCTGCTGGCCCCCCGGTCAAATTACCCGCCGCATCATACGTCAGGGCATCATCCTGCAACGGGTTGGAGTGGGTCACACGGGTCAGGCGCGTGGGGTCTGCGTCGGTGAAAAACCGCTCGCTGATGTCCTGCGTGCCGTCAGCGAAAGTTGTCACGACGCCTGTGATGTTATCCAGGCTGTCGAAGCTGAATTGCTGCCCAACGATGTCGCGCCCCAACCAATTCCGGGGATGTTCACGCCCCTCGCAGCCATAATCCTTGAGCCGCAGGAAGGCGTCATAGGTAAAGGTCTCCCCCATCACCAATTCAGAGGCTGCGTCACGCACAATGCGACTGGCCAGCAGGCTGTTGGGATGATAAGTGCTGCTCATGACGTGTAGCAGCACGCCATTGTGCAAAAAGCGCCGCTGCGCCTCCCGCCCCAAGGTGTCGTAACTCACCTGTGTGACCACCTCAGTATCGGCGTAGCGAGTGGTCAGTACATCTGGTCGCGCAAACATGTCATAGCGCTGTTTAATGACTACCGTCCCAGCAGTCATCGTGCAAACCCTGCCCAGGGAGTCATATTCAAAGTCGCTACGCTGCCCATCATCCGTGGTGTGTTGCAACATACGCCCGCCGATTGAATAACCATACTGCGTGGTCTGCGGCCTACCGAGGACCGTCTGTATCTCTTTTTCCGGGTAGCCGTTCACATCATGGAATAACTCATGTTTGAGCGCGCCGCTTTCTGAATAGGTCGGCTGACCACTGACCGGATCATGCCGGTACTGCCTATCCGTGTGCCCCGCCATTTTGACCGTGCCTGGTGTGCTCAACTGCTTGTCGTAGGTCCATTGCTGACGGTGCCCACTGCCCGAGACCACGGCGACAGGTTCGGTCCAGTTTGTCTCATAGTGCCAAGTGGTGGCGGGTGCCGTGCCCCTGGACTGCGCAGTCAAACGCCCCAGGCTGTCGTAGGTGCGCGATCCCACCTGCTTGCCATCGATACTGATTGAACTGGGCAGCGACTCGCTGGTTCCATGCGCATAGGCCACCGTGCGCAGCCGCGCAGGGCTGCCATCCGAGGGCGTGTGGAGGGTGGTCAACACGCGGTCGAACAGGTCATAGGTGTAAACGGTGCGATGCTTGTCCACGTCCACCCGTGACAGGCAGCGCCCCAGGCCGTCATAGAGGCATGACTCCACTTCAGTGACCTGCCCCAGGGCGTCCACCCGGTTTACCAGGAACGGCTGATGGTGAGCATTCAGATAGGCTTCCAGGAGCTCGCCGCCCTCGACCCCCGTTACACGCAGGTGCAGCCTTGGGTCATATTCATCGATCGCCACGCTGCCATCGGCACGGCTTACACGGCAGGCGTTGCCCCACGCGTTATAAGCGTAGCCGGTGGTCAATACACGCTCGCCATCCGGCAGATAATCAATATGAGTCCGTTCCACCGTTTGCCCAAGGGCATCGTAGCGCCAGGTCCCGAGGGGCTGCTCCTTTGCGCCATTCTCCAGTAACAATGCCTCGGCAACTGGCCGTCCTGCCCCGTCGAAGTAAGTGACGGTACTGCGGCCTTGCGCATCAGTCATCACCAAATGAGCGCGTTTCCCTGACGCTGCATAGTGATAAACAAAACGACGGCTGGCCTCCTGCGGCTCACCTGGCGAGGCTGTCTGCGCCGTCAATCGTCCTGCGACATCGTACGCGGTGACCAGCGTTGCCCCTCCGTCCCGGCTCATCAACAGTAAGCGCCTGTCGACCAGAGAGTGCGTGCGCACTGACTCCAGCCAGTGGCCCTCACGCCCCAATAGCCGGCGAGTTTCGCTCAGCGTGTCGCCGGTGACGGTGTAATCGTAATTGCTGACTAATTGCAGGCCATCAATGGTAGACGTGGTGCTTTTCAACCGGCCAACCAGCTCGGCTGGCGTGTCGTAGTAGGTTTGCTGTGTGCTGAATACACCAGCCTGAGTGACCGACTCCTGCACGACAAAGTAGCTGCTACCCATATGTGGCACACGGGTATGGGTGTACTCGGTGAGTCGGGCGGCAGGCGTGCCTTCCGCGGGGATAAGGCGCTCTTGCTTGACGTAACGCTGAAACAAATCATGAGGGTCGGCCGGGCATTTACCCGCCTCGCCTTTGATCGGGTAATAGCTGTATTCAATGCGAACCCCGGAGGCCTCAGTACGGCTTAGCTCGTTACCGTAGTCGTCAGTCTCACTCTCGAGCTTGACCACCCGTTCCGCACCACCCGCCACCAACGCGTAACACGTGGTGAGAATTTTTGGCAGCTGGAGGTTGGGAGGCTGGTCCGGGAAGAGCCCTGGGCTCACGTTATATTCAATGGTCCTGGTAGTCAGGGTGCCTTCGCGCAGGACCTGTTCCTCGGCCAGCAGGTGGAATTTGTTGTAGGTGGTACGCGTAACGCTCAGCGGTGCCTCATGGGTTGTGTTATCGATGCGGGTCTCTTCCGTCCAATAGTCATACTTACTGCCTATCAGGTACAGGTTGTCTTCGCCCTCACGAAAACCGCCTGAAAAGGGATAGCCAGTGAAATTCCTGCTTGGGCTGTAACTATAGGTACGTGACATGCCGGGCTGACCGGCAGCGGGTGTATGGACCCAACTGGTGACGCGAGGGATGTATTGACCATTGGCATACTGATGGCCGTTTTCGGCGTAGTTGATCAACTCGTCACCACCCATCGGTGAGCGCACCCGACGGATAGCAATCATGCCGTTGCGAAAGGCTTGCCACTCCAATATATAGCTTGCACTGGGAGGCGATTCGCGACTGTCATAAGGGGCGCTAAAACCGGTCAGCCGAGCGTTCGATTGGGTGAAGGTGATACGCGCATAACGTCCTCCGTCGACTCGCGTATCACTGCGTACCAAGCGCCCATTGGAATAGGTCAACAACAGCAGCACTTGCTGATCATGATCCAGAATACGCTCAAGAGAACCACCCGGCGCATACTCCCATTTCAGACGCTCACCGTTTTCAAACTGGATAGCATCAATACGATAGGGCGTGGTGCTGCCCGTACGCTTCAATATCTCGACGGTACCGTCCTTGTAAATCACGTGAAGCGTCGTGGCATCGGGCCGCTGGACCACCAGGTCGGCAAGCTTGCGATCCTTGATCACCAGTGTTCCGCCCGCAGAGGGCAGGCTCTGGGTTTTGAATTGCTCGCCGGTAAGCAGCGTGAGCATAGAACGAGCGCTATCAAACTCGGTATTGCTGATCCGCCAGCCAGTCCCATAAACACCCGACTCGGTGTTCATCATGGAGAATGACAGCGCGATCGTTCTACTGACCTCCAGCGGGCCTTGCGGGTATAAGGTGGCCAACTGAATTCGACAAAAGTATTGGCCGGTGCGTGGGTCTACTCCAGCGCCAAAACGGGTATCAAAATTGAACGCCTGAGAATAAATATCCATACAAAACCTCATCACCAAACATGAATATCATTCAACTAACCGTCCACCAATTCAAGTTCAAGCCCGTCCCAAAACTTCCGTAATCTAAAAACATGCTCACAGCCATAATTATCCAAAAGGCGCCATTGACTTTCCGTATCACCAGACCCTGGTGATGGCGCCGTCACGCGAGCTACAACAGCACGCATTATGGTAGGCCGCATATTAAACCAAATAACTTTTTCATTCCCATGAGGCGCACCTAGAACAATATCATCGAGCACAACCACCGGACCAATAATATCTTTATTGATCACTACCCCACCTTTATAATAATACCCAGCCCCCATCTTATTAAAATATGATGTCTGAAAATTCAGACCTTCCTTAATAACTGACAATGGCGCATCGAGGCCTTTGTTCACAAGAAAGTGCAATCCTGCTGGTGGAGACCAGTAGTAAACATCAACATCGTAATATTCATCATGATAGGCATCCTTATCATGGTATCTAGTCAGATTCTCTACGCGCAACTGATAAAGCCGTACCGGGCGAACAACCACATACGAGTCAAATGCAACATCACCATCACTGTAGTTAGTCGTGTAAGTCACACCACTTATCTCGATAGACGCCATGAATCTGCGCTCGTCGATGGGCACACTCGGATCCACACGTAAATAGCGATCTACGATCTCGACTTGTCGCTGAGCGTGCCCGGCCACGGCCTCTGGTTTTTGATCCGGCCTTACCTCATCGATACGTGTACGCCAGAGACCCGTATCGTAAATGTTTTTCTCCCTATCACAGCTCCAACCTTCTGGAAGCGGCTCATTGACATTTGGCGAGTAGAGCGTAACGGTCAAGCCATTACGCTCCGCTTCCGAAAGCCTGACAGGCAGCCAATACCCATCGGTTTGTCGCTGTTCAATAGCAACCTCAACAACCACCTTGCATTGATGACGACTATTGGCATACAGCTCATCGGTAAAAGTCCCGCCACCGGGCAACATGATTTTAAAATGAGTGACCCTCAGCGTCCGAACGATCTCACCGGTCAATTTAAAAAATGGAACGCCAGGCAGGTTCATTGAATCTATCTGTTTCACTAAAAACTTTTGCTCATTGCCATAGTTATCCAATACCCGCCAAAAACTCTTGGTGTCGCGACTCGCAGGCACCAGCGCAGACCTCAACCTGATCGCACGCAGCACAGTCGGTCTTTTGTTAAACGGTATCAAGGGGTTGGGCGATGGCGCAGGAAGCCCTGCATCAATCTCATGCAGATGAAGTGTCGAGTCCAACTCGTCCTTATTTATAAATGTTCCCACCCTACTCGAAGAAGTGTTATCAAGAGGTGAATGCCACGATAAAACGCTCTGAAAATCCTTACCCTCCCCAGGCAAACTCAGCGGACTATCAAAGCCCATGCTTTTTACCACCCACAAGCCGCCTGGAGGTGTCCAGTAGTAAACATCCACCGACGTGCGATAAGGCGGTGCACTGGCGTAGGCAAGATAATCTACATAGAGATCCATATCGTCTGCATCCCAGCTCATGGGACGGACCGGGCTAAGGGTGACAAAAGACTCAAGAGCAGCTTCATCTCTGAAGCTGTAAGTTGTGTAAATACAACTTTCAATCGTCACACACGCCATAAATACTGCTGGCCCGATGGGTGCGCCCGGGTCGCAACGCAAGTAGCGCTTGATAGGAGCTTCTGAGGAACGCTCAACACGCTCTACCAAGTCGTTGATCGGTTCCTGCTGCTGTGATTTGTCCCGCCAAAGTCCAAGAGTGAATTGATTTTTTTCTACATCGCAGCTCCACCCGGGAGCGAGCGTTTGATTGCCATGTTCTGACCATTCAACAAGGGTGACACTGGCGCGCTCCTCATCAGTTAAGCGCACACGGACCCACTCGTCGCCAGCGCCACTGACTTCTTTAATAACGTCAATGAGGACTTCACACTGATGGCGTCCGTTGGCATAGAGCCCATTCGCCGCCTCCGTATTGGCAGGACGACTGATGCTGAACCTCGACAAACGGCACTTGCTTGGTTGCGCGACCATGTCCCACCCCTTCATTAAGTTAGCCCTGATACCATCAGAACCTGCAGAGGGGGGGCGAAACAACTGTCAGATCTGACAGTTCGATAGATCCATTTTTAATATCACTGTCGGTTAGTGGCCCTGTATAAGCTATGGCTTCCAGCGATCCGCCGCCGCATGATCACTGTGCCGCCCTTCCACCCAACGCGGGCCGTCCGGGGTATTTTCCTTCTTCCAAAACGGCGCCCGCGTCTTCAGGTAATCCATCACAAACGCACACGCATCAAAGGCCGCCTGCCGATGCGCACTGGCCGCAGCGACAAACACAATCGGCTCTCCCGGCTCCAGCGTGCCGATGCGATGCAGCACCTCCAACTTGAGCAACGGCCAACGCTGCTCGGCTTCCAAGACGATCTTGGTCAGGGCTTTTTCGGTCATGCCGGGGTAGTGTTCAAGAAACATCCCCGACACCTCGCGCCCGTCATTGAAGTCACGCACATAACCGACAAAACTCACCACCGCGCCTACGCCCACATTGGCCGCGTGCATGGCGTTGACTTCGGCGCCCGGATCAAAGGCTTCGACCTGCACACGAATGGTCATGCTCAGCCTCCGGTTACGGGCGGGAAAAATGCGACTTCGTCACCCGCTTGCACCGGTTCATCAAGGCCGCACAGTTCTTCATTGCGTGCGCACATCAGGCTGCTCTCGTTGAGCACTGCAAACTCCGGGTCAGCGGCCAGCGCCAGGCGCACAGCATCGACGGTAGCGAAATCACCCTCCATCTCCAGAGAGTCAAAGCCTACCGCTTCGGCGTAACGGGCAAAAAACAGCACGTTGATACTCATACCGGGTCCGCCTTGAAATGCCCGCTTTTACCGCCAAGCTTTTCCAGCAGGCGAATGCTTTCGATGGTCATGCCACGGTCCACGGCCTTGCACATGTCGTAGATCGTCAGTGCCGCGACGCTGGCGGCAGTCAATGCCTCCATCTCCACGCCGGTCTGGCCTGAGAGTTTGCAGCGCGCCAGGATATGCACGGCATCCACGCCATCGGCGCGCAGTTCGACCTTGACCCCGGTGAGCATCAGCGGGTGGCACAGGGGGATCAAGTCACTGGTTTTTTTCGCCGCCTGGATCCCGGCAATGCGGGCCACCGCAAATACGTCGCCCTTGGGGTGGGCGCCGTCGACAATCATTGTCAGGGTTTCGGGCAACATGCGCACCCGCGCTTCGGCCACGGCCTCACGGAACGTCACGGCTTTGTCGGTGACGTCGACCATATGGGCACGACCTTGGGAATCGAGATGAGTCAGCACAGCAATACTCCTGATCAGGAGCAGCGATTGTAAACCTGTGGGTCAAATTTGCGCAGGGCTGTTTATTCCATAGATGACTGTGGCGCGGGAGCAAGCTCCCTCGCCACAGGACACCGCTGCCGGGTTAGAAACGGAAGGTAAACCCGGCGTTGATCCCGTTGTTGTTACCGCGATTGGACAGCAAGCCGCTGTAGTTCAGCGACACCAGGGTGTCTTTGGTCAAGGCCATTTCCGCACTGGCCTTGATCACCGCGCCGTCCCGGGCGACGGGTACGCTATTAACGGCAAAAGCAGTGTCGCTGCCGGCAAACTTCAGCGAGGCTTCGCGATCGGTATCACCGAACTGATGCTCCCAACCCAGCTCACCGCGCAACGTCACTGCCGAGGTGGAGCTGAGCGGCAACTGCGTATGCGCACGCAGGCCCACCGTAGATAGCGTCGCGTCCTGGCTTTGCTTGCTGGCGTGCAAAGCAGCGGCGCCGCCTTTTTCCTTGAACGAGTCGCTCTGGTAGTTCAGGTACGTGAGGTTGGCGAAGGGTTCGAATGGGTTCCATTGGGTGTAGCCGATCTCGGCAAACACTTGGTCGGTGCGCGCATTGTAATCGGCCTTGGCATAGTCCGACTGGTTGGCGTAAGCAACCCGCCGCGAAGTATCCAGACGGTGCCAGGTGGTAGCGCCGCCCAGGCGTAAGGCGATCGCCTCGAAGCGCTTACCGCCATACACCGACAGGTGATAGTTGTCGCTGTCCGCCGAAGCAGACTGGCCATTGAGGTGGCTCTGGGTATAACCGGTCGCCGCCCCCACGCGCCAGCCGTCGCTGACCTCGGTATCCAGCCCCAGCAACACCCCACTGGTGGACGAAGAGTAGCCACTGGCGTTGTTGTCACCGCTGACGTTATTGCGCCCACCGAGCAGCTGCACCCAGCCGCCGTTGTCACGGCTATCGATCTGCGCGCTGGAATCCAGTGCCTGGGCCTGTTGCAGACGAGCATTGACCGCTTCGCGAAGGTATCGACTGTCGGCCATTTGCGCTGCCGCAACATCAGAATGCAGCTGCCCCGACAATTGCTTGAATGCATCCCGAGCCTGAGCAGCGGAATCGGAAGCCAACAGGCTTTCGTAAACCGGGCTGCTGGCGCCCAGCTTCTCGGCCGCCGTCGCCACAGCCCGTTCGTTGCGGGTTTGCGCGACGCTGGCGAAGGTGGTCTGGTTGCGCGCTATCGCCAGGGTCAGTTGGTTCGGTTGGTAAGCGAGTTGCGTGCCGATGAACAGGTAGTTGGGCGCGAACGCCGCAAACTGGCCATTGATACCCTGGCTGGCGCTGAGGATGTTGAACTGCTGGCCCAGCAAGCTACGCGCCTCAGTGGCGGACAGCAGGTTGGGGCTGTTCTCCAGGGACACGTTCACCACACCGCCATTGAGGGTCGCCACGCCGCTGCTCTGGATCTGGTCGCTGCGGCCATTGGCCCCCACTTCAACGGCATACACCGAGCCAGGGTTGAAGGTCACGTCGCCGGTACGCAGCGTGCCAATCGAATGCCCCGGCGCCACGCGCCCGCCATTGTTGACGGTCAAGGCGCCCACCGTGCCGGTGCCGGCCAGGGTGCCGCCCAAGGTGGTCACCACGCCATTGTCCGCATTACGCGTGCCCACGGCACTGCCATCCACCGTCACGGCAGAGGTCAACGCACCGTCCACCGACAATTTGCCACCGCGCACCCAGGTGCTGCCTGAATAGGTGTTCTGGCCTTCCAACACCAACTCGCCGTCACCGGACTTGACCAGGCTACCGACGTAGGTGGTGCCGGTGAGCAGGTCCTGGCCACGGGTGAGCGTCGCCTGCTCCCGTGCATGACCGATCTCGTATTCGAACTGATCATCGGCCGAGGCATTGGTGGGCAGGCCATTGAGCCAGCCCTTCTGCTGCTTGGTCGCCGCCCAGGTGGCCTGCTCGGCAGCGTCTTCCACACGGCGGGCGCGAATGGCTTCATCGGAAATCGGGTTGGCCCAGATATCGCGGGTACCGGTAGGCAAGGCCACCGCCACGGCGCCAAGGAACTGCCCCGGCCCTTGCATCGCTTTTTGCAGATTGGGCAGGCCCCATCCGCTGACCACACCCGGCACTTGCGGCGTTCCCGGCGCGGCATCATGCACCGGTTGCAGGTTGTCGTAGGTGCGCCCTCCCGTCAGCTCGCCCACGGGCGTGTCCGCACCGTCCGGCGCCTGCAGGCTGGAGGTGGTGAGCAACACATCCCGCGCCTGGCTGGCGGTCATGTAGGGAAAGCGCTGGATCACCAAGGCCAAGGCTCCGGAAACGCTCGGCGCCGCCGCGGAGGTACCATTGGCATTCGGGATGATTTCGCCCTCAGGCCCGGCAGACGGGATGCCCGATACGCCCATTACACACCACCACTTCGAGGTGCCGCAGCGGTTGTAGACCTGGGCGCTGGTCTCGTCGTAGCCGGTGATCGCGAGGAACTTGCCTTCGATATCCGGCTTGAAAAATGGCAGGTTGGCGTTGGTGTCCGGGTTGGCACCGTGGCTGTCGTTGCCCGCCGAGATGATCTGGATAAAGGTGTTCTGGCGGGCCGCGTCGGCCATGGCGTCCATCCAGGTTTTGTGCCCGGCGTGGGCCTTGTCCCAGAACGGGCGATAGGCGGCGGTCATGTCACGCAGGTTTTGCGCGGCGCTGTCGCCGACATTGCCAAAGTGGTTCTCCACGTCATCGCGCGAGCTTTGCCCCCAGCTCTGGTTGACGATCGACACGTTCTTCGCCGCCAGGGCGTTGTAGCTGGCCATGAACGCGTTGTAGTCGAGGTCGTTGGAGCCTTGGTACCGATCGTTGTCGCTGCCGCCGGTGTTGGCGACAAAGATATTCGCATCGAAGGCAATGCCGTGCATACCGGTGCCGTTGCGATTGGCGCCGAGCACACCGGACATTTCCGTCCCGTGGCCATCGTTGAACGCCGGGTCATATTCCCCGGAGATATTGAAATGCTCACCCTGCTTGAACTCGCCGCTGGGCACTTCAAGACGGTAACGCGGATGGGTGGCGTAGTACTCGCCAGTGGATGTCACCGCCTGTACCCGGTCCTGGCCCAGGGCATTCTTGCCCTGAAACTCGAAGTGCCTGGTTAGGATGCCCGAGTCGAGCACGCCGACATTCACACCCTTGCCGGTGATGCCCAGGGCATAGGCGTAATACGCGTTGGTACGGTCCAGGCCAGAGTTGACCTGGGCTTCCGGGGTTTTCCAGGTTTGCGCGTTGGCGCTCCAGTCACGGGTTGCGCCAGCCCAGGATTGCCCGGCGTTCAGTTGCGCGTTGAGGTTGCTGCTCACGCCCGGCTCTACGTAGGTATAGGGCTTGGCAGCCGGCAGGTTGGCGATGATCGCCTTGGAGAAATCGAGAATATTGGTGGTGTAGCGACCATTGTTGCTGAACAGCCGGCTGCGGTAGTAATCCAGGCGCGAGGTGTAGTCCAGCGGTCGCCGGGTATCGCCGAGCATGGCGCCGATGGTGAGGTTTTCCGGTTGCAGCTCGTAGTTTTGCTTGAGGGCCGAATCGAACTTGCCGGACTGGGCGGCGAAGTCCTTGGCCGCCAGGTCGACGATATCCGCGTAGGCAAACCGCAGGTTCTTGTACACCTCAGTGTCGGGGCCGAACGAGGCGACGGCTTTGCGAAATGCCGACTCCAGTACCTGGGAGGTGTAGGGATTGTCGTCCGCCCAGGCCAATGAGCCCTGGCCCAGCCAGAGGGCCAGACCGAGCGCGATAGGTGTCAGGGGTATCTGCTTGAAACGAGTGGCGTGCTTGCGTTGCGACAAAGTGAAGCCATTACCTGCTACGTCCATTTTCCTTTCCCTTTGGATATGTGCGTCATCAATGAGCGATGTATCGGGCTTTTGTAATAGGCAGGGTCACGGTGAAAACCTTAAGGCCGGTCTTCTAAACATTCGTCGAATCAAGGAGGTGGTGTTCCGACGGGGTCACGCAATGTTCTTATTTTTACCGCGGAAAAATGTAACAAAATAATTACAAAAACCACAAGCACCCAGGGCGCGTTATCGCAGGCAAATGTCGCACACAACAAAAACCCCGGATTTCGTGAAAAATCCGGGGTGATTCATAGCATTTAGCCACTTATTGGATTACGGGTAGTTACAGGTGGGACTCGGCGTACTCGGCCAAGATCGAACGAGGCACCCCTTGCAGCGCGATATGCACGCCGTTGGGGAAGTCTTTGAAACGTTCCGTCAGGTAGGTCAGCCCGGAGCTGGTCGCGGACAGGTAAGGGGTGTCGATCTGTGCCAGGTTGCCCAGGCACACCACTTTGGAACCGGCGCCGGCACGGGTGATGATGGTTTTCATCTGGTGCGGGGTAAGGTTCTGGCATTCATCGATCAGGATCAGGCTCTGCTGGAAGCTGCGACCTCGGATGTAGTTGAGGGATTTGAACTGCAACGGCACTTTGCTGAGGATGTAATCGACACTGCCATGGGTGTTTTCGTCATCCATGTGCAAGGCTTCGAGGTTGTCGGTGATCGCCCCCAGCCACGGCTCCATTTTTTCCGCTTCGGTGCCGGGCAAAAAGCCGATTTCCTGGTCCAGGCCCTGCACGCTGCGCGTGGCGATGATGCGGCGGTAGCGCTTGGTCACCATGGTCTGTTCGATGGCAGCGGCCAGGGCGAGGATGGTTTTGCCCGAGCCTGCGGCGCCGGTCAGGTTGACCAAGTGGATGTCCGGGTCGAGCAGCGCGTACAGCGCCAGGCTTTGGTAGATATCACGCGGTTTCAGGCCCCAGGCTTCCTGGTGCAACAGGGGTTCCTGATGCAGGTCGAGAATCAGCAGCTTGTCGACCTGGATCTCTTTGATCCAGCCCACGAAGCCTTGTTCGTCGACGATGAATTCATTGATATGCACGGCCGGCAGGTTGTCGATCAGCTGTACCTGGTGCCAGGTGCGGCCATGGTCCTGACGGGTCTCGACCTTGCTGACACGGTCCCAGAACGAACCGGTCATCATGTGATAACCCCGCGACAGCATCGACACGTCGTCGACTAGCTGGTCGGTGCTGTAGTCCTCGGCAGCGATCCCACACGCTCGTGCCTTGAGGCGCATATTGATGTCTTTGGTCACCAGCACTACGCGCAGGTCCTTGTCGCGAGCGTGCAGGTCGATCAATTGGTTGATGATTTTGTTGTCGTTCAGGTTTTCCGGCAGCAGGCTGTTGGGCTCGCTGCGCTTGCTCATCAGGATCGACAGCAAGCCCTTGGGCCCGCTTTTGCCACGCTGGATCGGCACACCGACCTCAACGTCCTCGGGCGAGGCTTCGCCCAGGGTCTTGTCGATCAGACGGATGGCCTGGCGGCATTCGGCGGCGACGCTGTGGTGGCCGCTTTTGAGTTTGTCGAGCTCCTCAAGCACGATCATCGGGATGGCGACGTGGTGTTCTTCGAAGTTAAGCAGTGCGTTTGGATCGTGGATCAATACGTTGGTATCAAGCACGTAAAGGATTGGCTGGTCGGAAGAAGGGGTACGTCCATGATCATCCATACTCGGTCACCTTTGTGGGAGCCAGTCGACGCAATACCTGGGCGGTGCTGCGCCTCGATTCGACCACCGACCACACCTGAGTGACGTCAAGTGCAGTGCCCACATGAGGAGTCTTGGAAGACGCCACCTGTGTTGCAGGGTTCGGCGGTCTGACTTCGTAATACCGCAAAACCCATGACAGGAAAAAGCACTTTGACGCTTTTTTGAAGTTTATTTTTCAGGATGACGAATAGCACTAGCCGAGTGCCAGCCACCCCGTTAAAGTCGGAAGTCCGCCTGCATCGAAATGTCGCAGCAAATCACCCCAGAAATGCCTCATCCCCAACGGGGCCGGGGATTTTCAGCGAAATGCCTCGCGACACTCCTGCCAACCCAAACCACTCTGCGCCGTTGCCTGCAACACTATCGGTATTGCCACCCGCGCCTTGTCCTGGGTGTCGTGAAACGCAATTACGCCTTTGCGCCACAGCAGCATCAGCGTCAGCACCCGCTGCGCCGATTCCTCGGCCTTGAGTTTGCCCGGATCGTCCTGGGAGTCGATGTCCCACAACGCCACCTGCAAACCCTGCTGCTGGAAGAACCCCTGGCTGTCCGCACGACGCTGCCCATAAGGCGGTCGGAACAGCGGCACATAGTTTTCCGGCATCAGGTTCTGTACCAGCGCGGCACTGCGGGTGATGGAGCTTTGCCAGTCGACCCAATGGCTATGGGAACGGTATTGCCAACCCTGGATACCTACGCACTGCCCTTGGTACAGCGCCTGCACATCCGCGACAGAACTGCGCTCCACACGGCTTTGCAAACTGCTGCCGAGGGCGAAGAACGTGGCGTTCATCTTCTGCTTGCGCAGGTAGTCGGTGAGCCAGTCGGTATTACCGCCCACCAACGCCGGGCCGCCGTCGAAGGTCAGCAGGAACATGCGATCGTTGAGCTCGTCGCCATTGCGCTCATGGTCGCCGAAACGCGCCACTTCGCTGCTGATCTGCGGGAACAGCGCAGCCTTGCGCAGCAACTCATCCAGGTAGCGCTCATGAAAGTGCCGGCTGGGTGCGGCCCAGCCTATATAGAACGAGTTGTCACTGACCTCGAACTTGCCGGCCTGCTCGCGCAGGTCGTCCATGTTTTCCACCAGGTAGCAGAACGAAGCATCTTCCTCGCAGCTTTGCTGGGCGAAGCTGTAGTTCTCCAACAGCCGTTGCCAGAGCTGGCGGCGCAGGTCGTCGATGGCCGCCAGGTTGATGATCTTCAGCCCCAGGCGTTGCTTGAGCGCGCTTTCGTCCAAGGCTTCGCTGGCCAGCAGGCCGTGGGCAAACATCAGGATTTCTGCCCGCGAAGCCACATCGAACAGCGCCGGGCTGCTGAGTTTTTCCGGCCAGGTGCTACGGTCTAGGCTGGCGACATCCACCGGCGCCGCTTGGGCGGTGACGCACAGCAGGCAAGCCGACAATAAAAGCGCTAATCGCACACGGGGTCTTCCTTTCCAGAGTTACCGCCCATCATAGCGGATCGCATCTATCGCCATCATAGGTGGAGTCCAAACGCCCCAACCCCTAGAATCTCGCCCACGATTCCAGGAGCCAACTTCATGCTGATGGTGATTTCCCCCGCCAAAACCCTCGATTTCGAGTCCAAGCCGGTCACTGCGCGCTTTACCCAACCGCAATACCTGGACCATTCCCAGGAGCTGATAGAACAGCTGCGCGAACTGAGTCCGGCGCAAATCAGCGAATTGATGCACGTCTCCGACAAGATCGGTGGCCTCAACGCCGCCCGCTTCGGCAGTTGGACACCAGCCTTTACTCCGGCCAACGCCAAGCAGGCGCTGCTGGCTTTCAAGGGCGACGTGTATACCGGCCTGAACGCCGAGACCTTCAGCGATGCCGATTTCAGCTATGCCCAGGACCACCTGCGTATGCTCTCAGGCCTGTACGGCCTGCTGCGCCCGCTGGACCTGATGATGCCGTATCGCCTGGAGATGGGCACCAAGCTGGCCAACGCCCGGGGCAAGGACCTTTACGCGTTCTGGGGCACCCGCATCAGCGAATGGTTGAATGAGGCCCTGGCCGCACAAGGCGACGATGTGCTGCTCAACCTGGCGTCCAATGAGTACTTCTCGGCGGTCAAGCGCACGGCCCTGAACGCGCGGATCATCAACACCGAGTTCAAGGACCTGAAGAACGGCCAGTACAAGATCATCAGCTTCTACGCGAAAAAGGCCCGGGGCATGATGAGCCGCTTTGTGATTGAAGAACGCATCAACGATCCGGCCAAGCTCAAGCAGTTCGATGTGCAGGGCTATCGCTTCAATGCGGAGCAGTCCAAGCCGGATAACCTGGTGTTTTTGCGCGATCACGCACCGGAGTAAGGCTGCACAGACACTGCGGATCAAATGTGGGAGCAAGCCCCCCTCCCACATTTTTTTTGTATTCCAAACCATAAATCGTCATTTATTTGGCGCCAGAAAAACATCCAGACATAACCCTAACGATTTATTCACTCGACACTCGTCGGTTTTTTTCGTAGTGGCACCACTTTTTTTAATCAGTAGTGGCACAAAACTATCTACGCGTACCAACTCCCCATAACTACTGGCCTAAATAGCAAGTGCTATCACTATAGTGCCAGTGCCATCTTTTCTAATATTTCAAGAAATTTCCGGAAACAGGATGAGCGGCCAGGAACTTCGTCCTGATGCACCGCTCATACCACCGGTAACGAAATTCTCTGCTTACGTAAGAGATGACTTACATAACGACCAACGGAAGTAGCCAAGTTGTCATAAAACACTTTGGTTCTATGGTCATAACATCAACTGATCGAGTTAAGGGTGGCGATAAGTACGCATTGCTATCCCCCGCAGGCCAAGGCAGCGCTGACCTAAATGAGCCCGTGCACACACACAAGGCATTGATAAAAAAGGCATTTTGCCTTCATCAAAACCTTGCCGCACCGGCGCCGGAGCCTTCCTCCAAGGAAGCACGGCTGCATTTCAGGGCAAGCCCCAATAATAAGGCCTCGTTGCGCACAACTTGAGTGCAATAGTTAGTCACTCGTTATTCAACATGCCTGCACGCGGTAAGTCGGCGTCTATTCGCCTAACTTTCGCGGCATCAGTGACGCTTGCAAACATGAACTCCGGCCATTTAATGGCATGAATTAAACAAAGAGGTAATTGCGATGCGCATCAGCATATTTGGTTTGGGTTACGTTGGCGCCGTGTGTGCCGGTTGCCTGTCTGCCCGTGGCCACGAAGTGGTCGGCGTAGACATCTCCAAGGAAAAGATCGACCTGATCAATGCGGGTAAATCGCCGATTGTTGAGCCGGGTCTGGGGGAGCTGTTGAGCCAGGGTATCCAGACCGGCCGACTGCGTGGCACTACCAACTTCGCCGAGGCGATTCGCGATACCGACCTGTCGATGATTTGCGTCGGCACGCCCAGCAAGAAGAACGGCGACCTGGAACTGAACTACATCGAGTCGGTATGCCGCGAGATCGGTTTTGTCCTGCGTGACAAGACCACCCGCCACACCATCGTGGTGCGCAGCACCGTCCTCCCGGGCACTGTCGCCAACGTAGTGATTCCAATCCTCGAAGACTGCTCCGGCAAGAAAGCCGGCGTCGACTTCGGCGTTGCGGTCAACCCGGAATTCCTGCGTGAGTCCACCGCCATTGCCGACTACGACCTGCCCCCGATGACCGTCATCGGCGAGTTCGATAAAGCTTCCGGCGATGTCCTGCAATCGCTGTACGAAGAACTCGACGCGCCGATCATCCGCAAGGACATCGCTGTCGCCGAAATGATCAAGTACACCTGCAACGTGTGGCACGCCACCAAGGTCACCTTCGCCAACGAGATCGGCAACATCGCCAAGGCCGTCGGCGTCGATGGTCGTGAAGTGATGGAAGTGGTCTGCCAGGACAAGACCCTCAACCTGTCCCAGTACTATATGCGCCCAGGCTTCGCTTTCGGCGGTTCGTGCCTGCCAAAAGACGTGCGTGCCCTGACCTACCGCGCCGGTTCCCTGGACGTGGAAGCACCACTGCTCAACTCGCTGATGCGCAGCAACGAGTCCCAGGTACAGAACGCCTTCGACATCGTTTCCAGCCACGACAAGCGCAAAGTCGCCCTGCTGGGCCTGAGCTTCAAGGCCGGTACCGATGACCTGCGTGAAAGCCCATTGGTAGAACTGGCGGAAATGCTGATCGGCAAGGGCTACGACCTGAGCATCTACGACAGCAACGTCGAGTACGCCCGTGTGCACGGCGCGAACAAGGACTACATCGAAGGCAAGATCCCGCACGTATCGTCCCTGCTCAACTCGGATTTCGATGATGTGATCAACAACTCCGACGTGATCATCCTCGGTAACCGTGACGAGAAGTTCCGTGCCCTGGCGCATAACGCTCCGGAAGGCAAGCAAGTGGTCGACCTGGTGGGCTTCATGTCCAAGGCCACCAGCGTGAGTGGCCGTACTGAAGGTATTTGCTGGTAACAGCAACGGCAAGTTTCAGGCTGCCAGTGGCTTACCCCAGCACTTGCAGCCTGAAGCCTCCTCCCCTTCCGGATGACGCTTATGTCCAAGTTAAAACATGTATTTCTGCAATCGGCCGGCTGGCTGTTATTCCTCAGCCTGTTGATGGGGCTCGCCCTGCTGTTGCCGGCGAGTACCTTCGATTCGCAATCGAAGAATTTTATTTTCCTGATTGGCGCCGTGGGTATCTGGCGCTACTCGATGGGTGCGACGCATTTCTTTCGCGGCATGCTGTTTCTCTACGTGGTGTACCCGCACCTGCGCCGCAAAGTGCGCAAGCTGGGCAAGGCCGCCGACCCGTCCCACGTGTTCCTGATGGTCACCAGTTTTCGTATCGATGCGCTGACCACCGCCCAGGTGTACAGCTCGGTGATTCGCGAAGCCATCGAATGCGGCTTCCCCACCACCGTGGTCTGCTCGCTGGTGGAAATGTCCGATGAGCTGCTGGTGAAAAGCCTCTGGGAAAAGATGAACCCGCCGGCTCACGTCAAGCTCGACTTCGTGCGCATCGCCGGTACCGGCAAGCGTGACGGTTTGGCCTTCGGTTTTCGCGCCATCTCGCGCCACCTGCCGGATGACCGTGCCGTGGTAGCTGTGATCGATGGCGACACCGTGCTCGCCGAAGGCGTGGTCCGCAAGACCGTCCCCTGGTTCCAGCTGTTCGGCAATGTCGGTGGCCTGACCACCAACGAATTCTGCGAAGTGCGCGGCGGCTACATCATGAGCGAGTGGCACAAGCTGCGCTTCGCCCAGCGCCACATCAACATGTGCTCCATGGCTCTGTCCAAGCGCGTGCTGACCATGACCGGGCGCATGTCGGTGTTCCGCGCCAGCGTAGTGACTGACCCGGGCTTTATCGCCGACGTGGAAAGCGACTCGCTGCAACACTGGCGCCTGGGGCGCTTCAAGTTCCTCACCGGCGATGACAAGTCCAGCTGGTTCAGCCTGATGCGCCTGGGCTACGACACCTTCTACGTACCGGACGCCGCGATCAACACCGTGGAACACCCGCCGGAAAAGAGCTTTATCAAAGCCAGCCGCAAACTGATGTTCCGCTGGTACGGCAACAACCTGCGCCAGAACTCCCGTGCCCTCGGGCTGGGCGTGCGTCGCCTCGGCCTGTTCACCAGCGTGGTGCTGTTCGACCAGCGCGTGTCGATGTGGACCTCCCTGCTCGGCCTGACCGTGGCGATGATCGCCACGTTCAAGTATGGCGGCGCGTTCATCCTCGCGTACCTGCTGTGGATCGGTATCACCCGCCTGATCCTGACCCTGTTGCTGTCGTGCTCGGGCCACAAGATCGGCCCGGCCTACCCGCTGATTCTCTATTACAACCAGATCATGGGCGCGTTGGTGAAGATCTACGTGTTCTTCCGCCTTGATCAACAGTCCTGGACCCGCCAGGACACCAAACTGACCCGCGATTTGGCCAGCTTTCAACGTTGGTTCAACACCTGGTCGTCTCGGACCATGACCTTCTCCGCCGGCAGCATCTTCGTTGCCGTGTTGCTGATGATGGTCTGACCCTGCCAAGCCTGAATTAACTAGGAAATCGAATACTATGAACAGCCAAGTAAACGCCAACGTTGTCCACGAATCCGAAGCCCAGCGCCAGCACGCCCGGGTCAAAATCCCGGCCAAGCTGCGCTTCTTCAACAGCGACCGCACGCCAACTGAAGCACGCGTGATCGACCTGTCCGCCGGTGGCCTGGCCTTTACCGCCACCCAGCCGCTCACCGTCGGCCAAGTGCACAAGGGCCGCCTGCAGTTCGTGATCGATAACCTCGGCCTGGCCATGGACGTGGAGCTGCAAATCCGCTCCTACGACCGCCAGACCGGCCGCACCGGCTGCCAGTTCCAGAACCTCGATGCCCAGGATATTTCCACCCTGCGCCACCTGATCACCTCGCACTTGTCCGGCGACATTGTGACCATGGGCGACGTGCTGGCGACGCTGCAACGCGACAACTTCACCAAGGCGCGCAAGGTCAAGGACGGCGGCAGTGGCATGACCGCGTTCGGTCGCCTGCGTGCGGTGACGTTCAGCCTGGCGATTTTCCTGGTTGGCCTGGCCGCCTTCGGTTTTGTCTTCAAATCGCTGTACGGCATGTACTTCGTCAGCCACGCCCAGGCCGGCCTTGTGAGCGTACCGGGCATGAACGTGACCATGCCGCGTGACGGCACCGTGCAGAGCCTGCTCAAAGGTGACTCGGTAGCGGCCAAGGGCGCGCCACTGGCGACGTTCAGCACCAGTATGCTCGACGTGCTCAAGGGCCACCTGGACGAAGACCAACTGCAACCGGCCAAGGTTGAAGAGCTGTTCGGCAAGCAAATGACCGGCACCCTCACCTCGCCATGCGATTGCGTGGTCGCCCAGCAACTGGTCGCCGACGGCCAGTACGCCAGCAAGGGCGATGTGATCTTCCAACTGGTGCCGCGTGGCAGCCAGGCTAACGTCGAAGCCCGCTTCACCTACCGCCAGTTTGGCGATGTGCGTCCAGGTACGCCGGTGAGCTTCCAGGTCGCCGACGAAGAACAGGTTCGCACCGGCACCATCGTCAGCAGCACCAGCCTGAACAGCGCCGACCTGTCCTCTGACATCCGTGTGCAGATCAAGCCCGACGCACCGCTGGACAGCACCTATGCCGGTCGCCCGGTGGAAGTCACCAGTGACCGTGGCCCATCGCTGAACTGGCTGATCGACAAAGCCATGGCTCACGGTCTGTAAGCGAGGACATGCCTGTGAACCCTATTCCAACAACACCGCTGACCTCTGTGGGAGCCGGGCTTGCCCGCGATGCAGGCGACTCGGTGCATCAGTTGCGCCGCAGCGATGCCATCGCAGGCACGCCAGCTCCCACACAGAGCAGATTTCACTTGGCCTCTGCGTACTGCGCGCTGGCACTGGCCGTGAGCCTGGCCGGTTGCGCCGGCCTGCCCGACCAACGCCTGGCCAATGAAGCGCTGAAACGCGGCGACACCGTCACCGCGCAGCAGAATTACCAGCAACTGGCAGACCTGGGCTACAGCGAGGCCCAGGTGGGCCTGGCCGATATCCAGGTAGGCACCCGCGATCCGGCGCAAATCAAGCAGGCCGAAGCCACTTACCGTGCAGCGGCAGACACCTCGCCGCGTGCCCAGGCACGCCTGGGTCGCCTGCTGGCGGCCAAGCCTGGCGCCACTGAGGCCGAGCACCATGAAGCCGAAAGCCTGCTGAAAAAAGCCTTCGCCAATGGCGAAGGCAACACCCTGATCCCGCTGGCGATGCTGTACCTGCAATACCCGCACAGCTTCCCCAACGTGAATGCCCAGCAGCAGATCAGCAAATGGCAAGCGGCCGGTTACCCGGAAGCCGGCCTGGCCCAGGTGCTGCTGTATCGCACCCAAGACACTTACGACCAGCACCTGGATGATATCGAGCGCATCTGCAAGGCCGCGTTGAACACCACCGATATCTGCTATGTCGAGCTGGCCACGGTCTACCAGAAAAAAGCCCAGCCAGAACAACAGGCCGAACTGCTCAAGCAAATGGAAGCCGGCTACAGCCGTGGCACAGTCACCGCCCAGCGCGTCGACAGCGTCGCCCGCGTACTCGGTGATGCCAGCCTCGGCACGCCGGACGAAAAAACCGCTCAGGCATTGCTTGAAAAAATCGCCCCCGGCTACCCGGCGTCCTGGGTCAGCCTGGCGCAGCTGCTCTACGACTTCCCCGAACTGGGCGATGTCGAGCAGATGATGAAGTACCTGGACAACGGCCGCGCCGCCGACCAGCCGCGCGCCGAATTGCTGCTGGGCAAGCTCTACTACGAAGGCAAGTGGGTGCCAGCCGACGCCAAGGCCGCCGAGGCGCATTTCGAAAAAGCCGTGGGCCGTGAAGTGGCCGCCGATTACTACCTCGGCCAGATCTACCGCCGTGGCTACCTGGGCAAGGTCTACCCGCAAAAGGCCCTGGACCACTTGCTGACCGCTGCGCGCAACGGCCAGAACAGCGCCGACTTTGCCATTGCCCAACTGTTTTCCCAAGGCAAGGGCACCAAGCCCGACCCATTGAACGCCTATGTCTTCAGCCAGTTGGCCAAGGCCCAGGACACGCCAGAGGCCAATGACCTGGCCACCCAGCTCGAAGCGCCGTTGACCCCTGAGCAACGCGCCGAGGGCCAACGCCTGGTGCAACAGGAACTGGCCGCCCGCGGCACCCTGGCCCAAAGCACGCTGCAACTGCACGCCCTGCAAGAAGAAGACGGCGAGGAATCCCTATGAAGCTCAACCCATTCGTCAAGGCCGGTATCGGCCTGTCCTTCGCCCTGCTGTGGTCGTGCCCGACCCTGGCCGCGCTGACCGAAGCCAAGAACTTCGGCCTGGAAGTCAAAGCCACCGCGCAGTCCGAAGACGACCGCGACCTGGGCACCCAGAAAGGCGGCGACGTCAACGGTATCGGCCTTGACCTGCGCCCCTGGATCTACGGCGAAAGCGGCGCGTGGAGCGCCTATGCCATGGGCCAGGCGGTCGTGTCCAGCGACATCATCGAGACCGACACCCTGCAACAGTCGGCCGATGACACCACCGAACAATCGAGCAACGACGACCGCAAGGCCAAGAAAAACTACCTGGCCCTGCGCGAGTTCTGGGTCGGCTACAGCGGCTTCACGCCCTACCCCGGCGAGATCCTCAAGTTCGGTCGCCAGCGCCTGCGCAATGACGACGGCCAATGGCGCGACACCAACATCGAAGCGCTGAACTGGACCTTCGATACCACCTTGCTCAAGGCCAATGTCGGCGCCGCCGAACGTTTCAGCGAATACCGCACCGACCTCAAGGAACTCTCGCCGGTCGACAAAGACCGCCAGCACTTCTACGCCGACGCCGCCTACCAGTGGACGCCGGGCCAGTGGATCGGCCTGCGCGGCCACCACACTCATGACGACGGCAAGCTCGATTACGCCGAACCGGGTGTGGCCAGTGACCCGTTGGACAAGCGCGAAAACGGCGACCTGACCTGGCTCGGCATCGAAGCCAACAGCGATGCTTATAACTGGCGCAATACCAACACCGTCAACTACTGGGCCAGCATCACCGGTATGCGCGGGGACCGCGACAAGGTCAACGCCTTGAACGCCGACGGCACGCGCCCCACCAGCGCCAAGCGCAGCGATGACCTCAGCGGCTGGGCCACCGACATCGGTGTGCGCCTGCGCCTTGACCCGCAGTGGCAAGTGGGTGCGGCCTATTCCCGTGCCAGCGCCGAATACGAACAGAACGGCCTGCAAAGCAACCGTTCGAACTGGACCGGCACCCAGTCCCGCGTACACCGCTTCGGTGAAGCGTTTCGCGGCGAGATGAACAACATGCAGTCCATGAGCCTGTTCGGTTCCTGGCAGCTGCGCGAGGACTACGACGCCAGCCTGGTGTACCACAAGTTCTGGCGCGTGGACGGCAACAAGCCGGTGGGCAGCAACGGTATCGATGCGGTGCAGAACAACACCGATGACGTCACCGGCGCGATCCTCTCCAGCACCTCCCTGCCGCTGGAAGATGGCAAGAAGGACCTCGGCCAGGAGATGGACCTGGTGGTCACCAAGTACTTCAAGAAAGGCTTGCTGCCCGCCGCGCTGAGCCAGTCGATCGACGAGCCATCGGCCCTGGTGCGCTTGCGTGCCGGCGTGTTCAAGCCGGGCGACGCCTATGGCAGCCAGGTCGACTCCTACATGCACCGCGCGTTTGTCGACGTGGTCTGGAAATTCTGATGGGAGCCTGCGCCATGAATGCTCAAAGCCTACTCGTCGCGGCAATGCTGATGGCCAGCGCCACAGCGTTTGCCGATACGGCGGCCAAGGCGCCGATCATCGCCAAGGAACTGCAACAGGCCAAGACCTACACCATTTCCAGCCCGCCCACCGCGCCGCTGGAAATGGCCAAGCCGGCGCTGCCCGATCTGTCGGGCTACACCGCTGCGGCGATGGAAAAGAAGATCATCAAGACCAAGGCGGGCAAGATCAGCATCCGCCGCATGATGCAGGAAGACGCGCTCAAGGACTTTATCGGTGGCGATAACAAGATGGCCGAGTGGGTGGTGCGCCAGCATGGCATTCCTCAGGCAATCTTTGTCGACGACGGCTACATGAACCTCAAGGACCTGCTGGGCAAGGTGCCAAAGCAGTACTTCAGCGAGACTTCGCCGGGAGTGTTCCTGGCCAAGCTACCGATTGTGGTGGGCCGCAAAGGCATCCTCGATATCGACAAGAACACCCAGGAATTGCGCCTGTCCCAGCAAGCCGGCTCGTTTTTGATCAACGACGGCCAGTTGTTCGTACGTGACACCAAGGTCACCGGCTGGGATGAAAAAACCAACGGCCCTGCCCTGTTCAAGTCGCCCAAGGAATTCCGCCCGTTCCTGCTGGCCTGGGGCGGCACTGAGACCTATATCTCCAAGACCAAGATGGCCAGCTTCGGCTACGCCAACAGTAAGTCCTACGGGGTGAGTATTTCCCAGTACACGCCGAACATGGCCAAGGTGCTCAAGCGTCCTGAGCCGACCGGTTGGATCATCGACTCCGAGTTCTCGGACATGTGGTACGGCTTCTACTGCTACGAGACCACGGGCTTTGTGATCAAAGGCAATACCTACAAAGACAACATCGTCTACGGCATTGACCCCCATGACCGTTCCCACGGCCTGATCATCGCCGACAACACCGTATACGGCACCAAGAAGAAGCACGGCATCATCATTTCCCGGGAAGTGAACGACAGCTTCATCTTCAATAACCGCAGCTACGACAACAAGCTCTCGGGCCTGGTGATCGACCGTAACAGCGTCAACAACCTGATCGCCGACAACGAGATCTACCGCAACCACACCGACGGCATCACCCTCTATGAGAGCGGTGACAACCTGCTGTGGGGCAACAAGGTGATCAGCAACCGTCGCCACGGTATCCGCGTGCGTAACAGCGTGAACATCAAGCTCTACGAAAATACCTCGATGGCCAACGGCCTGACCGGCGTGTACGGCCACATCAAGGACTTGACCGACACCGACCGCGACATCGCCCTCGACCCATTCGATGCCAAGGTCTCGCTGATCGTGGTGGGTGGTGAACTGGCGGGTAACGGCAGCGGGCCGCTGTCCATCGATTCGCCGTTGAGTATCGAGTTGTATCGCGTGTCGATGCTGGCGCCGACCAAATCCAGCGGCATCAGCTTCTCCGGCATTCTGGGCGATCGCCAGGAAGAAATTCTCGACCTGCTGGTTCGCCAGCAGAAAGCCGTGCTGATCGACCCCGTCGAACGCCAGACCGAATTGCAGGACTGAGGATGACCCTTATGCACCCACACATGATCAAACTGCTGAGCCTCTCGGGTCTGACCCTCGGCCTGCTGGCGGCCAGCCAGGGCGTGCGCGCCGATGAAGTGAAAGCACCGACCTTCACCGCCGAACCATGCTGCAGCCTGTGCCCGGCCGCCCATGACGCGAAGAACTACACCACGCGCTACCAGCAGAACTTCACCACCCTGGTACAAGCCCAGGGCGACTGGCTGTTCCGTACCCAGGAAGACCTGCGCACCGAATTCGACACCACCCCGGCCGGCTACAAACGCATGCAACAGTTGCACGATGCGTTCAAGGCCAAGGGCGTGGAACTGGTGGTGGTCTACCAGCCGACCCGTGGCCTGGTAAACCGCAACAAGCTCAACCCTGAAGAAAAAGCCAAGTTCGACTTCGACAAGGCGCTGACCAACTACAAGACCATGCTCGGGCGTTTCGCCAAGATGGGCTACGTGGTGCCGGACCTGTCGCCGCTGACCAACGAGCAGTTGCCGGACGAGCTGCCGGCTCACGACTTCTACTTCCGCGGCGACCAGCACTGGACCCCCTACGGCGCCCAGCGCACGGCGAAGATCGTCGCCGCCAAGGTCAAGCAGATGCCGGAGTACGCCGAGATTCCCAAGCGCGAATTCGAGACCAAGCGCTCGGGCCGCATGGGCAAGACCGGCACCCTGCACAACATGGCCGGGCAACTGTGCGGCACCAGCTATGCGATCCAGTACATGGACCAGTTCACCACCGAACCCAAGGGCGAGGCCGGCGACGGTGACCTGTTCAGTGATTCGGGCAACCCGCAGATCACCCTGGTGGGCACCAGCCACAGCGGCAAGAACTACAACTTCGCCGGTTTCCTCGAAGAAGAAATCGGGGCCGACATCCTCAACGTCGCCTTCCCCGGCGGTGGCCTGGAAGGCTCGATGTTGCAGTACCTGGGCAGCGACGAGTTCCAGAAGACCCCACCGAAGATCCTGATCTGGGAATTCTCGCCGCTGTACCGTCTCGACCAGGAAACCATCTACCGCCAGATGATGGCGCTGCTGGACAACGGTTGCGAAGGCAAGCCTGCACAGATGTCCGCCAGCACCACCCTCAAACCCGGCAAGAACGAACTGATGGTCAACAGCGCGAACAAAGACCTGCGCAACGCCAACCATCAGGTCGATATCCGCTTCGCCGATCCATCGGTAAAAACCTTGCAAGCCACCCTCTGGTACATGAACGGTCGCCACGAGGACATCAAGATCGAGAAACCCGAGACATCCGATACAGACGGGCGTTTCGCCTTTGAACTGCGCACCGATGAAGACTGGGCCTCGCAGAACTTGCTGGCCGTGGAAGTACAGGGCCCGGAAAAGGGTGCTGCCGCGCAGAAAGTCGAAGCGAAAATTTGCACACGCAACGTATTCCCAAGCGGTGGTCAACAGACCGCTTCAACTGGGCAATGAGGTTACTTATGCAGAAGCTATTGATTCCATCGTTACTGGGCCTGGCGATCTTCGCCGGGGCAGCCAACGCCGCCGCGCCGCTGCGCCCGCCCCAGGGCTATTTCGCACCGATCGAAGCGTTCAAGACCGGCGACTTCAAGGAAAACTGCGACACCATGCCGACGCCCTACACCGGGCCGTTGCAGTTTCGCAGCAAGTACGAAGGTTCGGACAAGGCGCGCTCCACGCTGAACGTGCAGTCGGAAAAAGCCTTCCGCGATAGCACCGCCGACATCACCAAGCTGGAAAAAGACACCAGCAAACGGGTGATGCAGTTCATGCGCGACGGTCGCCCGCAGCAGCTCGAATGCACCCTGAACTGGCTGGTCTCGTGGGCCAAGGCCGACGCACTGATGTCCAAGGACTTCAACCACACCGGCAAGTCCATGCGCAAATGGGCACTAGGCAGCATGGCTTCGGCCTATGTACGCCTGAAGTTCTCCGAATCTCACCCGCTGGCCAACCATCAGCAGGAGTCGCAACTGATCGAAGCCTGGTTCAACAAGCTGGCCGATCAGGTGGTGAGCGACTGGGACAACCTGCCCCTGGAAAAAACCAACAACCACTCTTACTGGGCCGCCTGGTCGGTGATGGCGACCTCCATCGCCACCAACCGTCGCGACCTGTTTGACTGGGCCGTGAAGGAATACAAGGTCGGTGTGAACCAGGTCGATGACCAAGGCTTCCTGCCGAACGAATTGAAGCGTCAGCAACGCGCCTTGTCGTACCACAACTACGCCCTGCCGCCGCTGTCGATGATCGCCAGTTTTGCCCTGGTCAACGGTGTGGACCTGCGCCAGGAAAACAACAGCGCGCTCAAGCGCCTGGGCGACAAAGTGCTGGCCGGGGTGAAAGATCCGGACATCTTCGAACAGAAGAACGGTAAAGAGCAGGACATGAAGGACTTGAAGCAGGACATGAAATTCGCCTGGCTTGAACCCTTCTGCACCCTCTACACCTGCGCGCCGGATGTGATCGAGCGCAAGCACGGGATGCAACCCTTCAAGACGTTCCGCCTGGGTGGCGACCTGACCAAGGTGTACGACCCGGCGCACGAAAAAGGCAACAAAGGCAGCTGATACATAGCTCCCGGTTGGACTCGGTCCAACTGTGGGAGCTGGCTTGCCTGCGATAGGGGTCTGACATTCAACATTGATGTCGACTGATACACCGCCATCGCAGGCAAGCCAGCTCCCACCGTTAACCCGGTTCCTTCAGTGAAATTGCAATACAACCTCCTCCGAAATCGTGGGGGGGTTTGGGGGGGCTCTGGCCCTTGACTGTTGGTTAAACATGGAGAGATCGGGATGGTTTTCTCGTCCAATGTGTTCCTGTTTCTGTTCTTGCCGATCTTTCTCGGCTTGTACTACTTGAGCGGGCAACGCTATCGCAATCTGCTGCTGCTGATTGCCAGCTACGTGTTCTACGCCTGGTGGCGAGTGGACTTCCTGGCGCTGTTCGCCGCCGTCACGCTGTGGAATTACTGGATCGGCCTCAAGGTCGGTGCCGCCGGCGTGCGCACCAAGCCGGCGCAGCGCTGGCTGCTGCTCGGCGTGGCGGTCGACCTGTGCATCCTCGGCTACTTCAAGTACGCCAACTTCGGCGTCGACAGCATCAATGTAATGATGAAGTCAGCGGGCCTGGAGCCGTTCATTCTCACCCACGTGCTGTTGCCGATCGGGATCTCGTTCTACATCTTCGAGTCCATCAGCTACATCATCGACGTGTACCGTGGCGATACCCCGGCGACCCGCAACCTGATCGACTTCGCGGCGTTCGTGGCAATCTTCCCGCACCTGATCGCCGGCCCCGTGCTACGTTTTCGCGACCTGGCCGACCAGTTCAACAACCGCACCCACACCCTCGACAAGTTCTCCGAGGGTTGCACGCGGTTCATGCAGGGTTTCATCAAGAAGGTATTTATTGCCGACACCCTGGCGGTGGTGGCCGACCATTGCTTCGCCCTGCAAAATCCCACCACCGGTGACGCCTGGCTCGGCGCGCTGGCCTACACCGCGCAGCTGTACTTCGATTTCTCCGGCTACAGCGACATGGCCATCGGCCTGGGCTTGATGATGGGTTTCCGCTTCATGGAAAACTTCAAGCAGCCATACATCAGCCAGTCGATCACCGAGTTCTGGCGGCGCTGGCACATCAGCCTCTCTACCTGGCTGCGTGATTACCTGTACATCACCCTGGGCGGCAACCGCAAAGGCACGCTGACCACCTACCGCAATCTGTTCCTGACCATGCTGCTCGGTGGCCTGTGGCACGGCGCCAACATCACCTACATCGTGTGGGGCGCCTGGCACGGCATGTGGCTGGCGATTGAAAAAGCCATCGGCCTCAATACTGCGCCGCGCAGCTTCAACGTGTTGCGCTGGGCCTTCACCTTCCTGCTGGTGGTGATGGGCTGGGTGATCTTCCGCGCCGAAAACCTCCACGTCGCAGGCCGCATGTACGGTGCGATGTTCAGCTTCAGCGAATGGTCGCTGTCGGAACTCAACCGCGCCAACCTTACCGGCCTGCAAGTGGCAACGTTGGTCGTGGCCTACGCAACCCTGGCGTTCTTCGGCCTGCGCGATTTCTACACCAACCGCCCAGCCGACAAGACCAAGCCGGCCGATCCGAGCCTGATCAAGGCGGTACCGGGCGACAACCCAGGCAGCATTCACGAGCCCGGTTTCAGCGTGGGCCGTGACGCCGCTGTGCAACCGGCCTACTGGACCGCTGACTGGCCACGCTACGCCATGCGCGCTGCGGTGCTGCTGCTGTTCGTGGCGTCGATCCTGAAACTGTCGGCGCAGAGTTTCTCGCCGTTCCTTTACTTCCAATTCTGAGGGAGCCGACCATGACCCGTTCATTACGCGTCCTCTATATCGGCCTGTTCCTGGTGCTGCTGCTGGCACTGGGGGCGTGGTCACTGCGCAGCTTCTTTGGCTTCAGCACCAACGCTGATGCCACGGTGCTTAACGGTCGCTGGACCAAAGCCGTCGAGACTCACTATGACGAGGAGTTCCCGATCAAGCGCCTGGGCACCAACCTGTGGGCTGCGCTGGACTACAAGCTGTTCAATGAAGGTCGCCCTGGCGTAGTGCTGGGCCGCGACCACTGGCTGTACAGCGACGAGGAGTTCAATCCCGCCGTCAACGAAGACCAGAACCTTGAAGGCAATTACGCACTGGTCGAAGGCGTGCGCCAGAAACTCAAGGCCCAAGGCATCCAACTGGTGATGGCGATTGTGCCGGCCAAGGTGCGCCTGTACCCGGAACACCTGGGTGAGGTGAAGCCGGCGAGCATCCACGCCAACTTGTACCAGGACTTCCACGCCCGGGTCGCCGCCGGCAACATCCCGGCTCCCGACCTGCTCGGCCCGCTGCAACAGGCCAAGCTGGGTGGCAAGCAGGTGTTCCTGCGTACAGACACTCACTGGACTCCGGACGGTGCGGAAATCGCCGCCAAGCAACTGGCCAAGGCGATTGCCGACAAGACCCCGCTGAGTGGCGAGCCGCAGCGTTTTGTCACCGAGGCCGAAAAGATCGAGCCACACAAAGGCGACCTGCGTCTGTTCCTGCCCCTGGACCCGCTGTTCGAAAACCTGATGCCGCCTAAAGAGCCGCTGGAAAAACGCGTCACGCACCTGGCCGAAGAAAAAGGTGACGACGCGCTGTTCAGCGACAGCGAAACCCCGGTGGCCCTGGTGGGCACCAGCTACAGCGCCAACCCCAACTGGAACTTCGTGGGCGCGCTCAAGCAAGCCTTGCACAGCGACGTGGTCAGCTACGCCGAAGACGGCCACGGCCCGATCCTGCCGATGCTCAGCTACCTCAAAAGTGACGACTTCAAGAACAACCCGCCCCAGCTGCTGATCTGGGAATTCCCCGAACGCTATCTGCCCGTGAATAACGAAATCGGTGACGCCGACCCAGCGTGGGTTGCGCAGCTTAAACAAGCCGGTTCGCGCCAACAGAACATGGCAATCAACACTAAATCCGAGACGCCCGACCGGGCGCAAAACTGAAAGAGAGGTAACTCACATGACTTTCACTACTACTCCTCGTCGTCTCGCCAAGACCCTGGCTATCGCTGCCGGCCTGAGCTTCGTATCAATGTCCGCCTTTGCCGGTGGTGACGCCGCCCTCTACGGCCCGACCGCGCCGAAGGGCTCCAGCTTCGTGCGCATCTACAACGCCAGCAACCAGGAAGTCAGCGCCACCGTCGGCGCCACCAACCTCAGCGACGTTGCACCGTTGGCCAGCAGCGACTTCAGCTTCATGCCGGGCGGTGACTACAGCGCCAAGGTCGGCAGCCAGACCGTACCGGTCAAACTCGCCGCCGACCACTACTACACCCTGGTCAACAGCGGCAGCGGCCAACCGCAGTTGATCGAAGAACCGCCGTTCAAGAACAAGCAGAAATCCCTGGTACGCGTGCAGAACCTCAGCGACAAGGCCCTGAGCCTGAAAACTGCCGACGGCAAGACCGATGTGGTCAAGTCGGTGGCCGCCAAGGGCCGTGGCGAACGTGAAATCAACCCGGTGAAAGTGAGCCTGGCGCTGTATGACGGTGACAAGAAGGTCGGCGATGTGAAGCCGGTGGCCCTGGAGCGTGGTGAGGCAGCGGTGCTGTACGTCACCGGTTCCGGTTCGAGCCTGTCGCCAGTCTGGGTCAAGCGCCCAGTGTCGACCCGCTGATTATTTCCCTGAGTTGACACGTCCCCTTGTGGGAGCTGGCTTGCCTGCGATGGCGGTCTTGTAGGCGCCATCGCAGGCAAGCCAGCTCCCACACTGACCGGTTTTCAACTCAGGACCGAGACAAAAACAAGAGTGAAACGACAAACCTTCGTAGCTCTGACCCAAACTGATTCAAGGAGAAACACCCATGATCCCAGTAATCCTTTCCGGTGGTAGCGGCTCACGTCTTTGGCCGCTTTCGCGTAAACAGTTCCCCAAGCAGTTCCTGGCCCTGACCGGCGAACACACGCTGTTCCAGCAAACCCTGGAGCGCCTGGTGTTCGAAGGCATGGACTCCCCTATCGTGGTCTGCAACAAGGACCACCGCTTCATCGTCAACGAGCAACTGAGCGCACGTAAGCTCGAATGCCAACGCATCCTGATGGAGCCCTTTGGGCGCAACACCGCACCGGCCGTGGCCCTGACCGCGATGATGCTGGTCAACGAAGGCCGTGACGAGCTGATGCTGGTGCTGCCTGCCGACCACGTGATCGACGACCAGAAAGCCCTGCAACGTGCCTTGGCCCTGGCCACCGTAGCCGCCGAGCGTGGCGAGATGGTGCTGTTCGGCGTACCGGCGACCCGTCCGGAAACCGGCTATGGCTACATCAAGTCCACCAACGACTCGCTGTTGCCCGAAGGCGTGAGCCGCGTGCAGCAGTTCGTGGAAAAACCCGATGAAAAGCGCGCCATCGAGTTCGTCAAAAGCGGTGGTTACTTCTGGAACAGCGGTATGTTCCTGTTCCGCGCCAGCCGCTTCCTCGAAGAGCTGAAAAAGCACGATCCGGACATCTACGACACCTGCGTGCTGACTCTGGAACGCAGTGAGCAGACCCACGACACCGTGACCTTCGACGATGCCACCTTCGCCTGCTGCCCGGACAATTCCATCGACTACGCCGTGATGGAAAAGACCCAACGCGCCTGCGTGGTGCCATTGGCCGCCGGCTGGAGCGACGTGGGTTGCTGGGCCTCGCTGTGGGCGGTCAATGATAAAGACGCCAACGGCAACGTGAGCAAAGGCGACGTGGTGATCCAGGACAGCCGCAACTGCATGGTGCATGGCAACGGCAAACTGGTATCGGTGATCGGCCTGGACAACATCGTGGTGGTGGAAACCAAGGACGCGATGATGATTGCCCACAAGGACAAGGTCCAGGGCGTCAAGCAGATGGTCAACACGCTCAACGAGCAAGGCCGCAGCGAAACCCAGAACCACTGCGAAGTCTACCGTCCGTGGGGCTCCTACGACTCGGTGGACATGGGCGGCCGCTTCCAGGTCAAGCACATCTCGGTCAAGCCGGGCGCGTGCCTGTCGCTGCAAATGCACCACCACCGCGCTGAACACTGGATCGTGGTCAGCGGCACCGCCGAAGTCACCTGTGACGACAACGTGTTCCTGCTCTGTGAGAACCAGTCCACCTACATCCCGATCGCCTCAGTGCACCGCCTGCGCAACCCGGGCAAGATCCCGTTGGAGATCATCGAAGTGCAATCGGGCAGCTATCTGGGTGAGGACGATATCGAGCGGTTCGAAGATATCTACGGGCGCTCGACACCGGTTGAACGAGGTGTTTCGGTGAAAACTATCGCGCAATAAAACAGTCGTACAAGAAGCCCTCACCCAACCCATTGCGTCCCCTATCCGCAGTGGGTTGGGTGGGGGCTTTTTGTTTGGGCCTTTGTGGTCAATTTAAAGCCATCATGGGCCCTTACCCAATACCGGCCAACGCCATGGGCTTATATTTTAATTGGCGTTTTCCCATGAGAAATAACGCGATTGACCATTACACGGTCAGGACCAGCTGGGTACTGCAAAGGAATTGCAAACTTCGTCTCCACATAAAAAATATGTGGGTTATGAGAGCTTTGGATAACGTTCAACCCCGACGTATTGATTTCATAGTAGTGCGACATTTTATCCAACGCATTTTGATATTTACGCTTCCCAAAGATGGTTTCGGAAATCTTTTTGGTCGGCATATCTCCTGGCGCCAAGTCCGTAAAGTAATGCCTGCCTTTACCTTGGGGCAGACGTTGACCATCAAAATCTGACGCTGAAGAAGTAAGGGCTTTCTCACCCATGATTTCGTGATGAGGATTTTTCCCGGTGTAGTGATAAAAAACATTCTGACCTTTTACCGGTGGATCCAGCAGCGCCTTTAAACCGTCAGGGACGCCCTCCACTCTAGGTTGCTTATTGGCCGGTTGAGCACTTGTCGCGTTATTCGTGTCGACGTTGCCTGAAAAGCTGCCTTGGTCCAACGGACGCTTGTTCGGCCGGGATGTCCCCGTAGCAGTGGGAACCCCGCCCGGCAATCGGCTCAATCGCCACTCACCGTTACCCGCGGACCCCAGAAATGCTTGAACCCTATAGAGCTTCGACGTCGTCAATGGCGCCTGAGGATCCACGATAGCGACCCGCCCGTCACGTGCGTGGAAGGCCGAATCAATTTGATACACCTTGTTGACCCCGGTACTGTCGGTATAGCGCACGTAAAAATTATCGCCCACATTATAGGTACCGTCCGGCCTCAAAATGCGGCCTTTGATGACATCTTCCGACACGGAAAAGGCGCTCAGATCAAGGTTTGGACTCGTGCCGGCCGTTGGTGCTCTGGCGATGACTGGAGGGGCTGGCGGCACCACCGGGCTTTTGAACACCGGCCGCAACGGCACGGCATTCACATTGGGAATACCAGAGGCGGCCATCGTGAAATCCGAGTAGACCGCACGCATCGCGCCCGGACTTTTGAGCAGCCGCGGCAAGATTCGAGCATTGGCGCGCAAGGCCGTCACGCCAGCCTTTCCTAAGCGAACCCCCATGGAGATGCCTTTTCCGAGCACTGGCAACAAGTCAAGGAAGATGGAGGCCACCTCAATGCCGAACTGAACCTTGTTGATTCTCGATTGATGCGCAACCTCTGCGCTGCTGACGCTTTGGTGGTCCGCGTGATCGATGAGCAACTTCACTTTCTGCTTGTACAGCTCATCCTGAAAGTTGCCATCGAAGGGTTTGAGTGTCACCGGAGCGCTCGTCAATTTGAGTGCAGTGACGAGCGCATCCAGCGTGCGCAATGGGCTCTTCGTCGGATCGAATGCGCGCTCCTTGATCGCCTCGCCAGCTTTAACCACGTCGTTTTTATCGACCGGCGACGCTCTGCTCGCGGTGTAGAGCCTCCACTCCTTTTTCTCCATCAAGGCGTTCAGCGCATTCACATCCGCCAATTCGCGAAAACACACGCCGTCGGGCGCATTCGGCGTGCACAGTACAAGCGAGGCGTCTGTGTCATTGCCAATCACCATCGCGCCCTGAACCGGCAACCCACGCTGAATAAGGGCACTGGTGACAATTTTTTTCCCATCCACCAGAGGCCGGTCAGCCGAGTCCGGGTAGTCAAGAACAGCCGCGACCCACTGCGCTCCTCGTTTGGTACTGGTGTCTTGGGTAGCGTCTATGTTGTAGGTATTGGGGTTGAGTGCTGCGAGAAAAGCCTCTTTATCCAGCATGTCGCTCAGGTGGGTTTTCCACGCTTTGCGGACGTCGCCGGCAGCACCCGACTCGGCATCCGTGGCCAACTCCTGTTTAAGCAGCTCAGTATAGGCGCCTCCCACATCGGCAGTGTTGACCAACGCTTTGAGCTGCTCGGTATCCAGGATGACCTGCTTGCCATCGTCGCCCAGCAGAGGGTTGCCGTGAGTATCGGTCAGCGGCAGTTCGAAGGTGGACCGGCTGAAGTGGCCGTGCTGGACGGCTGGAAACTCACTGGGGTTTTTCAGCGCCAGATCAGTCAGCGATACGCGGTGCTGCTTGACGGTGAGCGTATGACTGCTGCTTTGCCCGCCAGAGTGAGGATTGGACCTGGTTTTCACCCGCACCATCAGCTTGTCCGCATCGACCTGCGCAGCGGGGAACTGCCGTTTGATCGCTTCGTTCATCCGGTCGCGGGAAAAGCTACCCAGAGAAGGAAGGGTTGCCAGCGATGACGCCAGCGCATTTGCACTGCGGGCCTCGGAGTGTTCCAGGTAATCAAACAACGCTTCCTGGGCCGGGCTCAGGTTTTTCAGCCACTCGGGGGCCAGCTTGTCAGCCAGTTGTTCATCTCGCGCCGCCATGGCGTTTTCGCCACTGAGCAGGTACGACCAGTCAGCGGCATCATCCATGCGCTTGAGTGCTCCCGGCTCTGTCGATACCCGGGCGAGATTCGCAACGACTTCCTCCTGCTGACGCTTGAGCATCCAGGGGATGCCTTCGGCCAGCACATCCCCCGTCAAGGGTTCGGCGCTCAACATCACATCGTCGCCAGAAGGCGGTTCCGACTTGTTTTGTAACGACAACGGCAGTGTTTGCAACAGTAGGTCCGCGTCGGCGCCCCCCTCATCAAGGCGCGCTGCAATCGCCTGGCGCGCCAGGGCTGGCGTCGCAAACTGCTCGAACCCCTCACCCGGGGTGTACAGCACGACCGGCCCATTAGTCTCATCGAGTGCCAAGGTCCGGCCTTTGGTCCAGACGGGGGGCGTGGCCCCGGAACCGTCGGTGCTGGTGATTAGGAAGCAGCCCGCCATCAAGGCTCCCCGCTCGCTACCGTCATCAACGGTAAGCGGGTAGACACCAGGGCGTGCGCCATTGGGGAAGACAGCTTCCCGTTCAGCCAGCGTGGGGTATTGCAGTGCTGCGTCGATCAACCGCTTGCTCGCTGCGCTCAGTGTTCCATCGCTCACGCGCAATGCCGCCAGCGTCGACAGTTGTTGCTTGTGCAAGGTCAACAACTGGTCTTGAGGGGCCTGCAGAACCTGAGGGTCTTTCAACGTCGGGCGGGGGGTTGTCCAGAAGGTTTGAAGGGCCATCGGAAACTGCGTGACCATGCGCTGGGCAATCGTATCCAGTGTCAACTGTGGCGTGACGAGGGTGCCCGGGCTAGTGTCCGTGTCCGGGGTAAAAATGCCGGACTGTTCAACATCGTCAACGACGGGCTGCTGGCCAGGATTGGCCAGCAAGGTCGCAACCTTCCTGTTCAAGGCGTCCAGCACCGGCTCGGACGACAGTGTTTTGATAGAGCCATCGTCCTGCTCGACCCAGCGCTTGAAGACCAGGTCTTGTGGCTTCAGGGTCGACATGTACGGAAACATTTGGTCCACTTGCTGGCGCAGGAAGTCCTGGAAGCTCGGTTGCTCACCGTGCAAACGCTGCATGTCGCGGGACTGAAGGGCGTGTTGGGTGACAAACGCCTCCTGATTGGTAACCTTGAATTGCTGCATGAGCCGTGGGTATTCCACCCCGACCGGGGGTATGCCGGCCGAGGTGGGAAGATGAATACCGTCCGGCGCGTAGGTCAATACCGGTGGCAGGTGAACAGGGGGTTGCACAGATGTTTCAACGGCAATATCGGTTTGGGTGGCCAATGCGTTTGGGGCAACAACGCTTTGTGGGGGGGAAAGGTGGGTCGAGTTTTCGGTCGCTGCAAACATGGAATAAACCTTACATAGAAGAGTTGAACGTCGCCGCTACCTCCCTGTAGGTCGTCAGATAAGTGGACGTTCAATGCGCTCCGGTTCCTGTCCCGAATGTAAGCTCAAGTAGCAGAACGCTGTGAGCTCTGCTGAAAATGCAAGAGCAAGTACCAGGGCACTGTACGGTCCTATTGATTGAAGTGAAAAACACCTGCCTGGCGTACAGCCCCTTCCCCTCGAACATGCGCTGGAACATGCCAGTCATGTACTGGGCACCACTCGAGTCCTCACCCTGGCTGCTCAGGACCTATACACCGAACACCAGAGCTACCTGAATTGGGCCAGCTTGCAATTAGCCGAAACCGGCTTGGCCTTGGTCGAGGCCCACATCGAAGGTTTGCAGGTGGACGCTGCTGCTCAGTAAGTAAGTCATCGGGAGCAAGCCCCCTCCCACATTTGAATGTGTTCACAAATCAAAGGTGGGAGGGGGCTTGCTCCCGATGAGGCCCGCACGGCCACCACAGCACTCAAGTTAACCAATCCCACCTACGCTTAAGTTAGGATGCTCGTTCCCCATTCGAGGTGGTCTCCATGTTCTTCGGCGTTCTCCTGATCATCACCTGGCTGATCCTGCTGCTGCGCTACCCGGCGAAGGCGCTGCCGGTTTCGCTGGCGGCTGCCGTCGGCCTGGGTTTCGTCGCCGTCTGGGTGGTGTGGCTGGACAACCGCGAAGCCGCGCAACTGGCACGCCTTGAGTTGCGCATCAGCTATGCCCCGCAGGACTGCCCGGCCGACCGCCCACTGAAATTGACCCTCAACAACGGCAACGACGTGCCGTTGACCGAACTGCGCTGGCGCGTGGCCGCCTACGCGCCGGGCGACACGGTCAACCTGGCCGACAATGTCTACGCCGCCCCACGCTATCGCGGCCCCGGCGAGTTGCAGGCCGGGGCCACCTGGGATGATTGCCTGCCCACACCGCCGTTGCGCCCCGGCTATCGCCCGCAAACCCTGGAATTTCGCGCCGAGCACCTGCAAGGCAGTTTCTCGGACTGACAAAGGAATGATGCATGCCCAACGTACTGATCACCGGTTGCTCCAGCGGCATCGGCCGCGCCCTCGCCGACGCGTTCAAAGCCGCAGGCTTCAACGTGTGGGCCAGCGCCCGCCAGCCAGATGACGTCGCCGCCCTCGCTACCGCTGGCTTCAATGCCGTGCAGTTGGACGTCAATGACAGCGCCGCCTTGCAACGCTTGGCCGAACAAATGGGCGAACTGAATGTGCTGGTCAACAACGCGGGCTACGGCGCCATGGGCCCGTTGCTCGATGGCGGCACCGAGGCGATGCGACGCCAATTCGAAACCAATGTGTTTTCCATCGTTGGCGTCACCCAGGCACTGTTTCCCGCGTTGCGCCGCAGCAAAGGACTGGTGGTGAATATCGGCAGCGTTTCCGGGGTATTGGTGACGCCGTTCGCCGGCGCCTACTGCGCATCCAAAGCCGCTGTCCATGCCTTGAGCGATGCCCTGCGCATGGAACTGGCACCGTTTGGCGTGCGGGTGATGGAAGTGCAGCCCGGTGCGATCAATACCCATTTTGCGAAGAATGCCGGGGCCCAGGCCGAATTGTTGATCAACGAAACATCGCCCTGGTGGCCGTTGCGCGAAGGCATTCGGGCGCGCAGCCAGGCCTCCCAGGACAAGCCAACCCCAGCCACTGAATTTGCGGCGGATGTGCTCAAGGCCGTGCAGCAAGCGCAGCCACCGCGTCTGCTAAGGTCGGGCAATGGCAGCCGGGCGTTGCCATTGATGGCGGCGCTGTTGCCCAAGGGGTTGCTGGAGAAGGTGTTGAAGAAGCGCTTTGGGTTGGGCGGTAAACTCTAACCCTTCATAAAATCAATAAACGCCCGCACCTTAAGCGGCAAATGCCGGGTATCCGGATACATCGCGTAGACCCCTTGGGGCGCGAAGCGATAGTCCGCCAATACACGCACCAGCCGTCCCGCCTCCAAATCCTCCTGCACAAGCCACTGTGGCAAGATCGCCACACCGTGGCCACGCACCGCAAACGCCTGGAGCACCGCCGCACTGTCGGCCACCAAGGCGGCCGGACCTGCGCGGTATTGATGCCCATCGCCGGCAGGGTCGGTCACGCTCAACTCCGTCAAGCGGCCATGGCCCAGCCTGGGCACCTGCTCCAACTCCTCCAGGGTCTGAACGCCCGCAAACGCTGGCGCAGCGACGGCGAACACTTCAAACGTCGACAACCGCACCGCTCGATGATTGGAGTCCAGCAAGCGCCCCAGGCGAATAGCCACGTCAAAACGCTCGGAGATCAAATCGGCGTGGGTGGAGGATGTGGATAAGTGGATATTCAGGTCCGGGTGCAGGCGGCGAAACGCTTCCACCGCCGGGGCGACCACGGCCAGGGCATACTCGACGGTGGTGGTGATGCGCAGCGTGCCTTTGAGCTGCGCATGTTCGGAACGGGCCTCTTCCACCGCCAGGCGCGCCTCTTCGAGCATTCGTGTGCAGCGCAGGTAGAAACGTTCGCCGGCATCGGTGAGCGCCAGCTGGCGAGTGTTGCGGGTCAGCAGGGTGACGCCCAGCTCCGCCTCCAGGCGCTTGAGGTTGAAGCTGACCACGGCGCGGGTCTGGCCGAGCAGATCCGCGGCGGCCGTGAGCGAGCCGGCCTCGACCACGGCCTTGAAGGTGTCGAATCGATCCAGGCTGACCATCGCCACGCCCTCCGTTTGTCAAAATATTTTTGACAAACTAACAGGCAAACCGACGTATCCCAAACCCTGCTTGCCGCCTACCCTGCGCGCTTCATTCGCAGGATCGCGTTCATGACCTACCGCTCGAAAATTGCCTGGATCTTTCTACTGGGTTTTGCCCTGGACCTGGTGAACATGTTTGTCGCCACCGTCGCCTACCCGGACATCGCCCGCGAACTGCACGCCTCGGTCACGCAACTGGCGTGGATCAGCAATGCCTACATGCTCGGGCTGACGGTGATCATTCCCTTGAGTGTGTGGCTGGCGGCGCTCATGGGCGAGCGCACCCTGATCGCCACCAGCCTGCTGCTGTTTGCCGGGGCATCGGTGATGGTCGGCCAGGCCGGCTCCATCGACGCGTTGATTGGCTGGCGCGCTGTGCAGGGGCTCGGCGGCGGCTTGTTGATTCCGGTGGGGCAAGCCATGGCTTACCGACACTTTCCCGCGGCCGAGCGCAGCCAGTTGACGGCGCGGGTCATGTCGGTGGCATTGCTGGTACCGGCATTGTCTCCGGCGCTGGGTGGGGTAATTGTCGACAGCCTGTCCTGGCGCTGGATTTTCTACGCCAACCTGCCTCTGGCGCTGGTGACCCTGCTGCTGGCGCTGCTGTGGATAAAACCCGATGTGCCTTCCACCGTACGCCCGCCCCTGGACCTGGGCAGTATGTTCAAACAAGCCGCCAGCCCGATGCTGCGTGTGGCAATGCTGGTTTACCTGTGTATTCCGGGGATATTTATCGGCACCAGCCTGATCGCCATCCTCTACGTGCGTGACCTGGGGTATGACGCCACCCAGACCGGCGTGCTCATGTTGCCGTGGGCACTGGCCTCGGCAGTGGCGATTTACTTGAGCAAAAAACTCTTCAATCGCTGCGGCCCGAAACCTTTGCTGCTGGCGGGCATGGTGCTGCAATGCGGCGGCATCCTGTTGCTCAACGAGCCGGCGCTGATCATTGCGGCCTACGTCTTGATGGGCCTGGGCGGCAGCCTGTGCAGCAGCACCGCACAGACCCTGGCCTTTCTGGATATTCCCGCCGAGCGCATGGGCCACGCCAGCGCGTTATGGAACATGAACCGGCAAGTGAGCTTCTGCGTGGGCGCCGCCTTGCTCAGTGCAGTACTGTCGACCTTGGATTCCTTCGCCATAACCTTCACGATAGCGGCAGCTCTGACCCTGTTGCCGCTTTTCGCAGTGTTGCGCCTGGATGCCTCCAGGATACGCACGCTGCTTCACCCTTGCAGCGAGCCCAAGCATGATTGACTACAGCGATTTTTTTGAGGAAGTGATCCAGACTCACGTCGAGATCGAACAATGGTTTGCCGGGGTTGCACCTGAGGGCACGCTGGAAAACCTGCTGGCACGCTTCTCACCGGAGTTCAGCATGGTAGCGCCGGCCACCGGTACGCGGGTCAACAGGGCCGGGGTCAATGCGTTGTTCACGCGCCTGGGTGGGATGCGGCCGGGGTTGAAAATCACCTTGAGCGAAATGACCGGGATTGATCGTCATGCGCGGGGAGCCACGGTGACGTATCGCGAGCATCAGGTGGATGACAGTGGCACCCAGACAGATCGCCGCGCCACGGTGGTGTTCGAGAAGCAGGCCAGTGGTGCGCTGTTGTGGCGGCACTTGCATGAGACGTTTATCAAGGCTTAACGCGGGCCTAAATGTGGGAGAGGGCTTGCCCCCGATGAGCATAGGTATCTACACAACTTTGTAGTCGCCAATGGTAACCACGATGCGAAGCGAGCCGCTCTTGATCTTGATCTGCTTTTGATCTCAGGCGCCCCGTCAAACCACGCTGGCCGGAATTCGACAGGGATTTGGGGGGTAAACCGGCAGGGATGCCGGTTTAGCCGCCCCGCGCCATGGATGGCGCGTGGCGGCGGCCCCCCAAATCCATGGCGGATTACGGGCACACCGAGCCTAAGCGAGGTGCCGAGTGGTGGGGCAAGAGCCCTTTGGTTACTTTGGGGCTCTTTTCCAAAGTGACCCGCTGTAAAAGCGGAACCAATAGCAGCCGTTACCCAAATAACGGATATGTACTCGGTCTGATCCAACATCCTGGTCGGCTGTCAGGCCGCCATCGGGGGCAAGCCCCCTCCCACAGGGGCCCGCGGTATACCGAAAAGTTGTGTAGATACTCATGCCCCTCCCACAGTTTAGTTTTGTGTTGGGTTGACGATCACAGTGCAGGTAATCCCGGCCGCCAACAGCACGCCCTCCGGCACTTCATCAATGTGAATCCGCACCGGCACACGCTGCGCCAACCTCACCCAGTTGAACGTCGGGTTCACATCGGCAATCAGCTCACGGCTCTCGGGGTTGTCGCGGTCGTAGATGCCACGGGAGATGCTTTCCACGTGACCCTTGAGTGTCTCGCCACTCATCAATTGCATATCGGCTTTATCCCCGACGTTGACGTGGGGCAGCTTGGTTTCTTCAAAGAAGCCATAGACCCAGAACGAATTCATATCCACCACAGCCATCTTCGCTTCACCGATACGCGCATAGTCGCCGCGATGCACGTTGAGGTTGGTGACGTAGCCATCCACTGCCGCCAGCACACGGGTACGTTTCAAGTTGAGTTCAGCGGCCTCCAGTTGCGCCAGGGCGTGCTGGTAATCGGCCAGGGCCGAGTCAGCGATATTACTGGCGTCGTCGCGGTTTTCCCTGGAGATCACCAGGGCGTCGAGGTCGGCGCGGCGGTGGGCGTTGAGCTTGCGCATCTCCCAGGTAGCCTTGCGTGAGGCCACCAGCGATTGAGCTTGCTTGACGGCAATGCGGTAGTGCTCGGGGTCGATCTGCATCAGCAGGTCGCCTTTTTTTACCAACTGGTTATCGCGTACCGGCACGTCCACCACCTCGCCGGTCACGTCAGCCGCGACGTTGATGATGTCGGCGCGCACGCGGCCGTCGCGGGTCCATGGCGTTTGCATGTAGTGCACCCACAACGTGCGGCCAATCCAGATCGCCAGGGCCAGCACCAGCAAGGTCGCGAGCAGGCTGAAAAACTTTTTCATCGGGGCATTCTCAACGGTAGACGCTCAGCGCCAGGGCGCCGAACAGGCAAGCGAACAGGCTCAGGCGCAACAGCGCCGGGTGCCAGAAAAACCGGTACAGGTCGAACCCGGCCAGAAAGCGATCAATCGCCCAGGCCAGCCCGGCGGCGATCAGGAACATCAGGGTCATGGTCGGCATATAGATGCCATGAAATGCGATTTCACGAGGCATTCGAGGCTCCTTTGAGGGCCGCCAGTGGCGATTGCGGGTCGAGCAGCGAGGTGCGGATAAAGTGCAGGTAGCTCTTCACCCGGCGCAGGGCTGAGGTATCGAAGTGCGGGGCGAAAGGTTCGTCGGTGGCCTGCACGCGGCTGATCGCATGGTCGACGGCGATCAAGCCGCGCTCCAGGTTGCTGGCGCTGGGTTGCAGGAACAACCGCACCAGCGAACGGCCCATCACGCGGATTGCCTGGCGCCACGGCTGGGACTCGGCATAGGCCGGATGCACCGGCAGGATCGCCTGCTCCTTGCGCAACTCGATGATTGCGTGGCCGACCTCCAGCACCACGAACATCCAGCGCAGCAGGTCGCGTTGCACCTGCGGCTGGCCGGCCGCGAGGCCGTAAGCCTGATGCAGCAGGTCGCGGGTACGGCTTTCAAAACTCGACGCCAGGCCCTTGAGCTTGCCGCTGATCGCATACACCACCTGCTCACGCAGGTCCTGCTCCAGGCGGCGCCACAGCCAGCGGCTGTTGGGTGGCAGGATGATCGCCCCCGCCGCCGCGCACACCAACATGCCGATGACCATGGCGATGTAGTCGTTGATAAAGGTGTAAGGGTTGTAGACCGTGAGGTTGTCCGGCACCGAGCCGGTGCTGAAGAAAATCAACAGGCCCACGCCGACACCGGCGTACTGCGGGCGGGAGGAGAGGAAAGCACCGAAGATGATCACCGGTGCGAGCATCACGCACAGCAGCGGGAAGCCGTCGATCCAGGGGAACACGAAGAACATTTCGACAAAGCCGACCAAGGCGCCGATCAAGGTGCCGCAAGCCATCTGGAACGCCATGCGCTTGGGGTTGGGTGTGGCAGCGGAGAGGCCCACCGTGGCCGCCGCGATCAAGGTCATGGTCGCGCCGCTGGGCCAGGCGGTGGCTACCCAGTAACTGCCCAGCACGATCAGGATAAACGAGGCCCGCACCCCGGCGGCGGCGCAGGCCAGCCAGTTGGTTTTTGGCGTATAGGCTTCGTGCCAGTCTTCCCGCGCATGGCGGTGGTCAGCCAGGGACGCGTGGGTTTGCGCGTAGTTGTGCAGGTCGTCGACGAAGCGGTACAGCAGCTCGTAGGCGGTATGAAAGTCCAGCTGCTCGGCTTCGGTCGGGTTACCGTCCTGGAAGCTCGCCCGCAGGCTGCGCACCTTGGCGGGCAGGTCGTCCTTGTAGGCGCTCAGTTGATTAACCAGGCGCGCGGCGTCCGGGCTGGTGAGGGCGCGGCCCGAGAAGCTGTCGAGCACTTCGGCCAGGTCTTGCAGGCCGGGTTTGATCGCTGCGACCACATGATCGGCCTCATCGGCACGCAAGCGTTCAAGCAACTGGTGCAAGGCGTTGAAGCGCGTGGTGATGCTCATGAATTCGCTGTTGAGGCGACTGAGCCGCCCGTTGCGTCGGCGCATGTGCGGGTCTTCGAACACGGTGACGCTGCGCAGCCCTTCCAGGCCCACGGCTTCGGCGATAAAGCGCACGTTACTGGCCTCGAACCCTTCGCGTTGGCTGCGCCCGCGCAGGCCGTCGGTGACGAACAGCGCGAACACGCCGAAGCGCTGGTACAGCGCGTTGCGCATGGCGGCGCTGGAGGTCTGCGGCAGGATGGCGGCGCTGACCACTGTCGAGCACAGAATCCCCAGAGAGATTTCCAGCACCCGCCACACCGCTGCCATAAAGGCGCCGTCCGGGTGGGCCAGTGCCGGCAGGCCGACCATCGCGGCGGTGTAGCCGGCAAGCACAAACCCATAGGCGCGGAAGTTGCGGTTGCGCGTAGCGCCAGCGGTACAAATGCCCACCCAGATCGCCAGCGCGCCGAGGAACAGTTCGGTGTTCTGCGCAAACAAGGCGATCAACAGCACCATCACCGCCGAGCCCGCCAAGGTACCGAGGAAACGGTAGAAACTCTTGGCGAACACCTGGCCGCTCTGGGGCTGCATCACGATAAACACGGTGATCATCGCGGTGCGCGGTTGCGGCAGTTCCAGGCGCATCGCCAGCCACAGCGTGAGGAACGCGGCGACCAGCACCTTGAAGATATACACCCAGGTCACGCCGTCGCTGCGTGCCCAGTCGAAAAAGCCACGGCGCCACTCAAGGGAATGCAACCAGCGCAGCGGTGCAGGCAAGGAAGTCATCGAATCCTACTCAGTGGTCGAACACGGCAAGTGCCGCCGGGGTCTTGCTTGGAAGGGTCTTGGCATCCTGGGGCACATCGTTGCCGGCACCAAGGCCGCCGCCCAATGCCGTTACCAGTTCGGCATGGGCACTCAGGCGCGCCGCCTGCACCTGTTGCTCGACCTGTTGCTGACGGAACAGCAGGGTCTGGGCGTTGAGCACATTGAGGTAGTCGGTGAGGCCACGCTGGTAGGCGATCATGGCGATGTCGTAGGTCTTCTGCGCCGAGGCAACCGACTGCGCGGCGAAAGCCGACTGCTTGTCCATGGACTCGCGGCGGATCAACTGGTCGCTGATGCCCTTGAGCGCATTGACCAGCGTCTGGTTGTACTGGGCGACCGCGATGTCATAGCCGGCACTGGCTTCGCCCAATTGAGCACGCAGGCGGCCGCCATCAAAGATCGGCAAGGTGATCGCCGGACCGACGTTGTAGTTGAATTTCTTGCCAGCCAGGAACTCCAGCATACCGCCGCCCGTGGCCATGTAGCCGAGGCTGCCGACCAGGTCGACGTTGGGGTAGAAACCAGCGTGGGCCACATCGATGCCACGGGCCTGGGCCGCCACCTGCCAGCGGCTGGCGACCACATCCGGGCGTTGGCCGAGCAGTTGCGCAGGCAGGCTTGAGGGCAACTTCAATGGCGCGGCGAGGGCCAGGGTCGGGCGTTGCAACTGCGCACCCTCGCCCGGGCCTTTACCGGCCAGCGCCGCCAACTGGTTACGGCTCAGGGCGATTTCCTCGTCCAGGGCATCCAGTTGGCGATGGGTTTCCGGCAGCGGGGTTTCGGCCTGGCTGACGTCGAAGTGGGTGCCGATCCCGGCGTTAAGGCGTTTGTTGGCCAGGTCGAGAATCTGCTGTTGCTGGGCCAGGGTGGCCGCGGCGATATCGCGGTTGGCGTAATGCAACGACAACTGGATATAGGCGCGCACCACGTTGTTCTGCAGTTCGAGCTGGGCCTGACGTGCTTCGGCAGCGCTCATGTGCGCCAGGTCGACCGCACGTTCGGTGCTGTTGCTTTCCCGCCCCCACAGGTCGAGGGCATAACTCAGACCCAGGGACGAGTTGTTATCCCAGGTGTTGGCGCCGCTCAATTCGCCGGGGCCGTAGAACTGATCTTTCGGCCAGTTGTGGCGCTTGAGGGTGGTGTCGCTGTTGATCTGCAACGACTCGGCCGACTCCGCAACCCCGGCCAGCGCCCGCGCTTGCCGCACGCGTGCGGCGGCCACGGCCAGGCTGGGACTGTTCTGGGTGGCGAGTTCGACCCAACGGTTGAGCTGCGGGTCGCCGTAGGCTTGCCACCATTGGGCGGTGGGCCAATGGGCGTCCTGGGAGGCGTCTTGAATGGCTTCATCGGTGGCCAGGGTATTGGCGTTGAGGGCCTGGCCTTGGGGGGCAATTCCTCCGGTTCCGATGCAACCGCTGATGGCTAACGATAAGGCCCAAACACTGAGAGTCTTCAGCTCTCTGCTGATGCGACGCGGCACGGCAAGCGAATTCCTGAGAGGTGTTGCGCAAGAGGTGGCGCAATTCTAGGCGGCGGCATGGAGGACGATAAGCTGGCATTCCTGTGAATCTTTGTTACCGTTCAGGCGATAATCCGTTGGTAGGGATCACTGGTCGGCGTAACTTTCTGTCACAATTTGTCATCTCCCTTGAGAACACTCCATGGACACTTTGCAAAACATGCGCGCTTTCAGTTGCGTGGCCGAAGCCGGCAGCTTCACCGCCGCCGCCGTGCAACTGGACACCACCACGGCCAATGTCTCGCGCGCGGTCTCCAACCTTGAGGCCCACCTGCAAACCCGCTTGCTCAACCGCACCACCCGGCGTATCGCGCTGACCGAGGCCGGTAAACGCTATTTGCTGCGCTGCGAGCAGATCCTTGCGTACGTCGAAGAAGCCGAAGCCGAGGCCAGCGACGCCCACGCCCGCCCTGCCGGGCAGCTCAAAGTGCACACCATGACCGGGATCGGCCAGCATTTCGTCATCGACGCGATTGCCCGTTACCGCCGCACCCACCCCGACGTGACCTTCGACCTGACCCTGGCCAACCGCGTACCGGACCTGCTCGACGAGGGCTACGACGTGTCCATCGTGCTGGCCAGTGAACTGCCGGACTCGGGTTTCGTGTCCCAGCGCCTGGGCATCACCTACAGCATTGCCTGTGCTTCCCCGGAATACGTCAAGGCCAAGGGCTGTGCACAGCGGCCGCAGGATTTGCTCAACCATGCGTGCCTGCGCCTGGTCAGCCCGGTGATCCAACTGGACAAATGGACCTTCAACGGGCCTGAAGGTCAGGAAAGCGTGGCGATCAACAGCTCGCCGTTCCTGGTCAACTCGGCCGACGCGATGAAAACCGCAATTACCAGCGGCATGGGCGTAGGCCTGCTGCCGGTGTATGCCGCCATCGAAGGGCTGCGCAACGGCACACTGGTGCGGGTGATGCCGACCTACCGCTCCCAGGAACTGAACCTGTACGCCATCTACCCTTCGCGCCAATACCTGGATGCGAAGATCAAGACCTGGGTGGAGTACCTGCGTGGTTCGTTGCCGGAAATTCTGGCGGCGCACCAGGCGGAGCTGGTGGCGTATGAATTGAGCGGTGGTTTAGGTGGTGCTCGCTTGAGTAATTGAGCCAAGCATGCGGTGACTGGTTTTGAACAGGTCACCGTATGCCTTGATAGGACGCATCATCTGACGGTGAAGGTCGTCCACTCAGAGGTTTCTTTGCCATCGATGAAGTAAAGACAAAGACCAAGCTCGTTTTTATGCAACTTTTCAATCTTTTGCTTGGGCACGGTAACAACGTAAGGTTTCACCTCTATCACTGTAACGGCCTCGTTATAGTCGCCATCCGAAGGCGTATTGCTGAACAAATATAAAACGAACTCCTGACCCTCCAGCATAGTGTCGTAATCCACCCCAACCTTCAGCCCCGTCCCAGGTACATGGTCGACGAACAACTCGCCATTGACGATCAATTCGATTGTGGGAGCCTGCGGCAAAGCCTCGTCAGGCTCGTTGCGTGTTTTACCAGCGGCTAAAAAATCCCTGATTCGCTTTATCTCATCGTCGATATTCATAAGAGTGATCTCCTGTTTAACAAAGGCATCAACCCAGCCTTGAAAAACGAGAATAGGCGCTCACGTATTGGCCGAACAGCTCGTAGTTTTCACAGTTGACAGGTATTAAAACCAATGGAAGAGAAGCAGGACCGATCAAAACCCTGCAAAATTCTTATCGGGAATGTTAGCGTGCTTGGCATTCTTCCGTAGTCGACGAGCCCGCCTGCCATGAAAAAGACTGTCCTGGCCTTCAGCCGCATCACCCCACCGATGATCGAACGCCTGCAACAGGATTTCGAGGTGATCGTGCCCAACCCCAAACTGGGTGATATCAACGCGCAGTTCAACGACGCCCTGCCCCATGCCCACGGCTTGATCGGCGTGGGCCGCAAGCTGGGCCGTGAACAGCTTGAAGGCGCGAGCAAGCTTGAAGTGGTGTCCAGTGTATCGGTGGGCTACGACAACTACGACGTGCCGTACTTCAACGAGCGCGGCATCATGCTGACCAACACCCCTGATGTACTCACCGAAAGCACTGCCGACCTGGCCTTTGCGTTGCTGATGAGCAGCGCACGCCGGGTGGCCGAGCTGGACGCCTGGACCAAGGCCGGTCAGTGGAAAGCCAGCGTCGGCGCGCCGTTGTTTGGCTGCGATGTACACGGCAAGACCCTGGGCATCGTCGGCCTGGGCAATATCGGCGCGGCCGTGGCCCGGCGTGGGCGCCTGGGTTTCAACATGCCGATCCTGTACAGCGGCAACAGCCGCAAGACCGCGCTGGAGCAAGAACTGGGCGCACAGTTCCGTAGCCTTGACCAGTTGCTGGCCGAGGCGGATTTTGTCTGCCTGGTGGTGCCATTGAGCGACGAGACCCGTCACCTGATCAGCACGCGCGAATTAGGCCTGATGAAGTCCAGCGCGATCCTGATCAATATTTCCCGTGGGCCGGTGGTGGATGAACCGGCGCTGGTCGAAGCCCTGCAAACCCAGAAAATTCGCGGTGCCGGGCTGGATGTGTATGAAAAGGAACCGCTGGCCGAATCGCCACTGTTCCAGTTGAGCAATGCCGTGACCCTGCCGCACGTCGGGTCGGCCACCGGTGAAACCCGCGAAGCCATGGCCAATCGTGCTTTGGATAACCTGCGCAGCGCACTGCTGGGCCAGCGCCCGCAGGACCTGGTGAACCCGCAGGTCTGGAAGGGCTGATACATAACCCAATGTGGGAGGGGGCTTGCTCCCGATGGCGGTGGATCAGTTGTACATCTGCTGACTGACACGCCGATATCGGGAGCAAGCCCCCTCCCACATTAGCAGTGCCCGACACAAAATCCGGTTAAAGCCCAGGCCAGCCGAGTCGATAACCTTCCATAGATGATCGTCATCCCTGATCCACAGAAGGTTTTTATGTCCACCACCAAAGCCCGCGCAGACTCACTTTCGCTTCTGCTCTTTACCCTGCGCAGCGGCAAGCTGATGGCCATCAACCTGTTGAAAGTCAGTGAAATCATCCCCTGCCCGCCGCTGACCAAGCTGCCGGAGTCCCACCCGCACGTCAAAGGCATTGCCACCTTGCGCGGCACCTCGCTGTCGGTGATCGACTTGAGCCGCGCCCTCGGTGAAATGCCCTTGCAAGACCCGGACGGCGGCTGCCTGATCGTCACCGACGTCAGCCGTTCCAAGCAGGGTTTGCATGTGCAGGCAGTGAGCAAGATCGTGCATTGCCTGACCACCGACATCCGCCCGCCACCCTACGGCTCCGGGGGCAACCGTGCATTTATCACTGGGGTAACCCAAGTGGAAGGTGGCCTGGTACAGGTGCTGGATATCGAGAAAGTCATCCACGGCATCGCCCCGGCACCGATTGAAACGGCGCCGACCGACCTGACCATGGAAGAAGCCGAAGTGCTCGGCAACGCCCGCATCCTGGTGGTGGACGACAGCCAAGTGGCCTTGCAGCAGTCGGTACACACCCTGCGTAACCTTGGCCTGACCTGCCACACCGCGCGCAGCGCCAAGGAAGCCATCGATGTGTTGCTGGAACTGCAAGGCACGGGCGAGCAGATCAATGTGGTGGTGTCGGATATCGAGATGTCCGAGATGGACGGCTACGCCCTTACCCGCACCCTGCGCGAAACCCCGGATTTCAAGGACCTATACGTGCTGTTGCACACTTCCCTGGACAGCGCGATGAACAGCGAGAAAGCCCGCCTGGCCGGTGCCGATGCGGTGCTCACCAAGTTCTCCTCCCCGGAGCTGACCAAGTACCTGGTCATCGCCGCGCAAACCGTGGCACAAAAGGGCCTGTAAGCAGTGGCCGAGTATTTCCAGCTGCTGCGTCGCGACCTCACGGGCAGCCTGCCCGCCCCGCAGTGGCCAGCGAATACGCGGCTGGATCATTACCGGGATGAATTGGCCCCGGCGATCCATGCCGTGTTGCGCATGACTCAAGACCAGGGCGGAGGCCGTGTCGCCAGCCTGGATGAATGGCGCCGACAGTTCGTGACCGATGCCGAGTGCGACCCGACGTTGTGCCTGGTCGCCATTAACGCCGACGGCATTCTCGGTGTCGCCCAGTGCTGGACCAGCGCCTTCATCAAGAACCTTGCGATACATCCTTGCGCCCAGGGCCAGGGGCTGGGGCGCGCCTTGTTGCTGCACAGCTTTCAGGTGTTCAAGCAGCGCGGCGAACCTTATGTCGACCTCAAGGTGCTGGAAAGCAACCTGCGTGCCCGGCAACTGTATGAAAGTGCCGATATGAGATTTGTCCTGCGCGACACTGTGCCCAAGGGCTGACAACCCCTGGCGCATAACTTGCTTCCAGAGTGCCGAGCGGTCGATAGAGGTAAAAAACCCGTCACCCCTCAAGCGTGCCCTCTGACCTAGCCTGGTGACAGATCCGCCATGAACACTCAGTTTTCTTGCGTAGGTTGCGGCAAATGCTGCAGCGACCATCACGTCCCCCTGACCCTCGCAGAAGCCCGTAGCTGGGCGGCGGACGGCGGTAACGTCATCGTCCTGGTCGAGGGTTTCCTCGGCAACGGCCTGGGCCTGCCCCTGCAACAACGTGAACACGCCGAGCGCCGATCGGTGATGGTGCCCAGCGGCACTACCGAGGCGTTTGTGGCAATCACCTTTGCCGCCTATAACGCCGGACGCTGCCGGAATCTTGACGAAGACAACCTTTGCCGCATCTATGAACGACGCCCACTGGTGTGCCGGATCTACCCGATGGAGATCAACCCGCATATCCCGCTGAACCCGAGTGCCAAGGATTGCCCGCCAGAATCCTGGGAACAGGGCCCGGCTTTGATCGTCGGTGGCGAGTTAATGGACAAGGAACTGGCTGAACTGATCGGCCGCTCGCGCCAGGCCGACCGTGATGATGTACAAACCAAGGAAGCGGTGTGTGCGTTGCTCGGCATTCGTACCACAGCGCTCAAGGGCGACGGCTTTACCGCCTACCTGCCGGATATGCAGGCGTTTGCCCAAGCTGTCGAGCAGGCAGTGGTCCAGCCGAGCATGGCCAATGAATGGGTGTTCCATGTATCCGGTATGGACATCGCCGAACAACTGCTGGACGCCGGGGCGCAGATTGCCACCGAAGTGCCGGCCAACTATGCGTTTATCTCGTTGCGGGCTGCCTGACCGCCGACGGGGATTTGACTGAGTCTGCTCCCGCATTGAGATCTATCTCGATCATGGAGTGGCAGGCGCTACATCCAGACCATAGGGCTGGAGGATGCGTTGGTATTCGCCGTTTTGCATCAGCTGTTCAAGCGCATGGTTCAGCTCATTGCGCAGCGCGGTATCAGGTTTGCGTACCGCGATAGCCACGCTGTTGCCCAACAAGCCCGATGACACCACAGGCCCCAGGAAACCGAAGTCCAGGCCGTCGGCGGTGTCGAGCAGCGCCTCACGGATCTCCACGGCACCTTGCAAGGTCGCATCGATATCACCCGACACCAGGCTCTGAATCAGTTGATCGTTGAGCCAGAAACTTCTGATGATCACCCCCGCCGGTGCCCACTGCGAGAGCGCAAAGGCTTCACGATTACTCCTGACCAACACCCCCACGCGCTTGCCCTTGAGCGAGCGCCGGCCAGGGATCAAGCCTGAGCCTTTACGACCCACCAGGCGGGTGGTGATCGGGTAGAGGTCATCGGTAAAACTCACCCGTTGTCGGCGCCGACATGTCGGCGCCATACCCATGATCGCGTCGAACTGCCGGGCTTCGAGGGCCGGAAAATTTTCCATGACGACTTGGTCAACCCAGATACAGCGCACGTTGAGTTGTTCGCACAAGGCATTGCCCAGTTCGATGTTCAGCCCCACCAATTGCCCTTGCGGGTTGCGGCTCTGAAAGGGGGGAAAATGCGCGGCCACGGCGAAACGAATCTCGCGCCGCGGTTGAACGTCGCCCGCAACGGCAGTCGTCGAGAGCAAGAAGGCAAGCACTGCACAGAGGTGTATCAGGGCCACGGGAACGTCCTTTTCCGGAAAGCTTACTCACTCGTCCCGATGGAGCGTCATCGGGACGAAGCAAACGCTGTGCAAGCTTTCAAGAATCGACCGCGGACCTACAAGTAGAAATATCGACAGGCGACGTAGGCAACAGCCTATAACGCGAGCTTCGATTTAGCCTTAACGTTTACCCATCGAACGGCGCGTGCCTGGAGGTGCCATGCCTGGGGTCTTGGTATGGCCGTTCTTGGCGCCACCTTTGTACCAGGGCTGGCTGGCGTTTTTGGCGCCTGCCAGTTCACCCGGCTTGAAGGGGAACTTGAACGCCGGGATCTCGGCTTTTTCAGCACTGTCGGCGGTGGCCGAATCGACGAGGTCGGCCGCTTCAACAGGGGGTTGGGTGGGGGAAGTCATAGGGGCTCCGGCACAGCTATAGGTGTAAAAACGCGAGTATACGGGGCCGAGGCTGCCAGCAGTAACTTCAAGCGACAGGCTCACACAGCCTAACTGTCACGGCTGTCAGTTTGCCGTCACCGTGCTGACGGTGAAACAGCGCTATAAAGCAGCTTTCCAAACTCCAACGTGCAGTTTGCGCCGGCGTCCTCCTATGCAGATCAAACGAAACATGGCCCTGATAGTGGGTGCCCTCCTGATACTGGCTGTCGCAGCCTGGGCATTGACCCGGCCGGTCAAAGCACGGCTGGCGGCGCCTACCGCCATTCCCGTGCGGGTGGTGAGCGTGACGCAACAGGATGTTCCGCGGTTTGTCAGCGGTATCGGCTCGGTGCTGTCGTTGCACAATGTGGTGATTCGCCCGCAGATCGACGGCATCCTCACCCGATTGCTGGTCAAAGAAGGTCAGTCGGTGAAGGCCGGTGACCTGCTGGCGACCCTCGATGACCGCTCGATCCGCGCCAGCCTCGACCAGGCCAAGGCGCAACTGGGTGAAAGCCAGGCGCAGTTGCAAGTGGCACTGGTCAACCTCAAGCGCTACAAGGCACTGAGCATTGACGACGGCGTATCAAAGCAGACCTATGACCAGCAGCAGGCATTGGTGAACCAGCTCAGGGCCACCGTGCAAGGCAATCAGGCTGCGATTGATGCTGCTCAGGTACAACTTTCCTACACCCAGATTCGCTCCCCCGTCAGTGGTCGCGTGGGCATTCGCAGTGTGGATGAAGGTAATTTCCTGCGCATGAGCGACACCCAGGGGTTGTTCTCCGTCACCCAGCTCGACCCGATCGCCGTTGAGTTCTCCCTGCCGCAGCAGATGCTGCCGACCCTGCAGGGCCTGATCGCGGCGCCAACCCCGGCCAGCGTCGACGCCTACCTGGGCGCCGATACCGACGGCGACACCGGCCACCTGCTCGGCGAAGGCCACCTGAGCCTGATCGACAACCAGATCAGCTCCACCACCGGCACCCTGCGGGCCAAGGCCGAGTTCAACAACCCATCGCAAAAGCTGTGGCCGGGGCAACTGGTGACCATCAAGATCCAGACGGCCCTCGACAAGCATGTTCTAGTGGTGCCACCGACCGTAGTACAGCGTGGGCTGGACTCGCACTTCGTGTACCGGGTGAACGGTGATAAAGCAGAAGTGGTGCCGGTACAGGTTGCCTATCAGGACAGCGAGATCAACATCATCAAAGGCGTGCAGGCTGGGGACGTGCTGGTCAGCGACGGTCAGTCGCGGCTCAAGGCCGGCGCCCAGGTGGAAGTACTCAAGGAGCCACCACAGGTGATCCAGACCGCTGACGCCACGGTGCAACCATGAGCGGCAGCCGTTCGCCCTCGGCCTGGTGCGTTGATCACCCGGTCGCCACCCTGTTGTTGACGTTTGCCTTGGTACTGCTGGGGGTCATCGCCTTCCCACGCCTGTCCATCGCCCCGTTGCCGGAAGCGGAATTTCCGACGATCCAGGTCACCGCGCAACTGCCCGGTGCCAGCCCGGACACCATGGCCTCATCAGTGGCCACGCCCCTGGAAGTGCAATTCAGTGCCATCCCCGGCGTGACCCAGATGACCTCCAGCAGCGCCTTGGGCTCAAGCCTTTTGACGTTGCAGTTCACCCTGGAAAAAAGCATCGACACCGCCGCCCAGGAAGTCCAGGCCGCGATCAACACCGCCTCCGGCAAGCTGCCCAGCGATATGCCGAACTTGCCGACCTGGAGAAAGGTCAACCCGGCGGACAGCCCGGTACTGATCCTCAGCGTCAGTTCAGGCAGCATGCCCAGCACCGAGCTGAGTGATTATGTGGAAACCCTGCTGGCGCGCCAGATCAGCCAGATCGACGGCGTCGGCCAGATCAACATCACCGGCCAGCAACGCCCGGCGATTCGCGTGCAGGCCTCCCCCGACAAACTCGCGGCCATCGGGCTGACCCTCGCCGACATACGCCTGGCCATTCAGCAGTCGAGCCTCAACTTGGCCAAGGGCGCGATCTATGGCGAGAACAGCGTCTCGACTCTGTCGACCAACGACCAGCTGTTTCATCCCGAAGACTACGGCCAGTTGATCGTTTCCTACAAAGACGGCGCACCGGTTCAACTGCGCGATATCGCCAACGTCATCAATGGTTCGGAAAACGCCTACGTGCAAGCCTGGTCCGGCGATACGCCAGGGGTCAACCTGGTGATTTCGCGTCAGCCCGGCGCCAACATCGTCGAAACCGTCGACCGCATCCAGGCCGAACTGCCGCGCCTGCAAGGCATGTTGCCGGCCTCGGTGCAGGTCAGCGTATTGACCGACCGCACCAAGACCATCCGCGCCTCCCTGCATGAAGTGGAAATGACCCTGCTGATCGCCATCCTGCTGGTGGTGGCGGTGATGGCGCTGTTTTTGCGCCAGCTCTCGGCGACACTGATTGTTTCGGCCGTGCTGGGTGTATCGCTGGTGGCCAGTTTTGCCCTGATGTACGTGATGGGGTTCAGCCTGAACAACCTGACCCTGGTCGCTATCGTGATCGCCGTGGGCTTCGTGGTGGACGATGCGATTGTGGTGGTGGAGAACATCCATCGGCACCTGGAGGCCGGCCTGGGCCAGCGCGAAGCGGCGATCAAGGGGGCCGGCGAAATCGGCTTTACCGTGGTGTCCATCAGCTTCTCGCTGGTGGCGGCGTTTATTCCGCTGCTGTTCATGGGCGGTGTGGTCGGGCGGTTGTTCAAGGAGTTCGCGCTGACGGCCACTTCGACCATCCTGATTTCGGTGGTGGTTTCGCTGACATTGGCGCCGACCCTGGCCGCCTTGTTCATGCGCGCACCGAGCCATCCTGCCCACGCCAAACCCTCCTTCAGCGAGCGCCTGCTGGCCGGCTACGCGCGCAATCTGCGCCGGGCACTGGCGCACCAACGCAGCATGGCGGCGATCTTCGTGGTGACCCTGGCCCTGGCCGTGGTCGGTTATGTGTTTATCCCCAAGGGTTTCTTCCCGGTGCAGGACACCGGTTTCGTGCTCGGCACCAGCGAGGCGGCGGCCGATGTGTCCTACAAAGACATGGTCGCCAAGCACAAGGCCCTGGCGGACATCGTCAAGGCCGACCCGGCGGTGCAGGCGTTTTCCCACTCGGTGGGCGTCACCGGCAGCAACCAGACCATCGCCAACGGGCGCTTCTGGATTGCCTTGAAAGATCGCGGTGATCGCGACGTGTCCGCCAGCCAGTTCATCGACCGCCTGCGCCCGCAACTGGCGAAGGTGCCCGGTATCGTGCTGTACCTGCGCGCCGGCCAGGACATCAACTTGAGTTCCGGCCCCAGCCGCGCCCAGTACCAATACGTGCTCAAGAGCAACGACGGCCCGACGCTCAACACCTGGACCCAACGCCTCACCGAGAAACTGCGCAGCAACCCGGCGTTTCGTGACCTGTCCAACGACCTGCAACTGGGCGGCAGCATTACCCACATCAACATCGACCGCCAGGCCGCTGCCCGCTTCGGCCTGACCGCCACCGATGTCGACCAGGCGCTGTACGACGCCTTCGGCCAGCGCCAGATCAACGAGTTTCAGACCGAGATCAACCAGTACCAGGTGATACTCGAACTGGACAGCCAGCAACGCGGCAAGGCCGAAAGCCTCAACTACTTTTACCTGCGCTCGCCGCTGACCAACGAAATGGTGCCGCTGTCGGCACTGGCCAGGGTCGAGCCGCCCAGCGTGGGGCCGTTGTCCATCAGCCATGACGGCATGTTCCCCGCCGCCAACCTGTCGTTCAACCTGGCGCCCGGCGTGGCCCTGGGCGACGCGGTGATCATGCTCGACCAGGCCAAGAGCGACATCGGTATGCCGAGCACCCTCATCGGCAACTTCCAGGGCGCGGCCCAGGCGTTCCAGAGTTCGCTGGCCAGCCAACCGTGGCTGATCCTCGCAGCGCTGGTGGCGGTGTACATCATCCTGGGTGTGCTGTACGAGAGTTTCGTGCACCCGCTGACGATCATTTCCACCCTGCCCTCGGCGGGCCTGGGGGCGCTGATCATGCTGTGGCTGCTGGGCCAGGACTTTTCGATCATGGCCTTGATCGGCCTGGTGTTGCTGATCGGCATCGTCAAGAAAAACGGCATTTTGATGATCGACTTTGCACTGGAGGCCCAGCGCATGCGCGGGCTGACGCCGGAGGATGCAATTTATGAAGCCTGCGTCACGCGGTTCCGACCGATCATCATGACCACCCTCGCCGCCCTGCTCGGCGCGGTGCCCTTGATGTTGGGCTCGGGCCCGGGGGCGGAACTGCGTCAACCGCTGGGCATTGCGGTGGTGGGAGGCTTGCTGGTGAGCCAGGCGCTGACGCTGTTCACGACTCCGGTCATATACTTGTACCTTGAACGGACTTTCCACAGGCCCAAACCAGCGCTGGCGCTGGCGACCACACACTGAGGCGGTCATGCGCGTCCTGATTATTGAAGATGAAGAGAAAACCGCAGACTACCTGCACCGTGGCCTGACAGAGCAAGGCTACACCGTCGATGTGGCACGCGAAGGCGTCGAGGGCCTGCACCTGGCGCTGGAGAATGAATACGCGGTGATCGTGCTCGACGTGATGCTCCCCGGCCTGGACGGCTTTGGCGTATTGCGGGCGTTGCGCGCCCGCAAGCAGACGCCGGTGATCATGCTCACCGCCCGCGAGCGCGTGGAGGACCGCATTCGCGGCCTGCGTGAGGGCGCCGATGATTACCTGGGCAAGCCGTTTTCGTTTCTTGAGCTGGTGGCGCGCCTGCAAGCCCTCACCCGCCGCAGCGGCGGCCATGAGCCGGTGCAGGTAACCGTCGCCGACCTGTGGATCGACTTGATCAGCCGCAAGGCCAGTCGCAACGGTGTACGCCTGGACCTGACCGCCAAGGAGTTCTCGCTGCTCAGCGTGTTGGCGCGTCGCCAGGGAGAAATCCTGTCCAAGACCGCGATTGCCGAGATGGTCTGGGACATCAATTTCGACAGCGATGCCAACGTGGTGGAAGTGGCGATCAAGCGCCTGCGCGCCAAGCTCGACGGGCCGTTCGAACACAAGCTGCTGCACACCATTCGTGGCATGGGCTATGTGCTGGAGAACCGCAGTGTCGGCTAACTCCATCGCCCTGCGCCTGAGCGGCATGTTTACCCTGGTGGCGCTGCTGATCTTCGTGTTGATCGGCGGCGCGCTGTACCAGCAGGTGGATCGCGGCCTGGGGTTGTTGCCGGGCGCCGAACTGGATGCGCGCTACAGCGTGCTGGAATCGTCGGTGAACCGCTTCGGCACGCCGGAGCATTGGGTCAAGATAAAGTCCAAGCTCAAGCTGCTGGGGGAAGAGGACAAGCGCATTCGATTCTGGGTGGTCAGTAGCGACCCGAGCTATGAATATGGCGAGCCGGACGCGCAAATCCGCGCCTTTGCACAGGGCCCGACGGGCAAGCGCGACCTGCGCCTGCCCGGCCACGCTTATCCGTTCAAGGTGCTGGTCAGCCAGTTTGCGGCCAAGGACCAGCGCCCGGCGTTGCGCTTTATGATCGCCATCGACACCGAAAACTTCCGCGCCACCCAGCATCATTTGCTGGTGGCGTTGATCAGCCTGGCAATGGTGGGTGTGGTCATGGCCGCGCTGCTGGGTTTCTGGGTTGCGCGCATCGGCTTGAAGCCACTGGAAAAGCTCTCCGACGAAGCGCGCAAACTCGCCCCGCCCAAACTCTCGGGGCGCTTGCAATTGTCACCGCTGCCGCCGGAGTTGAGCCTGTTCGTCAATTCGTTCAATGCCACTCTCGACCGCGTGGAACAAGCCTACTCGCGCCTGGAATCGTTCAACGCCGACGTGGCCCATGAACTGCGCTCGCCGCTGACCAACCTGATCGGCCAGACCCAAGTCGCACTGACACGCGGGCGTTCGGCCGAGCACTATTTCGAGGTGTTGCAATCGAACCTGGAAGAGCTGGAACGGCTGCGCTCGATCATCAACGACATGCTGTTCCTCGCCAGCGCCGACCAGGGCAGCAAAGCCACCAAGCTGATCGAATGCTCACTGGCCGATGAAGTGGCCACCACCCTCGACTATCTGGACTTCATCCTCGAAGACGCTCAGGTGCGGGTGCGGGTGCACGGCGACGCCCGGGTGCATATCGAAAAGGCCCACCTGCGGCGTGCGCTGATCAACCTGCTGAGCAATGCCGTGCAACATACCGCGCCCGGACAGGTTATCAACGTGCACATCCAGGTGCAGGGGCAACAGGTAGCGATTGGCGTGACCAACCCGGGCGAGGCGATCGCCAGCGAACACTTGCCACGCCTGTTCGAACGTTTCTACCGGGTGGATGCATCACGCAGCAACAGCGGGGCCAATCACGGGCTGGGGCTGGCGATCGTCAAGGCGATTGCGTTGATGCATGGCGGGGATGTGTTTGTGCGCAGCGAAGGCGGTGGCAATACCTTTGGTATCACCCTTCCGGTCTAAACAACTCGGTCAAAAATGTGGGAGCTGGCTTGCCTGCGATAGCATCACCCCGGTGCGCCTGGCATACCGAGGTGTCTGCATCGCAGGCAAGCCAGCTCCCACAGAAGATCCTATCGCCCACACTGTTGCGATTTGGGCAATAGTTATTATCTTGTTACACTCTGTATCGCACCGCTCGCCTGCGTTACTTTGACGCATCGATGAGCGCGACGGCAAAGGCAGCTGACCCGCTTACCCGAATTTCCCTCGACTTATTTCCAGGGCTCTACACTGGGAATCTGTCTTAAAGCCGCTGACTTCAGCGGCTTTTTTTTGCCGTGAAAAAAGGCCGGGCACACCCCACGACACTGGCCGTTCATGATTGACCAAAGGAGCTCCACCGGTGAAGAACTCGCTGACGTTCACCCCGTTATTCCTCGCAATCGCAGCAACGATCATCCCCCTTGCCCACGCGGCGGACGCCCCGCCCGACGAAGGCTTCGTCGAGGGTTCGCACCTCACGGTCAACACCCGCAACTACTACATGAACCGCGACCGTCGCGACATCCATACCGATGACAGCAAGGAATGGGGCCAGGGCTTTATCGGCACTTTCGAGTCCGGCTACACCCAGGGCACCGTCGGCTTTGGCCTGGACGTCAACGCCATGCTCGGCCTGAAGCTCGACGGCGGCGGCGGCACTGATGGCTCCAGCATCCTTCCCTACGGCAGCGGCAACGGCAAGGCACCGGGTTCGTTTTCCACCGCCGGCGGCACCTTGAAAATGCGTGCCTTCGATACCGAACTGAAAGCCGGCGACCTGTTCCTCAACAACCCGGTGATCGCCGGCGGCATGACGCGCATGTTGCCGCAGACGTTCCGGGGTGTAAGCCTGACCAACCACAGCTTTGACGGCTGGATGATCGAAGGCGGCCAGGCCAGCTTTACCAAGCTCTACAACCAGAGCGGCCATCGGCGCATCGGCACCAGCTACGGTGCATTGCCGGCCAATGCCGACAGCCAGCACCTGGACTGGGCCGGCGTGTCGTTCAGCGGCATTGCCGGGTTGACCAGCAACCTGTACGCCTCCGAACTCAAGGACGTATGGCACCAGTACTACTACGACCTCGAATATACCTACGCCCTCAATGATCTGGTCAGCCTGACCCCCGGCCTGCACTACTACCACACCCAGGACACCGGCCAATCGCTGCTGGGTGATATCGACAACAACACCTACAGCCTGCATTTCACTGTAGGCGTGGGCAACCACAGCGTCACGGCCACCTATCAGCGGGTCAACGGCAACACGCCGTTCGACTACATCACCCAGGGCGACAGCGTGTACCTGGACAACTCCCAGCAGTACTCGGACTTCAACGGCCCCAACGAGCGCTCCTGGAAGCTCAAGTACGCCTACGACTTCGCCGGCCTCGGCGTGCCGGGGCTGACGTCTGCCGTGTCCTACATCAGCGGCAAGACCGACCTGACCAAGGTCGACCCCAACAGTCGTGGCTACAGCAGTTGGTACAGCGCCGACGGCAAGGACGCCAAGCATTGGGAACGGGATATCGACGTGAAATATGTGGTGCAGGGTGGCAAGGCCAAGGACCTGGCCGTGCGCCTGCAATGGGCGACTAATCGAGGAAGCAATGGCTACTCGGCAGTGGATCGGGATGTGGATGAGTACCGTGTGATTGTGGATTACCCCATCAACATCTTCTGACAACGTTCCAAATGTGGGAGGGGGATTGCTCCCACATTTGGGTTCTGCGACCTATTCCAGAGTTGCTACTAAGCTATTGGCATCCTCAAAGCAGAAGTGCGTCCGATGAGCCCAAGCCTTACCCGCCCTGAGCGCCTGCTTATCCTGGGCAGCACGCTGACAGTGTTGCTGATCGTGGGAGTCGTCACGGCGCTGCTGATTCGTGAACACGCCAATACCTTGCAGACGGCCAAGCGCACCGCCAATACCATCACCCAATTGATCGACGCCGACGTGTTGCGCAATGTCGAACTCTACGATGTGGGCCTCAAGGGTTTGATCACCGCTACCGAACGTACTGACCTGCAGGATGTATCCGCGAGTATCCGTCAGTTGGTGCTGTTCGACCGCTCCGCCGCCGCGCCATACAAGGGCGATGTCCTGTTGCTGGATCCCACCGGCGAGGTGATTGCCGACTCGTCACTGCTCACGATCAAGCCCGGCAACTTCGCTGATCGGGACTATTTTCAGGTTCACCGCCAGAATCCGGACGTGGGGTTGTACATCAGCCGTCCGTTCATGGCCCGCTGTGTGTGCGATGACCAATGGCGCATCGCGTTCAGCCGCCGCGTTTCGTCACCGGACGGGCGCTTCCTGGGAGTCGCCGTCGCGTCCATGCGCCTGTCGTACTTCCACCAGCTGTTCACCAGCCTGAATATCGGCAGCAACAGCACGATCAACCTGCTCAACCACCAAGGCATCCTGCTGGCGCAAGAGCCTTTGCTGGAAGCGGATATCATCAATAAGGACCTGAGCCAACGCCCCAACGTCGCACGTATGCTGCGTGAACGGGACGGCAGTTTCCAAAGCATCTCCAGTGTCGACCATCAGGCACGCCTTTACAGTTTCTCCAATGTGGGCAATTTGCCATTGATCGTTGCGGTGGCCCTTTCCAGTGATGAAGTGTTCGCGCCCTGGCGGCGCGCAGCGTGGCTGGTCAGCCTTGCGACGGGGGTGTTATGCGTGGGTCTGTTGTGGCTGACCTGGGCGCTGTGCATGGAATTGCGCCGTCGCCATCGTGCTGAGCAAGTGCTGTCAGAACTGGCAGCCACCGACGCCCTCACCGGCCTGGCCAACCGTCGTACTCTGGACGAGCGTTTGCGTATGGAATGGGACCGTGCGCAGCGCTCAACCGAGCCGCTGACTGTGCTGATGATCGACGTGGACCACTTCAAGGCCTTCAACGACCGCCACGGCCATCAGGGTGGGGATGATGCGTTGCGGGCAGTCGCGCAGGTAATCAACAGCACTATCCGTCGCCCGGCCGACCTGGCCGCGCGTTATGGCGGTGAAGAGTTCGCCGCGGTGCTGCCCCATACCGACGCCAAGGGCGCCTGGGTGATCGCCGAGCGTATCCGCCAGAGCGTTCAGCATTTGCCGCAGGTGGCCGGGGATGATCAGCCGATCACGGTGAGCATCGGCATGAGTACCTGGCACAAGCACAGCCGTATCACCCTTGAGGACTTGCTGCTCAAGGCTGACCAAGCGTTGTATGAGGCCAAGCACAGTGGGCGTAACCGCATTGTGGATGCGGCAACCCATCCCATATAAAACGGCGCGCCATAAAAAAAGGCCACCCGAAGGCAGCCTTTAAAAACTAAAGAAAGAGAGTTGTTACTTACACCGCCGCAACGGGACGCATGTAAGAGATCGGTGCGGTGCTGGCATCTTCGAAGGTCACGACTTCCCAAGCGTCTGTCTGCTCAATCAACTTGCGCAGCAGCTGGTTGTTAAGGGCGTGGCCCGACTTGAAGCCTTTGAACTCGCCTATCAGGCTATTGCCCAGCAGGTAGAGGTCACCGATTGCATCGAGGATCTTGTGCTTCACGAATTCGTCTTCGTAGCGAAGGCCGTCTTCGTTCAGTACACCATCCGCGTCGACCACAATGGCGTTTTCAACGCTGCCGCCGAGTGCGAGGTTGTGCTTGCGCAGGTACTCGATGTCACTCATGAAACCAAAGGTACGGGCGCGGCTGACTTCTTTTACGAACGAAGTGCTGGAAAAATCCACGCTTGCACTTTGGGTGCGGTCACGGAATACCGGGTGATCGAAATCGATCTCAAAGCTCACTTTAAAGCCTTCGAACGGGACGAAGGTGGCGCGCTTGTCGCCGTCTTCTACTGTCACTTCCCGCAGAATGCGAATGAACTTCTTGGCTGCGTCCTGTTCTTCCAGGCCGGCAGATTGAATCAAGAATACGAAGGGTCCAGCGCTGCCATCCATGATCGGGACTTCGGACGCGGAGAGCTCGACGTAGGCGTTATCGATGCCCAGGCCAGCCATGGCCGAGAGCAAGTGCTCCACCGTGTCCACTTTGACGTCACCGTTGACCAGAGTGGTCGACATCGTGGTTTCGCCAACGTTTTCCGCGCGAGCAGGAATCTGCACCACAGGGTCCAGGTCGGCACGAACAAACACGATGCCGGTGTCGACAGGTGCGGGCTTGAGGGTCAGGTATACCTTCTCCCCGGAGTGCAGACCTACACCTGTGGCACGGATAATATTCTTCAGGGTGCGTTGTTTAATCATGGCTTGGACCGCTTCAGCGCAAATTGCGAACTGGTATCAACAAAGGCTGGCGATAATAACAGACCAGACCTTTGCTGAACACCAATCACCTTCATAGCCCTGATACATTCCATTAATCGGCCTGACGACGCAGGAATGCCGGGATGTCCAGGTAGTCCAGATCATCTTGCGGATTCAGGCTACGGGATGCAGCAGCACCGGCCTGGGCCTGGTTGCGCATCACGGTCGGACGGTCCAGATCACGGTAGTTCACCGACGGCAGTTCCTGGCGAGCAGGTGCTGCAGCGGCCGCTGCCTGATTAGCCTGGCTGACCTGGCTGTTGTGCAGGGTGTTGTCGATGACCTTTACAGGCTTCTCGATTTTCGCACCCAGGCCGGTCGCAACCACGGTTACATGCAGTTCATCACGCATATCCGGATCGATAACGGTACCCACCTTGACCATGGCGTGCTCGGACGCGAAGGCTTCGATGATGCTACCCACGTCGGAGTACTCACCCAGGGACAGGTCGGGACCTGCGGTGATGTTTACCAGGATGCCGCGTGCACCTTGCAGGTTCACGTCTTCGAGCAACGGGTTGCGGATGGCCGCTTCGGTCGCTTCGCGTGCACGGTTAGGACCGCTGGCGCAGCCAGTGCCCATCATCGCCATGCCCATTTCGCTCATGACGGTACGAACGTCGGCAAAGTCGACGTTGATCATGCCCGGACGCTTGATGATGTCGGAGATACCGCGAACGGCACCGGCCAGTACATCGTCAGCCTTGGCGAACGCAGACAGCAGGCTTGCGTCCTTGCCCAGGATGGTCAGCAGTTTCTCGTTGGGGATGGTGATCAACGAGTCGACGCTTTCAGACAGCAGACGGATACCTTCGTCGGCGATCTGCATGCGCTTGCGGCCTTCGAACGGGAACGGACGCGTCACGACCGCAACGGTCAGAATCCCCATTTCCTTGGCCACTTCGGCAATGATCGGAGCAGCACCGGTACCGGTACCGCCGCCCATGCCGGTGGTGATGAACACCATGTTGGTGCCTTGCAGCACTTCGGCAATACGCTCGCGGTCTTCCAGAGCGGCTTGACGGCCGACTTCCGGATTGGCGCCAGCGCCGAGGCCCTTGGTCACCGCTGTGCCCAATTGCAGGATGGTCCGCGCGCCGATGCTTTTCAGCGCCTGGGCATCAGTGTTGGCGCAGATGAATTCAACGCCTTCAATGTTGCTCTTGACCATGTGGTTGACAGCGTTGCCGCCGCCACCGCCGACACCGATTACTTTGATAACCGGGCTAGCGGGGATGTTGTCTACGAGTTCAAACATGTTCCCTCTCCTTTCGTTTTCTCTAGTTTTTTCGCCTACTGCTTACTGCGGGTGCTGCGGTGTTGCGGTAAATCTTTAGAAGTTGCCTTTGACCCAAGCCTGCAACCGCTCGAACAACGGCGCTTTGGCTTCGTCGTCACTGCGGTAGCTGTCGCGGATGCTCGGGCCCGACAGGGAAATGCCATCGGTCTGCTTTTGCAGCCCGTACAACAGCAAGCCCACACCGGTGGAATAAATCGGGTTGCGCACGACGTCGCCCAGGCCTTTCACGCCATGGGGCACGCCCAGGCGCACAGGCATGTGGAAGATCTCTTCGGCCAGTTCGACCGCGCCTTCCATTTTCGAGGTGCCACCGGTCAGCACGATGCCGGCCGGGATCAAATCTTCGTAGCCGCTGCGACGCAGTTCGGCCTGGATCAGGGTGAACAGTTCGTCGTAGCGCGGCTCGACCACTTCGGCCAGAGCCTGGCGCGACAGTTCGCGCGGTGGACGGTCGCCCACGCTCGGCACCTTGATGGTCTCGCCGGCACCGGCCAGTTTGGCCAGGGCGCAGGCGTAGCGGATCTTGATTTCTTCGGCGTACTGGGTCGGTGTACGCAACGCCATGGCGATGTCGTTGGTGACCTGGTCGCCGGCAATCGGGATCACCGCGGTGTGACGGATCGCACCCTCGGTGAAGATCGCGATGTCGGTGGTGCCGCCGCCGATGTCCACCAGGCACACGCCCAGCTCTTTTTCGTCGTCGGTGAGTACCGAGTAGGCCGAAGCCAACTGCTCGAGAATGATGTCGTCGATTTCCAGGCCGCAACGGCGCACGCATTTTTCAATGTTCTGTGCGGCGTTGACGGCGCAGGTCACCACGTGAACCTTGGCTTCCAGACGTACGCCCGACATGCCCAGGGGCTCGCGCACGCCTTCCTGGTTATCGATCACGTAGTCCTGCGGCAGGGTGTGCAGCACGCGCTGGTCAGCCGGGATCGCCACGGCCTGGGCGGCGTCGAGGACGCGCTCAAGGTCGGCCGAGCTGACTTCACGGTCGCGGATCGCCACGATGCCATGGGAATTCAGGCTGCGGATATGGTTGCCGGCCACGCCGACGAACGCCGAGTGAATCCGGCAACCGGCCATCAGCTGCGCTTCTTCGATGGCGCGCTGGATCGATTGCACGGTGGACTCGATGTTCACCACCACGCCCTTCTTCAGGCCCCGGGACGGATGCGTGCCAATACCGACGATTTCGATCGCGCCGTCTTCCCCAACCTCGCCCACCAGCGCCACCACCTTGGAGGTGCCGATATCGAGACCGACGATCATTTTGCCGCTTTGCACGTTTGCCATGGGTCCTGCCTCTTCTTAATTCTTCGCGACAGCGGGTTGTGCTGCCGTGGGCGCGGCCGGTGCACGCCAGCCGACGGCCAGGCCGTTGGCGTAACGCAGGTCGACGCTCGCAATGTTCGTAATCTGTTCTTTCAAGGTTTTTTCATAGATGGCAATAAAGCGGCGCATCTTTTCCACCAAGCGGTCGCGTCCCAGCAACAACTCGATGCCCGGGCCGGAACTGCCTGCCCCGGTCGTCAAAAACCAGCTGCCCCGTTCACGCAGTTCCAGGCGTGCAATGGAGAAGCCCAGTGGCCGCAGCATCTGGCTCAAGGCCTGGTACTGCTGCATCACTTGCTGCTGCGCCCGCTGCGGCCCGAACAGCTGCGGCAGGTGCTCATAGTTGGCCAGCTCACGCGGGGTGAACGCCTGGCCCTGGTTGTTCAACAGCGCTTCATCACCCCAACGGGCCACGGGCAGTTGTTCTTCCAGGCGGATCGTGACCTGGTCGGGCCATACGCGGCGCACTTCGGCGTGTGCGATCCACGGCATCTGTTCCAGCTCCGAGCGCATACCGGCCAGGTCGATGGTAAAGAAGCTCGCGGCCAGGTACGGGCCGATGCGCTGCTGTACCGCCTGCTGGCTGATGTAGCTCAAGTCGCCCTGCACGCTGATCTTGGTGATCGGCCGGTCGGCATACGGCAGCAGGCGTTGCGCGCCTTCGTAGGTACCGAACCCCAGCACCACCAGCAATACCGGCCAGAACAGCGCCTTGATAAAACCAAAGTTGGCTTTGGGCAGGCGCGCCGACATCGGCTCTTTGGCCACCATGCGGCTGGCACCCCGTGGCACCGGCTTGCGGCTCGGTGCTTGTGGGGGCTGATGACGAAGCGATGCGCCTTTCATGTCTTAGCCTCGTGACTCGATACTTGCCGCCAGGATCGCCAGCACCAACTGCTGAAAATCCAGGCCGGCTGCGCGAGCGGCCATCGGCACCAGGCTGTGGTCGGTCATCCCCGGTGCGGTGTTGACTTCAAGGAACCAGAAATTCCCTTGGTCATCCTGCATCACGTCTGCCCGCGCCCAACCGGCGATACCCAACGCCTCACAGGCTTTCGCCGTGAGGTCCATCAATTGCTGTTCCTTGGTTGCTTCGAGGCCACATGGGATCCGGTACTGGGTATCGGAAGCCAGGTACTTGGCGTCGTAGTCATAAAAGGTGTGGGGCGTGCCCAAGGCGATGGGCGGCAATACCTGGCCACGCAGGGTGGCGATGGTGTACTCGGGACCGGAAATCCACTGTTCCACCAACACTTGCGAATCGTAGGTACTTGCCGCTTTCCATGCGTCGATCAATTCGGCGGCCGAGTTCACTTTAGCCATGCCGATACTGGAGCCTTCATGGGCTGGTTTGACGATCAAAGGCAGGCCCAGTTCCTTGGCCGCAGAAATACAATCGTCTTCGCTGCACAGCACGGCGTGACGCGGGGTCGGAATACCCAGGCTGTGCCACACCTGCTTGGTGCGCAATTTGTCCATCGCCAGCGCGGAAGCGAGGATACCGCTACCGGTGTAGGGGATGCCGGCACATTCGAGCAGGCCTTGCATGCTGCCGTCTTCACCGCCACGACCATGGAGGATGATGAAGGCGCGGTCGATCTTCTCGGCTTGCAGACGGGCGAGGAAGTCATCGCCGACGTCGATGCCAAAGGCGTTCACACCGGCACTTTGCAGCGCCTGGAGCACGGCATTGCCGGACTTGAGCGACACTTCGCGCTCAGCGCTCTTGCCGCCGAACAGCACAGCGACGCGACCGAAATCGGCAGGCGCGACAGTGGAAAACAGGGAGCCGTAGTCAGTGATCATTTCGACGCCCCCTTTGCCACGGCTGCAAACAGCGGGCTCGCCAGCAACTTGGGCGCAAGGCCACCGATATCACCGGCACCCTGGCACAGCAGGATGTCGCCGGCGCGCAGCAACGGCTTGACGATAGGGGCCAGGTCGACGCCACGCTCGATGTAGATCGGGTCCAGTTGGCCACGCTGGCGGATGCTGTTGCACAGCTTGCGGCTGTCAGCGCCCGGGATCGGTTCTTCACCGGCCGGGTAAACCTCCATCAGCAGCAGCACGTTGGCATCGGCCAGTACATTGACGAAATCGTCGTACAGGTCGCGGGTACGGCTGTAGCGGTGCGGCTGGTAAACCATCACCAGGCGGCGCTCCGGCCAGCCGCCGCGCACGGCCTTGATCACAGCGGCAACTTCGGTCGGGTGGTGACCGTAGTCGTCCACCAGCATCACGTCACCGCCTTCAACCGGCAACTGGCCGTAGACCTGGAAGCGACGGCCGACACCGGCAAAGCGCGACAGCCCTTCGACGATGGCTTCATCGCTGACGCCCTCATCGGTGGCGATGCAGATGGTCGCCAGGGAGTTCAGCACGTTGTGGTTGCCCGGCATGTTCACCGAGACATCCAGCGGTTCGCGGTCGGGACGCAACACGGTGAAGAAGGTTTGCATGCCTTCCTGGCGTACATTGATTGCGCGCACATCGGCGTCTTCGCTGAAGCCGTAGGTCACGGTCGGACGCTTGACCTGCGGCAGGATTTCACGCACCACCGGATCGTCCAGGCACACCACCGCCAGACCGTAGAACGGCAGGTTGTGCAGGAAGTCGACGAAGGTTTTCTTCAGTTTATTGAAGTCACCGTCGTAGGTCGCCATGTGGTCTTCGTCGATGTTGGTGACGACGGCGACCAGCGGTTGCAGGTGCAGGAAGCTCGCATCGCTTTCATCGGCTTCGGCGATCAGATAGCGGCTGGTGCCGAGCTGGGCATTGGTGCCGGCTGCATTCAGGCGGCCACCGATGACGAACGTCGGGTCCAGGCCACCGGCGGCGAACACCGAAGCGATCAGGCTGGTGGTGGTGGTCTTGCCATGGGTACCGGCGACGGCGATGCCGTGGCGATAGCGCATCAGTTCGGCGAGCATCTCGGCACGCGGCACCACCGGGATACGGCGTTCAAGGGCGGTGGCCACTTCCGGGTTGGACGTGTTCACGGCACTGGACACCACCAGCACGTCGGCCTCGGCGGCGTTCTCGGCACGGTGGCCGATAAAGATCTGCGCACCGAAGGACTTCAGACGCTCGGTGACCGGCGACTCTTTCAAGTCCGAGCCGGACACCTGGTAGCCCAGGTTCAGCAGTACTTCGGCGATGCCGCACATGCCCACACCACCGATACCGACGAAGTGAATGCGACGGATGCGGCGCATCTCGGGTTGCGGCATGGCTTTCTGATTCTCAACCATGGGCCACCTCCAGGCAGATATCGACCACGGTGCGGGTTGCGTCAGGTTTGGCCAGGCGGCTTGCGGTGCTCGCCATGCTGTTGAGTCGTTCCGGTTGCATCAAAACCTCGGTCAGGCGTGCGGCCAAATCGGCGGCGCCAGTCGTTCTTTGCGGCAGCAGGAAGGCAGCGCCCTCCCCGGCCAAATATTCGGCGTTGCGGGTCTGGTGATCGTCGATCGCATGGGGCAAAGGCACCAGCAACGACGGCAGACCGGCAGCGGCCAGTTCACTGACGGTCAGCGCACCAGCGCGGCAGACCACCAGGTCGGCCCAGCCATAGGCTTGGGCCATGTCTTTGATGAAGGGCTGTACATTGGCCTCCACACCGGCCTCGCGATAACGCGTGGCGGTGACTTCATCATGGTTCTTGCCGGCCTGGTGGAAGATCTCCGGGCGCAGAGTCTCAGGAAGTTGCGCAACGGCTTCAGGCAGCAATTTGTTCAGTGGCTCGGCGCCCAGGCTTCCGCCCAGGATCAGCAGGTGCGCCTTGCGGCCGGCCAGAGCGTCACGCGCAATGGCCATGAACAGTTCGGTACGCACTGGGTTACCGGTGGTACGAAGCTTGTCCGAGGCAGCGAAGGTTTTCGGGAAGGCTTCACACACCCGCGATGCCAACGGCACCAGCAGACGGTTGGCAGTCCCGGCGACGGCGTTCTGTTCGTGCACGATCACCGGTACGCCAGCGAGCTTCGCCGCAACGCCACCAGGGCCGGTCACATAACCACCGAAACCGAGCACGCACACCGGCTTCAGTTCGCGGATGATCCTGCGTGCCTGCATGACCGCCTTGAGCAACACGAACGGCGCCTTGAGCAGGGACAACTTGCTCTTGCCACGCAGGCCGGTGACGTTGATCAAATGCAGGGGCAAACCGGCATTGGGCACCAACTCGTTTTCAATGCCACGGGGCGTACCCAACCAGTGCACGGTATAGCCGCGGTTCTGGAATTCACGGGCGCAAGCCAGGGCCGGGAACACATGCCCCCCGGTGCCGCCGGCCATGATCAACACGTTAGCGCCCATGGGTCGGCTCCTCGGCGAAGTCGCTTTCGCTGAACTCCATCTCTTCGCTGCCCAAGTGGGTTCGACTCTCCCACTCGATACGCAGCAACAAGCCAAGACAGGCGCAGCAGATCACCAACGAACTGCCACCGTAGCTGAGGAACGGCAAGGTCAGGCCCTTGGTCGGCAACAGGCCGACGTTCACGCCGATGTTGATCAGGAATTGGCCGATCCACAGGAACGCCAGCCCGTAGGCAACGTAGGCGGCAAAGAACTGCTTGGCCTTCTCGGCCCACAGACCGATGTACATGGCGCGTACACAGACGAATACGAACAGGCCGACAGTGCACAGCGAACCCACGACACCCAGCTCTTCGGCCAGTACCGAGAACACGAAGTCGGTGTGGGCTTCGGGCAGGTAGAACTGCTTCTGCACGCTGTTGCCCAGGCCCACGCCCAGCCACTCGCCGCGACCGAAGGCAATCAGCGCCTGGGTCAACTGGTAGCCGGAACCGAACTGATCGGACCAGGGGTCGGTAAAGGTAATCAGACGCGCCATCCGGTAAGGCTGCGCTTGTACCAGAATGGTCACCGCCGCGACTGCCAATACCACCATCAAGGTGAAGCGGAACAGTCCGACGCCGCCGAGGAACAGCATGGCCGCCGCAGCCCCCATCATGACCACGGTGGCACCGAAGTCGGGTTCCATCAGCAATAGCCCGGCCATGGGCAGCAGCACGATGAAGGGTTTGAAGAAGCCCATCCAGCTTTCGCGCACTTCTTTCTGACGGCGTACCAGGTAACCGGCCAGGTAGATCACCACGAACACTTTGGCGATCTCCGAGGGCTGCACGTTGAACGCGCCGAAGCCGATCCAGCGCATCGAACCGTTCACCTCGCGGCCGATGCCGGGCACGATCACCATCACCAGCAAGCCGAACGCGCCGATCAGCATCAGCCAGCCCAGACGCTGCCAGGTGGCGATAGGAATCATCATGGTGACGATGCACGCGCCGAGGCCGATCACCAGATACACCAGGTGACGGATCATCATGTAAAGGGTATTGCCCGACTGCACGGCAGCCACTTCGGAGGATGCCGAAGTGATCATCACCAGGCCCAGGCCGAGCAGCGCGAGGCACCCGGCGAGCATCGGGAAATCGAGGTCGATGCCGCGCCCGGTAATGATCGGCGACGGGTACGGCTTGATGATGTTTTTCAGGTTGAGGCTCATGCCAAGGCCTCCACGGCGCGGGCGAACAGCTGACCGCGCTCTTCGTAATTCTTGAACATGTCGAAACTGGCGCAGGCCGGCGACAGCAGCACCGCGTCACCCGGCTGGGCCAGGGCTTTGCATTGGGCAATGGCGTCATCCAGCGAAGTCGCGCGTACTTGCGGCACCGCGTCGCCGAGGGCGGCGGCGATCAGGTCCGAATCGCGACCCACCAGCACCACGGCGCGGCAATGGGCGGCGACCGGATTTGCAAGGTCCTTGAAGTCGGCGCCCTTGCCATCACCACCCGCGATCAGCACCAGCTTGCCGTCGATATCGGCACCCAGGCCCTCGATGGCAGCCAGGGCGGCACCGACGTTGGTGGCCTTGGAGTCGTTGTAGTAGCTCACGCCATTGAGGTCGCGTACCCACTGGCAGCGATGCTCAAGGCCAGCGAACGTACGCAGGCTGGCGAGCATCGCGTCGAATGGCAGGCCAACCGCATGACCGAGTGCCAGTGCAGCCAGGGCATTGGACTGGTTATGTGCGCCACGGATCTTCAGCTCGCGTACCGGCATCAGGTTCTGGAATTCGAAGGCCAGGTACTTCTCGCCGTTCTCTTCGCGAATGCCGAAGCCTTTGAAATCGGGTTTGCCCAGGCCGAAAGTCCAGCAAGGCATGCCCTCGCCCATCAGCGGACGGCTCAGGGCATCCTGGCGATTGACTACAAATTGCCTGGCGCCACGGAAGATCCGGTGCTTGGCCAGGTGATAAGCCGGCAGGCCGCTGTAGCGGTCCATATGGTCTTCGCTGACATTCAGCACGGTGGCCACTTCAGCGCCGAGATCGTGGGTGGTTTCCAGCTGGAAGCTCGACAACTCCATCACGTACAACTCGACGTCGTCGCTGAGCAGGTCCAACGCCGGCACACCGAGATTGCCGCCCACAGCCACGCGCTTGCCGGCCGCAGCCGCCATTTCGCCGACCAGGGTGGTCACGGTGCTCTTCGCATTGGAACCGCTGATGGCCACGATCGGCGCCTTGGCGTTACGCGCAAACAGATCGATATCACCGGACAGCTTGACGCCACGCGCTGCAGCAGCTTGCAGGGCGGGTGTAGCCAGCGCCAGGCCGGGGCTCACGTAGAGCTCATCGGCACGGCACAGAAACTCGACATCCAACTCGCCACAACGCACTTCCACGTGCGGGTAGTCACGGCGCAGCGTGACCAGCTCCGGTGGATTTTCCCGCGTGTCGGCCACGGCAAACGACGTGCCCCGGTTCGCCAGGAAGCGAACCAGGGACATGCCGCTCTTGCCGAGGCCGACAACGATGCGGAAGTGGTCTGAAGCGATCAGGGACACTCGTTTCTACCTCAGTTTCAGGGTGGCAAGGCCGACCAGTACCAGAATCACGGTGATGATCCAGAAACGGACAATCACACGTGGCTCGGGCCAGCCCTTGAGTTCAAAGTGGTGGTGGATCGGCGCCATGCGGAACACACGACGCCCGGTCAATTTGAAGGAAGCCACCTGGATGACCACCGACAGGGTTTCCATCACGAACACACCGCCCATGATGAACAGCACGATTTCCTGGCGAACGATCACCGCAATGGTGCCCAGGGCAGCGCCCAGCGCCAGCGCGCCGACGTCACCCATGAAGACTTGTGCCGGGTAGGTGTTGAACCACAGGAACCCCAGGCCGGCACCGATCAGCGCGCCGCAGAACACGATCAGCTCACCGGCGCCCGGTACGTAAGGGATCAGCAGGTATTCTGCGAATTTCACGTTGCCCGACAGGTAGCAGAAGATGCCGAGTGCACCGCCAACCATCACCGTCGGCATGATCGCCAGGCCATCAAGGCCGTCGGTCAGGTTCACCGCGTTGCTGGAGCCGACGATCACGAAATAGGTCAGCACCACGAAGCCGACACCCAGTGGAATGCTCACATCCTTGAGCATCGGGATGATCAAGGTGGTTTCCACGGCGCTTGGCGCAGTGGTGTACAGGAAGACTGCCGCAGCGAGGCCGAACACCGACTGCCAGAAATACTTCCAGCGGCTTGGCAGCCCCTTGGAGTTTTTCTCGATCACTTTGCGGTAGTCATCCACCCAGCCGATGGCACCGAACAGCAGGGTCACCAGCAGCACCACCCACACGTAGCGGTTATGCAGGTCGGCCCAGAGCAAGGTGCTGACGCCGATGGACGACAGGATCAGCGCACCGCCCATGGTCGGCGTGCCGGACTTGGACAGGTGCGACTGCGGGCCGTCGTTGCGAACCGATTGACCAATTTGCAGGTTCTGCAGGGTGCGGATCATCCACGGCCCCAGGAACAGTGACAAAGACAGCGCGGTCAGCACACCCAGGATCCCGCGCAGGGTCAGGTACTGAAAGACCGCGAAGCCTTTGTGGAACTGTTGCAGATACTCAGCCAGCAGCAGCAGCATTAATGTTTCTCCGTACTTGAGCCACACAAGGCTGCGACGACGTTTTCCATCACCGCGCTGCGCGATCCCTTGATCAAAATGGTTGTGTGTTTGTCGTGTTCAGTCGCCGTCAGCGCCTGGATCAATTCAGCTTGCGTCGCAAAATGCCGCGCACCGGGACCGAAGGCGCTCACGGCGTGAGTCATGTTCGGGCCGACCGCGTAGAGCGCGTCGACCTTGCCGCTGGCGTAGGCACCTACTTCCCGATGGGACTGCTCGGCCCAGTCGCCCAGCTCGGCGATATCGCCCAGCACCAGTACTTTGCGGCCATCGAAACCCTTGAGCAGATCTATGGCGGCGCAGACCGAGGACTGGTTGGCGTTGTAGGTGTCATCAATCACGCGCATCCCGTTGGCAGCCAATTGCGCCACAGTGCGGCCCTTGACCGGCTGCACCGCGCCCAGGCCCGTAGCGATACCGAACAGCGACACGCCCAGGGCATGGGCGGCGGCGGCGGCGGCCAGGGCGTTGGCAACGTTATGGTTGCCCAGCAGGTTCAGCTGCACGTGTTCGCTGCCTTGCGGGGTATGCAAGGTGAAGGACGGGCAACCGCGGGCGTCGACGGTGATATTTGAAGCATGGAAGTCGGCCGCGGCATTGAGCACCGCAAACGTCAGCACCTTGCGACCGGCGGCGCGTACACGCCAGGTCTCGAAAGCCTTGTCGTCCAGGTTCAGCACAGCGGTGCCTGAGGCGTCGAGCCCTTCAAGAATTTCACCCTTGGCTTCGACGATTTTTTCCGGGCCGCCGAACTCGCCGACATGGGCGGTACCGGCATTGTTGATGATCGCCACGTGAGGCTTGGTCAGCGCCACGGTGTAGGCGATTTCGCCGATACGCGAAGCCCCCAGCTCGATCACGGCTGCCGTGTGCTCCGGGGCCAGTTCGAGCAGGGTCAGCGGTGCGCCGAAATCATTGTTGAGGTTGCCCCGGGTCGCAAGCACCGGCCCGCGCGTACGCAGGACACCGGCAAGCAGTTCCTTGACCGTGGTCTTGCCGCTGGAGCCGGTAATGGCCGCCACCGGCTTGTCAAAAGCAGCGCGGTTGAGCGCCCCCAATTGACCCAAGGCCAAGCGAGTATCGGGCACCAGCAATTGCGGCAAGGTGGAGTCGGGCACTTCACGCTGTACCAAGGCACCGACGGCACCTTTGGCGGCGACTTCGTTCAGGTAGTCGTGACCATCGAAGCGCGGGCCTGCCAAGGCGACAAACAACTGCCCAGGCTGAATGTTGCGGCTGTCGATACTCACGCCGTTGAAGGTGCAATCGCTCGACACTACGCGGGCCGACAGGGCCTGGGTGAGTTGGCTGAACTGCATGACTTTAAGCATGGGCGACCTCCCAGGCAGTCAAGGCGTGATCAGCCTCGACCAGATCGGAGAAGGCATGGCGCTCGCCGTTGATTTCCTGGTAGTCCTCGTGCCCCTTGCCCGCCAGCACCACCACATCGTCAGCGCTGGCGCTGGCAATCAGTTGGGCAATGGCGGCACCACGACCAGCAACGAAGGTGGCCTTGGAGGCATCTTTGAAGCCGACACGGATGTCATCGAAAATCTGGCTTGGGTCTTCACTGCGCGGGTTGTCGTCGGTGACGAGTACGCCGTCGGCCAAACGCTCGACAATCTCAGCCATCAATGGACGCTTGCCGCGATCGCGATCACCGCCGCAGCCGAACAGGCAGAGCAATTTGCCCTTGGCATGTGGGCGCAGGGCTTCGAGAACTTTTTCCAGGGCATCCGGGGTATGGGCGTAATCGACCACCACCAGCGGCTGTTTGCCGCCACCCAGGCGCTGCATACGGCCAGCCGGGCCCTCAAGCTTGGGCAGTACGCGCAGGATTTCATCCAGGGCGTAATCCAGACCCAGCAGCGCGCCGATGGCAGCGAGTACGTTGCTCAGGTTGAAGCGGCCGAGCAAGGTACTGCGCAAGTGGTGTTCGCCCTGGGGCGTGACCAACGTGGCGCGTACGCCCTCGTCATTGAACTGGGCTTCGCGGCAATACAGGTAGGCACTGGAATCTTTCAGGCTATAACTGATCAGGCGTGCTTCGCTTTCTTCGCCAGCCAGTTGACGGCCAAATGCGTCGTCCAGGTTGATCACCCGGCACTTCAGGTCATTCCAGGCAAACAGCTTGGCCTTGGCGGCGGCGTACGCCTCCATGGTGCCGTGGTAGTCGAGGTGATCACGGGACAGGTTGGTCATCACCGCAACGTCAAAGGCCAGGGCAGCCACTCGCCCCTGATCCAGACCATGTGAGGAAACTTCCATGGCAACCGCCTTGGCGCCGGCCTTTTTCAGGTCGGCCAGGGTCGCTTGCACGGCAATCGGGTTCGGCGTGGTGTGCAGGCCGCTTTGCAGCGCACCATAAAAGCCAGTGCCCAGGGTGCCGACGATGCCGCAGTGCTGGCCCAACAGGTCAAGAGCCTGGGCGACCAACTGGGTCACGCTGGTCTTGCCATTGGTGCCGGTCACGCCGATCAGGTTGAGTTGGCGGCTCGGGTCGCCGTAAAAACGCCCGGCGATGTCAGAGAGCTGCGCAGCCAGGCCCTTGACTGGAATCAACGGCACGTCGGTGATCGGCAGCACAGTGGCGCCTTCCACTTCATAGGCCACAGCCGCCGCGCCGCGCTGCAGGGCGTCTGCGATATGCGCACGACCATCGAACTTGCCGCCAGGCACCGCCAGGAACAGGTCACCGGCGCGTACGTTGCGGCTGTCCAGGCTCAATTCGCGAATCAGCAGATCGCGGCCGGCATGGGCAAAAATCTTGTTGAGGCTCAGAGACATCAGCCGCGCCCTCCATTGGCTTTGACAGCGGCGGCCGGTGGTCCGGCGTTGGCTTGTTGGGTCGACGGCAGATTGTCCGGCGTGATGTTCATCAGGCGCAGGGTGCCGGACATCACTTTGCTGAACACCGGCGCCGAGACCAGGCCACCGAAGTAGCCGGCTTTACTCGGTTCGTCGATGACCACGACGATGGCGTAGCGCGGGTCGCTCATCGGGCCGAAGCCAGCGAACAGCGAGCGGTAGGAATTTTCGGCGTAGCCTTTGGTGCCCACGGACGTCTTACGCGCAGTACCGGACTTGCCTGCCACGTGATAAGCCGGCACCTGAGCCCGGAATACACCGCGTGGAGCTTCGATCACTTGTTGCAGCATGCCCTGGATGGTCTTGGCGACTTTTTCCGGAATGACCTGGTTGGCTTTCGGCGGTTCGTCCACATGGATCAGGCTCAGCGGCACCATGCGGCCGTTATTGGCCAACACCGAAAACGCGTGGGCCAGCTGGATCGCAGTGACCGACAGACCGTAGCCGTAGGACAGCGTGGCAGTCTCGGCCTTTCTCCACTCGCGGTAGTTCGGCAGGTTGCCCACGCGCTCACCCGGGAAATCGAGGCCGGTGGGTTGCCCCAGACCGATTTTCTGCGCCAGGTGATAGATCGTTTCGCCGCCAATGTCGAAGGCGACCTTACTCATGCCCACGTTACTGGAATTGATCAGGATGCCTGTCAGATCCAGCACCGGACCTTCGCTGCGGGATACGTCACGAATGGTGTATTTGCCAAGTTGCAAGGTGCCTGGGTAAACCTCGACCTTGTCGGTAGGTTTCCAGCGCCCGGTTTCCAGGGCAGCGCTCATGGAGATGGCTTTCATGGTCGAACCGGGCTCGAACACGTCGATCATTGCGCGGTTACGCATCATCGCCGGCTGCAGGTTGCGACGGTTGTTGGGGTTGTAGGTCGGCTGGTTGACCATGGCGAGGATCTCGCCGGTCTTCACGTCCATGATCACCAGGCTACCGGCCTTGGCGCCGTTCTCGATGATCGCGTTACGCAGTTCGCGGTTGGCCAGGTATTGCAGGCGCAGGTCGATCGACAACGCCAGAGGCTTGCCGGCCTTGGCGTTTTTGGTGACCTGGACATCCTTGATCAGCCTGCCGCGCCGATCCTTGATGACCTGCCGCTTGCCCGGAACTCCGGCCAGCCATTCGTCGTAGGCCAGCTCAACGCCTTCGCGACCATGATCATCGATATCGGTAAAGCCGACCATGTGCGCGGTGGTTTCACCGGCCGGGTAGAAACGACGAAACTCCTCGATGCCGTAGACACCGGGGATTTTAAGGTCGAGCACCTGCTGGCCCTGCTCGGGTGTGAGCCCGCGAACCAGATAGATGAATTCCTTGTTGGCCTGGGCTTCGAGGCGATCGGTCAGGGCCTTGCGGTCCTGGCCAAGGGCGGCGGCCAGCTCGGGCCACTTGTCCTTGGCAACTTGCAGCTCTTTAGCGTTGGCCCACAGCGTCGTCACCGGGGTACTGACGGCCAGGGGTTCGCCATTACGGTCGGTGATCAGGCCGCGGTGCGCAGGAATTGGAATATGCCGCAGGCTGCGGGCGTCACCCTGGCCGATCAGGAAGTCGCGGTCGACCACCTGCAGGTCGAAGATGCGCCAGACGATGGCACCCACCATCAATGCCAGCAAGCCGAGCATCAGGCGGAAACGCCACGGGTAGAGTGCGCCTTCGAGCTTCATCATGGCGCCACCATGCGAACTTCGGCCGCGCCCGGGATGTGCATCTTCAACTGCTCGGTGGCCAGCACTTCGATACGGCTGTGGGCTGTCCAGGTACTTTGTTCGAGGATCAACCGGCCCCACTCCGCCTGCGCCTTGTCACGCACGCTCAACTCCCCATACAGGGTATTGAGCAACTGACGGTTCCAGTGGGCGCTGTAGGACACCGCAATCGCGGACACCAGCACGCCGACAAACAGCAGCAACATAAAGAAGCTGCCGCCCGGCAGGGGTTTGGCGAAAAGCTTGCTCACCGCAGCTTCTCCGCGACGCGCATGACGGCGCTACGGGAACGTGGGTTGGCCTTGAGTTCGGCTTCGGAAGCGAACTGCGCTTTGCCATGGATTTTGATTTTCGGCACAAAGGCTTCGAAACGTACCGGCAGGTTGCGCGGCAGGTTGTCGGACTCGCCCTTGACCAGACGACGCATGAACAGTTTGACGATGCGGTCTTCCAGGGAGTGGAAGCTGATCACCACCAGGCGACCGCCCACTTCCAGAGCATCCAGAGCGGCTTCGAGGCCGGCTTCCAGATCGCCCAATTCGTTGTTGACGTGAATGCGCAGACCCTGGAACGCGCGAGTTGCCGGGTTCTTGCCCTTTTCCCACGCAGGGTTGGCGACCTTCAACACTTCGGCCAGGTCGGCGGTACGCTCGAAAGGCTGGATTTCCCGACGCTCGACCACGGCACGCGCCATCCGGCCGGCGAAGCGTTCTTCGCCGTATTCCTTGAATACGCGGGCGATTTCTTCCACCGGTGCAGTGGCGATGAACTGGGCAGCGCTGACCCCACGTGTGGGGTCCATGCGCATATCCAGGGGGCCGTCGTTCATGAAGCTGAAGCCGCGCTCAGGGTCGTCGAGCTGCGGCGAAGACACGCCCAGGTCGAGCAAAACCCCGGCCACCTTGCCTGCCATGCCGCGCTCGGCGACTTCGGCACCCAGCTCGGCAAAGCTGCGCTGCACAACGACAAAGCGGCCGTCTTCGGCCGCTAGCGCTTGCCCGGTGGCAATCGCTTGAGGGTCCTTGTCGAACCCGAGGAGCTTACCGTCGGGCCCGAGCTGGCTGAGTATCAAACGGCTGTGCCCGCCCCTGCCGAAGGTGCCATCCAAATAGCAGCCATCCGCGCGTACGGCGAGAGCCTCAACGGCTTCGTCAAGCAGTACGGTGATGTGGTTAAAGCCGCTATCAATAGTCACAGGATCAAATCACGCAGTTCATCAGGCATGGCGCCCGGTTGTTGAATAGCAGCCAGGTCAGCTGCAGACACAGCATCCCAGGCATCTTCGTCCCACAATTGGAACTTGTTCAGTTGGCCCACCAGCATTGCGCGCTTGTCGAGCTTGGCGTACTCGCGCAGACGCGGAGGCACCAGGAAACGACCGCTGCCATCGAGTTCAAGGTCAACGGCATTGCCGATCAGCAAACGCTGGAGGCGGCGGTTTTCTTCACGCAATGAAGGCAGCGCGCGCAACTTGGTTTCAATCAACTCCCACTCATCGAGAGGGTAAACACACAAACAAGGGTCAACGGCGTCAATCGTGATGATTAACTGCCCTGAACTTCGCGAAATGAGCTCGTCACGATACCGGCTCGGCATGGCGAGACGGCCTTTTGCATCGAGACTGATAGCGTTAGCTCCGCGAAACACAGATGCGTTTCTCCAAATTTTAGCGTTTTACGTTCAAAAAACCCACTTTGTGCCACTTTCCGCCACTTGCGCACACTATAGGAATGCGCCTACCACACCGTCAAGGCGCGGATTCAAGGAAAAGCCTTACAGAACGGAGATTTAGGAGGGTAAGAGGAGGAGAAACGAGAGTTTGACGATGTTTTTGACTCAACAACGGCAAATAGCTCATGGAGCTACGACTTAAAGTTAAAGTAATTTATTAAGAGTAAGATTTTTTTGGTATTACGAAGACGCATCTGCCAATGATTTGGCAGGGAGGGATTCTTGCGTTACTACCGGGTTTGCGCACGAGATTCGAACGCAAGGAAAAAAGGTGGAGAGTCGATCTGTAAGCCGGGTTCTGTCTTGAACAGTCATTCGTCTACGATGGCCATCACTGGACATCTTTAGCAACCTACCCGGTCCCAGCGCGGGCCACGCCTTGGGACCCTATTTGGTCTTGCTCCAAGTGGGGTTTACCTAGCCACGAACTGTTGCCAGTCGTGCGGTGCGCTCTTACCGCACCTTTTCACCCTTACCGGCACCGAAGCGCTTAGGCGGTTATTTTCTGTGGCACTTTCCGTAGGCTCACGCCTCCCAGGCATTACCTGGCACTTCGCCCTATGGAGCCCGGACTTTCCTCCCCCCCCTAATTTTCATAGAGGGCAGCGACTGTCCAATCGACTCTCCGCCGCGCAGGTTAACGGCACGAAGGTCTGAGGACAAGTATTAAAGTGCGGCAGTGCCATCATGTTCAGACGAAATACAGATTCGACCCCGGAACTATTCAGCCTTCTGTTTATCGAGCGCCACTTGATACAACACGTTTTTACGCACCCCGGTAATTTCTGCGGCAAGGGCAGCGGCACGCTTGAGCGGCATCTCCTTGAGCAACAAGTCGAGGATGCGCATGGCTTCGCTGCCCACGGCATCTTCATTCTCCGGCGCACTCCAGCCCGCCACCAGCACCACACATTCGCCTCGCTGCTGATTGCTGTCGCCCTCGACAAACGCCCGCAACGCCTCCAGCGGCAGCCCCTTGAGGGTTTCGAAGGTCTTGGTCAACTCCCGGGCCAGCAATGCCAGGCGCTCGCCGCCGAACACCAGTTCCATATCCTGCAGGCATTCAAGGATGCGGTGCGGAGCTTCGTAGAAGATCAGGGTGCGCGGCTCTTCCTTCAGGGCCTGAAGGCGCGCGCGACGGCCGACTGCCTTGGCCGGCAGGAAACCTTCGAAAATAAACCGATCCGACGGCAAGCCTGCGGCAGATAATGCGGCAATCAGCGCGCACGCTCCCGGAACAGGCACTACATTGATACCAGCGGCGCGTGCCTGGCGGACCAGGTGGTATCCCGGATCGGAAATCAACGGCGTACCCGCATCGGAGATCAATGCCACGTCATCACCGGCCAGCAAGCGGGTGATGAAACGGCTGCCTTCTTCACGCTCATTGTGCTCATGGCACGCCGCCAGTGGCGTGCTGATTCCAAAATGCTGCATCAACCGTTGGGAGTGTCGCGTGTCTTCCGCCGCGATCAATTTAACCTCGCGCAACACCTTCAGCGCCCGGGCACTGATGTCGTCCAGGTTGCCAATCGGCGTCGCCACCACAAAAAGCGAGCCAGCAGTGGAATTCAATGGACCTGGAGCAGTCAAAACGCACACCTCGATGGTTGGCAAAAGCCACATTGTAGCGCGTAGACGCCTTGAAAATATGCCATCACGGTGGATGCCGTTTCAGCCAGCCTTTGCCAATCGCAACATTTACACGACCTAAATCCACGGTTTCACGCCACTAACATCGCGCCTGGGCCAGTGCTTGGGTACACTTCCACGCTAATTTGATCGGTATCAGGAACACTTACATGATCGCTTGCCTGCGGCTGCTCTCCGCCCTCTGCCTCGCTGCCTTGCTGGCCGCGTGTGCCAGCTCGCCCTCGTCCAGCCTTGGCGACCTGCCACGGACTCCGGATGCCAGTATCGAGCAACTGCTCGAACAGGCAACGAACGCCAACACGCCAGAAAAGGCCGCCATGCTGCGCCTGAGTGCGGCAGACCTGGCCTATCAGCAGAACAATGCCGGCCGCTCGTCGCAGATCCTTGCGCAGGTGCCCCTGGACGCCCTCAAACCCGCCGCGCAGATATTTGCCAGCACCCTGGCCGCCGAACTGGCGATGACTCGCAACCAGCCCAAGGCGGCATTGGCGGCGCTGAACCATCCCAGCCTGCAAAGCCTGAAGGAGCTGCCGGTAGACCAGCAGATCCGCACCGGTACCGTGCACGCCCGCGCTTACGAAGCCGACGGCCAGACCCTGGCCGCCGCTCGCGAGCGGGTCGCCATGGCGCCGCTGCTGACCGGCGATGCCGCTGCAAGCAACCACGAAGCCATCTGGGTGCTGATTGCCGCGCTGCCGGCCGAACAGTTGCAAGCCACCGGCAACCCGACACTCGATGGCTGGGTGACCCTGGCCCAGGCGGTCAAGGGCGCCGGCACCCTGGAGCAACAACAGGCTGCTATCGATACCTGGCGCGCACAGAACCCGGGCCACCCGGCAGCGGTGCAACTGCCCACGCCGCTGACCAGGCTCAAGGAACTGGCCAGCCAGCCCCTGAACAAGATCGCCGTGCTGCTCCCGCAGGAAGGCCCATTGGCTTCGGTCGGCAAGGCATTGCGAGAGGGTTTCATGGCGGCTCACTACCAGGCCGAACAGGCCGGGCAGAAGGCGCCGGTCATCGAGTTCTACGACAGCTCGCGCCTGAGCTCCCTCGATGACTTCTACGCCAAGGCCCAGGCCGCCGGCGTGCAATTGGTGGTCGGCCCGCTGGAAAAACCACTGGTGAAACAACTCAGTGCACGCCCGCAATTGCCGATCACCACCCTGGCACTCAATTACAGCGAGACCGACCAAGGCCCGGCGCAACTGTTCCAGTTCGGCCTGGCCGCTGAAGACGAAGCCCGTGAAGTGTCGCGCCGCGCCCGTGCCGATGGCCTGCATCGCGCTGCAGCCATGGTGCCGCGTGGCGAATGGGGCGAGCGTGTCTACAAAGCCTTCCGCCAGGATTGGGAAGCCAATGGCGGCACTGTGATGGGCGTCGAGTATGTCGATCAGCCAGTGGCACTGGCCCAGCAGATCGCCGACCTGTTCCAGTTGCGTAAAAGTGAAGGTCGCGCCAAGAGCCTGCAAAGCACGGTCGGCACCGACGTTGCCGCCCAGCCTTCGCGTCGCCAGGACATCGAGTTCATCTTCCTGGCGGTCACCCCGCAACTGGCCCAGCAGATCAAGCCGACCCTGAACTTCCAGTACGCCGGCGATGTGCCGGTCTACGCCACGTCCCATGTCTTCAGTGCCAGCGGCGACCGCAACCAGTACCTGGACATGACCAACGTGATGTTCTGCGAAACCCCTTGGCTTCTTGACACCACCGACCCGCTGCGCAACCAGGTCGCCGCGCAATGGCCGCAAGCCAATGGCAGCCTGGGCCGCCTGTACGCGATGGGCGTCGACGCCTACCGCCTGGCACCGCGCCTTGGCCAACTCAAGGCGTTGCCGGACACCCGTGTCGACGGTCTCTCGGGCAACCTGGGCATCAGCGCCAACCAGCGCGTTGACCGCCAGATGCCATGGGCGAAGTTCGTCGGCGGCGCCATTCAGCGCCTGCCCGATACCCCACGCTGATGCCTGAGCGGTCCAGCGCACAAAGCGGCAAGGATGCCGAACTTCAAGCGCTGAAATATCTGCAACAACAGGGTCTGCGCCTTCTGGCGCAGAACTGGTTATGTAAACGCGGCGAGCTTGATCTGGTCATGCTTGACGGCGATACAGTAGTATTCGTCGAAGTCCGCTACAGAAAACACGCACAATGGGGTGGCGCGCTCGCCAGTATCGACGGGCGCAAGCGTCAGAAACTGATACTCGCCGCGCAGTTTTTTCTGCTAAAAGAGCATCGCTGGGCTGACAGCCCCTGCCGTTTCGATGTGGTCGCCATAGAAAGCACACCGTCGGGTCCTGCTGATCTGAACTGGCTCAAAGATGCCTTCGACAGCTGACGCACCCGGCACCTTCACCACACACTTTTGCTCTTTGCATTGCGGGCTGCACATTACCTGTGCCAAACAGCCGCGCTACTTAAGGTCACACAGATGGACATGCAATCCCGAATTCGCCAGCTTTTCCAGGCCAGCATCGACACCAAGCAACAGGCGATGGACGTACTTGCACCGCACATCGAGCAAGCCAGTCAGGTCATGGTCAACGCCTTGCTCAACGAAGGCAAAATGCTTTCGTGCGGCAACGGTGGTTCGGCTGGCGATGCCCAGCATTTCTCTTCCGAGCTGCTCAACCGCTTCGAGCGCGAGCGCCCGAGCCTGCCGGCCATTGCCTTGACCACCGACTCGTCGACAATCACTTCGATTGCCAACGACTACAGCTACAACGAAATCTTCTCCAAGCAGATCCGCGCCCTCGGCCAGCCCGGCGATGTGTTGCTGGCGATTTCCACCAGCGGCAACTCGGCGAATATTATTCAAGCGATCCAGGCCGCACATGATCGTGAAATGATTGTCGTAGCCTTGACCGGTCGCGATGGTGGCGGCATGGCTTCGCTGCTGCTGCCTGAGGACGTGGAGATTCGCGTCCCGGCCAATGTCACTGCACGCATTCAGGAAGTCCACCTGCTGGCGATCCACTGCCTGTGCGATCTGATCGACAGCCAACTGTTCGGGAGTGAAGAATGACCGTTAACCGCCTCAGCCTTTTGGCCATTACGCTGTGCCTCGCCATCAGCGGCTGCAGCTCGGCAATCACCGCTACACGGGACACCCCCATCCAGGACGACCGGGGCACACGTACTTTCGGCAGCACCATCGATGATTCGCTGATCGAAACCAAGGTCAAGGTCAATGTCGCCAAGGCCGCCACAGACCTGGGCAACGGCGCCTCGCGCATCGTGGTGACCAGCTTCAACGGCGTCGTCCTGCTGGCAGGGCAAACCCCGCGCGCCGACCTCAAGGCCCAGGCTGAACAAGCCGCTGCGGGCGTGCAACGAGTCAAGAAGGTCCACAACGAATTGCAGGTCATGGACCCGATCACCCTGCTGGCCATCAGCAACGATGCGCTGCTGACCACCAAGATCAAGGCGCAGATGCTCACCGACAGCGCGGTGCCGGGCTCGCGCATCAAGATCGTTACCGATAATGGCATCGTCTACATGATGGGCCTGCTGACCCAGGCCGAAGCGACCCGTGCCGCCAACCTGGTGCAGGGCGTGTCGGGCGTACAGAAGATCGTGAAGGTGTTCGAATACATCGACTGATGTAGACACACAGCCACAAAAAAGGGCGCCGTGCATTGACTGCACGGCGCCCTTTTTAGTGGCCAGTGTTTACTGGTACTGCTGGTACGGGTTGCCCTGGAACTGATTGTTTTGCTGTGGCGCCTGTTGTTGCTGACCAGGCTGGCCGTATTGCTGGCCTGGGATCGGGCCGAGGTTGACTTCGACACGACGGTTCTGGGCACGGCCATTCACATCGCTGTTGCTGGCAATCGGGTTATCCGGGCCGGCACCGCGAGCACTCAGGTTGGCAGCACTGACACCCTGGGAAGTCAGGTAGTCGGCCACGCTCTGCGCACGGCGCTGGGACAGGTCCATGTTCAGTTGGCGACTACCGGTGCTGTCGGTGTAGCCGACGATCTGGATGGTGTTCTGGTTGAACTGCTTGAGGGAGTTGGCCAGGTTATTGAGCGGCTGGTAGAAGCTGCTGGCGATCGCGGCCGAGTTGGTGGCGAAGGTGATGTTGCCCGGCATGATCAGCTTGATCTGGTCACCCTGGCGCTGCACTTCCACACCAGTGTTGGCCATGCTTTCACGCAGTTTTTTCTCTTGCTGGTCGGCGTAGTAGCCATAGCCGGCAGCACCGGCACCCGCAACGACGGCGCCAATCAGCGCGCCCTTGCCACGGTTGTTATGGTCGATGGCCGCACCGGCCAATGCACCGGCCAGCGCGCCGAGGCCGCCGTACTTGGCGGTCTTGCTCATACCGCTTTCAGAACCATTGCCGGCCTGTCCCTGGCTGCCGTCATAAGGATTAGGTGAGGCACAGCCAGACAACAGGGCTACGGCGGTAGCGACAACAAGCAGACGACGCGGAGTAAACATGAAGGGAGCTCCTACTTTTGCATTCTGTGATGCAGAGGACATTGGCAATGGACCTGTGCCGAGTTTGGAACGCGACAAGCGGCAAAAATTCCGTGGGGCGTGCGCAAAGCATAGCTGTCTTTGGCTCGAGCCTGTGCCTGCGTGTCTGTACCGACTTGTATCAGAGCCGACAACCCATCACGCACGCACGAAAGGATTCTCTCGCATCTCATCGCCCAGCAACGTATCCGGCCCATGCCCTGTCACCACTGTCGCGCGCTCATCCAGCGTGTATAAGCGCTGCTTGATCGACCGCACGATCGTCGCCTGGTCGCCGCCCCACAAATCCGTGCGCCCAACGCCGCGCCGGAACAAGGTGTCACCGGCAATCAGCAGCTTGGCATCGGCAAACCAGAAGCTCATCGAACCCGGCGTATGCCCAGGGGTGTGCAAGGCAACACCGCATCCACAGGCCAATTCTTCATCGTGTTCCAGCCAGCGATCCGGCGACGGCACTGGCACATAGGGCACGCGAAACATCTGGCATTGCATTTCCAGGTTATCCCATAGAAATTGATCATCTTTGTGCAGGTGCAGCGTGGCTCCGGTTTTTTCTTTCAATTGGCCAGAGGCCAGGAAGTGATCCAGGTGAGCATGAGTGTGGATAATGCTCACCACCTTCAGACCCAACGCATCAAGACGCGACAGGATCAATTCGTGATTGCCGCCGGGGTCGACTACGATGGCTTTTTTAGTGATCGGGTCGCCAATGATGGTGCAGTTGCACTGCAACGGGCCGACGGGGAAGGTTTCGCGAATCAGTGGTGGTTTTTCGGTAGTCATGAGTGTCCTGCAAGCTCTCTGGCGCGTTCCAAGTGCAGTATGGTGGAGGTTGCCCCCACTCTGGAAGGGATCGATTCGGCGATGTATCCGCTGCTAAGCTACACAAGCGCCATCCCCCGCTGCAGTCAGTCGCATTTGGAGCAACACCCATGGCGAATCAACAGATCATCTGCGAGCACTGCGACTGCGTGTACGAAAAGGTCACGCTCGCCAAACATCAAAAAGCCCTGTGTGTGCAGTGCTCGGGTGTGCTGCAGCGCTATAACGGCCTGTCGGTGCAACAACGCCTCGCGCTGACGGTGACCGCAGCAGTGCTGTGGACCTTTGCCAACTTTTATCCGGTGATGAGCATCAGCCTGCAGGGCTTGAAAAACAGTGCGACACTGTGGGATTCGGTGGTGGCGCTGAGCCTGGGGCCGATCACGTTCATTGCGTTGGTGGCGGCGATCTCCATCATCATCGCGCCGGTGTTTCAGCTGGTCTTGCTGATCTGGGTTTTGAGTTTTGCCTTGGCCGGCCAGCGTTCGCCGGCGTTCAAACTGTGCATGCGCTGGCTGGAAGCGCTCAGGCCCTGGAGCATGCTGGAAGTCTGCCTGCTGGGCGCCATGGTTGCCGTGTTCAAGCTGGCGGGTATGCTGGATGTAATCCCCGGTACCGGCCTGTTTGCCTTGGCCGCCCTCAGCCTGTTGCTGATCCGCATTGCCGGGCGCGATGTCCGCGACCTGTGGGACACCGTATGAATTCACCGCCCACCGCCCGCGAGCTCAACCTGTGCCTGTGCCATACCTGCGGCCAGGCCTGCGACATGCGCCTGGAGCCCACTGAATGCGAGCGCTGCGGCGCGCCCTTGCACCGGCGCAAAACGCAATCGCTGACACGCACCTGGGCCTACATGCTCACCGCCCTCGCCTTTTACATACCGGCCAATTTGCTGCCGGTGATGAACACCACCATGCTCGGCTCCGGCGCAGACAGCACCATCATGAGCGGCGTGCTGGAGTTCTGGCAGCATGGCGCCTGGGACATTGCCCTGATCATTTTCATCGCCAGCATTGCCGTGCCGGGCATCAAGTTCCTGTCACTGGGGTTGCTGCTGATCACCGTGCAGCGCAACAGCCAGTGGGCGCGCAAGGAACGCTCAAAGCTGTTTCGGTTTATCGAGCTGATCGGCTATTGGTCGATGCTGGACGTCATCGTGGTCGCACTGGTGGCCGCGCTGGTTAAGTTTCAAGCCCTGGGCACGATCGAACCGCGCCTGGGCATTCTGTTTTTTGGCTTGGTGGTGGTATTTACCATGCTCGCGGCCATGAGTTTTGATCCCCGGCTAATCTGGGAAAACCCACATAACGAGGAGACCTCGGATGAGCGCATCCAAGGCTGACACCCCTGCGGGGCAACCCGCGATCAAGACGCGTCGCTTCAGTGTCTCGCTGGTCTGGATCGTGCCGATTGTCGCCGTGCTGGTGGGGATCTCGCTGGTGATTCACAGCGTCATGCAACAAGGGCCGACCATCGTCCTCAACTTCAAGACCGGCAGCGGGCTGGTCGCCAACAAGACCGAGGTCAAATACCGCAACGTGGTGATCGGCCAAGTGACCGCCGTGGCCTTGAGTGGTGACCAGAAAAGTGTCAACGCCACCATCGAGCTATCCAAACAGGCCGAAAGCTTCACCCGCGAAGACTCTAAATTCTGGGTGGTGCGCCCACGTATCGGCGCAGGCGGCGTATCCGGTATCGACACGCTGCTGTCCGGCGACTACATCGGCGCGGATATCGGCCAGTCCGAAACCCGCGCCAAACATTTCACCGGCCTGGAAAACCCGCCCCCCATCACCTATGGCGAGCCTGGCAAGCGTTTCACCCTGCACACGCAGACGCTGGGCTCCCTGGACATCGGCTCGCCGGTCTATTACCGCAAAATCCCGGTAGGCCAGGTGGTGGCTTATGAGTTGGACAGCGAAGGCAAGGGCGTGAACGTCGAAGTCTTCATACACGCGCCCAATGATGGGTATGTCACCGAGAACACGCGGTTCTGGAATGCCAGCGGTGTCGATCTGAGCGTCGGTGCCAATGGCTTTGCGCTGAAGACCGAATCGGTGTCGTCCATGCTGATGGGCGGGATCTCCTTCCAGGCCCCACCCTACAACCCCAACGACAAGCCGGCCGAGGAAAATCGCGGCTTTGAATTGTTCGAAGACCAGCAAAGCGCCCTCGCACCGCCCAATGGCAAAGGGCAATACATGGTCCTGCGCTTTGATCAGGCCCTGCGTGGGCTGAAAGTCGACGCACCGGTGGAGTTCCTCGGCGTCGAGTTCGGCAAGGTGGTGTCGATCAATCTGGATTTCGATGCGAAGAAACGCAGCTTCCCGGTCAATGTCGGCATCGTGATCTACCCGCAACTGCTCGGCGCGGCCCATACCAAGCTGCTCAAGGCCATGAACAACAACCCTGACGATGAGGCGGCCGGCGTGCGCCTGATCGGCAGCTTCATTGAAAACGGCCTGCGCGCCCAGGCCCGCAGCGGTAACCTGCTGACCGGCCAGTTGTACATCGCCCTGGACTTCTACCCCAAGGCCGAGAAAGTGGCGTTCGATCCGAACCAGCGCCCCGTGGGCATTCCCACCATCCCGGGCAACCTGGAACAACTGCAGGAGAAGTTCGAAGGTATCGTCAACAAGCTCAGCCAACTGCCGGTCGAGCGGATTGCCGGCAACCTCGACGCCAGCCTGGTCGAACTGCGCAAGGGCCTGGCGCAATTCAACGCCAAGACACTGCCGGGTGTGCAGACGACACTGGCCGACGTGAGCAAGACCCTGCAATCGGCCAGCTCAACCCTGGCAGAAGACTCACCCCAGCGTGAACAACTGACCCAGACCCTGGATGAACTGGCACGCATGTCGCGCTCCTTGCGCGAGCTGTCCGATTACCTGGGCCGGCATCCGGAGTCGCTGATTCGCGGTCGTCCTGATAACGCCGCGCCGAACGACCTGCAAGGGCCACCCCGCAAATGACCATTGGAGCCGCCATGACGTCGCCGTTGAAGATCACACTGCTGACCACGATGCTGTTGCTCGCGGCCTGTCGCAGTGACCCCATCGCCTTCCACACCCTGACCCCGGCACATGCGAGCAACAGCTCACGCGCAGATGCCGGTGGTGTACGGATTGAAAGCCTCAGCGTGCCGCCCCAGGTCGACCGCGCGCAGATAGTGGTGCGCCAGGGTGACAGTGGGTTGGCGATTCTTGAAACCCAGTGGTGGGCCGCCAGCCTCGCTGACGAACTCAGGAGCGCGTTGGTGGATCAATTGGCCAATAGCGATCCACGCCACGCTGTGGCCCTGCGCCTTGAAGTGCAACGCTTTGACTCGGTCCCCGGGCAGTACGCGCTGCTCGACGTGCGCTGGCGCCTGCGCCAGATCAATGGCGACCGCCCAGCCCTGACTTGTCGCAGCACCTTGCAGTCACCCGCGGGGCCAGGCATCGACGATCTGGTGGTGGCGCATCAGAACAACCTCAAGCGGTTCGCGGCACTGATCAATCAAACCATCGGCACGTCACTCAAAGGCTGCCCTGCCGCGCCATAAACTGCGCTGGGCTCAGACCAGCAAGCCCATGGCCTTGGCTCGCGCCACTGCCTGGGTTCGGCGCTCCACGCCGAGCTTGCTGTTGATATGGCTGGCGTGGGTCTTGACGGTGTGCAAGGAAATAAACAGCTGGTTGCTGATTTCCTGGTTTGAACAGCCTTGGGCAATCAGTCGCAGCACCGCCAGCTCTCGCGTACTCAGGGTTTCTTGATGAGCTGGGGCCTGGACCACGCTGACTTGGGGCAGCAGCGCCAGCAAGCTCTGGTTCAGCAGACCATGGGGATCTTTGCCCAACTGCTCACGCATCCAGTCCGGGTAGCCCTCCAGCAACCGCTGGAACGGCTGCAACGCGCCGCCCGAGCCGGCTTCAAGTGCACGGGCCAATACCTGTCCGGCCTTGGCCTCCTGGCCGCCCGCCAACAGAAGCTGCACCTGCTGGGTCAGCGCCATCAAGGCAATCATCTGTCGCCCACTGTTCTGGGACTGTTGCGCCAATGCTTCCAGACATTGCAACGCGGTGTCGGGCTGATGGCGTATGGCATCGAGCGCGGCTTGTTGCAGTTCGATATGTTGTGGCAGGTGTGGGTGGAACTCCGGCGCGGCAGCGGCGTGCTCGCCGTTGTAGGTCTGCCCCAGCCTGGTCAGCCAGGCGTCCGCCAGCTCGGTACGACCCTGGGCCAGCCATAGCTCGCATTTGATCAACGTAATCATCGCCAGGTAATAGATCGGCGGTACGTCCCAGATGTGCATCAAGCGCTCGGCCTCGGCCAGCTCGGCAAAGGCATTGGAAAACTGGCCGCGCCGCCCTTCAAAGTTGGCGATCACGCAATGCCCGATCAGCACGCTGATATCCCGGCAGGCACGGGCTTCGGCCAGGCCGGCGCGCAAACGCACAAGGCCGGCTTCGGGCTGGTAACGCGCCAGCAGCAGGTAACCTTCGTAGAGCGACAACCGCGCACGCACCGCATACAGGCGCTGGGGCGCCAGGCCGTGCAAGCGTTCCAGGCCCTGGCGCACTTCGTCCAGGGAGCGCAGGATTTCGCCGCGTGACTGCAACACCCGCGCCCGGTCGTAATGGGCCAAGGCTTCAAACAACGGATTACCGACGCGCTGCGCCAGCTCCAGGGATTCGCGGTTCAAACCGCGGGCGCGCCACAGGTCGGCATCGACAATTGCCAGGTTGGACAGGGTCGACAGGCACATCAGGCGCTGGCCGTAGCGCTTTTGCGGCAGGCTCTCCAGTGCCTCGTTGCAATAGCGCAGGGTCAATTCGCGGTCCCCGCGCCCACGGGCGATGATCCCGCTCAACGCCAGCCATTGGGCCAACATGGACCTTTGCGCGGTCGCCGAGGGTGCCGGCAGGAAGCGACTGAGGTAGCTGGAAAGCTCCTGGGCCGCGTCCAATTGGCACGCCAGCCCCAATGCCCAGCTGTAGAGCACGATCAAGCGCGGCGTGCTGATCAGCAGGCTGTCGGGCAAGTCCATCTTCCAGCGCAGCAACATGCCAACATTCTGCTCTGCCAACAGTTGCTCTTCGGACAGGTTCTGGACCAGGTTCGCCGCCACGTCCAGATGGCCGGCCCGCAGCGCCTGCTCTACTGCCTCGTCGATCAAACCCTGGGCGTTGAACCAGCGGCAGGCGCGCAAGTGCAAGCTGGCAGGCGGCAATGTGGTGCTCTTCTCGCGGCGGGTACGCAGCAGGTCGGAAAACAAATGGTGATAGCGGTACCAGTGGCCCTGTTCATCCAGCGGCACCAGGAAAACCTGATGGGCCTGCAAATAATTCAGGATTTCGGCGCTGTCATGGGCTTCGCGGACCGCGTCGCACAACTCGCTGCAAAAACGCTCCTGGGGAGCAGTGTCGTACAGGAACGCTTGCACGTCGGCAGGCAGGCAGTCGATGACTTCTTCAAGCAGGTAATCACGAATCAGCCCTTCGCCACCGTGAAGGCGTTGGGGCAAGCCCCCCTCATTGCCACCGGCTTCGGACGCCGCCAATAGCCAGAAGCGCAGGCCGGCGACCCATCCCTCGCTGCGGCGGATCAGGTTTTCCAACGCTTCGCCGCCTAACGCGCCGCTGTGCCCATCCAGCACGGCCAGGGATTCGTCGTGAGTCAGGCGCAGGTCTTGTTCATGCAGCTCCAGCAGATGCCGCGACAAACGCAGGCGCGCCAGGTGCCAGTCCGGACGCTGCCGGCTGGTGACCAGTACCAACAGACCGTCGGGCAAATGATTGAGGAAAAATTGCAGGCAACGATCCAGCACCGGGCCCTGGGCCAGGTGGTAGTCATCCAGCACCAGCAATAGCGGCGAGCGCGTGGACAGATGCTCCGCCAGCTCATCGAGCAGGCCATCCAGCCATTCTTCAAAGGCAAAGGGTTGATGACGCTGACGCATTTTCAGCAAACCCAGGGATTGGGCGCCCAACTGCGGAAAATAGTGCTGCAAGCCGTCGAGCAATCGCTCCAGGAAGCGGCCGGGGTCATTGTCCCGTGGGCTCAGGCCCAGCCACAGACTTTGCCAGTGGGCCGGCAGGCCCTGGCAGAACTCCACCGCCAACGAACTCTTGCCGAACCCCGCCGGTGCGCAGACCAGCAACAATCGCCCGTCCAGGCCCGCGTTCAACCGTTGGCACAGGCGCGGGCGCAGCACGTAGCCGTCAGGCAATGGGGGCCTGTAGAAGCGGCCTTCCAGGGTTGGCATCACCACACTGGCAGGCCCTTGGATTCGGGACAGATCAGTCATCGCCGGGCTCTTGTAGAAGGCTGTTGTCGGCATTGCAGATGTCCGCAGACTAGCGGTAAAAGCGGCGGGATTGTAGATCTTTGCAACAATTGGCTGAAAAAGAACTGCGACAAGAAATATCCCTACAAACAGCACACACAAAAAGTGGGAGGGGGCTTGCTCCCGATGGCAGTGGATCAGTCAGAATTTTAATCGACTGTCAGACCGCCATCGGGGCAAGCCCCCTCCCACAGGGGTGCATTAGTGTGGGTTAGCGAACACCGTCCTGGCGCAGGGCCGCTGGGGTGAAGTCGCTGGTGGTGGCGGTGAAGCCGAAGTCATAAGCCTGTTTCTCTTCGTTCTTCATGCCCAGGGCCAGGTAGCGGCCGGACTGCAGGTCGTACAGGGTTTCCAGGGCGTACCACGGCACTTGCTTGTCGTAGTAGTTCTCGGCATGGGCTTCGGCAACGCGCCACAGTTGGCCACGGCCGTCGTAGTGGTCGATCACCGCCGCTTGCCAGGTGTCTTCGTCGATGAAGAAGTCACGCTTGGCGTAGATGTGGCGCTGGCCTTCCTTCAAGGTGGCGACCACGTGCCAGACGCGGCGCAGCTCATAGCGCGCCAGGTCCTGGTTGATGTGGCCGGCCTTGATGATGTCGGCGTACTTGAGCTTCGGATCGTCGATCTTGTAGCTGTTGGAGGCGATGTAGATTTCTTTCTTGCCTTCCAGCTTCCAGTCGTAGCGATCCGGCGCACCGTTGTACATGTCGAGGTTGTCGGAGGTGCGCAGGCCATCGGCAGCAGTACCCGGCCCGTCATAGGACACTTGCGGGGCCCGGCGCACACGGCGCTGGCCGGCGTTGTAGACCCACGCCGAACGCGGTTCCTTGACCTGGTCCAGGGTTTCGTGCACCAGCAGTACACCACCGGCCAGACGCGCTGGCGCGGTGACTTGCTGCTTGAAGTAGAACAGGATGTTGCCCGGGTTTTTCGGATCGAAGTCCTTCATCTTGTCGCGGAACACAAACTGATCGCGGAAGTACACCAGGCTGTAGGAACCGTTGGTTTGCGGCGTGGCCTGGGTGACCAGACGGGTTACGCTGCCGCCGCGATAACGGGTGATGTGGTTCCAGATGACTTCAACGCCGGTTTTGGGAATCGGGAACGGCACGGCGGTCTCGAAGTTTTCCAGACCGTTGCCGCCGGACACCAGGTTGGTAGTGGTGGCGTTTTTCTTGATGGCAGCGAACACGTCAGCCGGCACCGTGGCACCGCGATGAGTCGGGTAGACCGGCATCTTGAAGCTGTCCGGGTAACGCTTGAACATCGCGTACTGCCCTGGAGCCAGTTTGTCTTTGTACTGCTCGACGTTCTGCGCGGTGATGGTGAATTGCGGTTGCTCGCTGGCATATGGGTTGGCCAGGAAGCCACGGGCATCCACGGCGCCGGCGTTGGTTGGCAGGGGTGACCATTTGGGGATGGTGCCGGCCGCGTTGCCCGCCATCTCGGCGCCCATCGGGGTCAGGGTAGTACCGAGCTTGGCAGCTTCATCCGCCGAGACTGCCGCCATGACGTTGCTCGCCAGGATCGACAGCCCAAGCACACCGACGTGCAACAGACTTTTAGTTATTTTCATACTCTGGTCTTCCTGAATACATGCCACTTGAAAAGAGTGTGCTTAGAAGTTGGCGCCGAAGCTCAAGGCGACAAAGTCGCGATCATCCACGGTGCTGAACTTGCCACCAAAGAAGTTGGTGTACGCCAGGCTCGCGGTGTAGGTGTTCTGGTATTCGGCATCCAGGCCAAGGCTGACCGCCTTGCGACCCTCTTCAAAGTTGCCGCCGGGACCTGGCGAGTAACCTTTGACGTCATGGGACCAGGCCACGTTGGGCTTGAGGTTCACGCCAGCGAACACGTCCGGGTATTCCCAGATGGCACGGGCACGGTAGCCCCAGGACGTTGCAGTGGTGTAGCCGTCGTTGTTGCAGTTGGTGTTCAGGCCGGCAGCGTTGGGCAGCCCGGCGCCGTTGGCGGTGGAGTTGTTCAGCGCGTTGCAGAACCCACCCGGCAGCGTGCCTGGGCCGAACACCGGATCGCGACCATAGCGAGCCTGGGACTTGCTTTCCAGGCCACCCACATGGGTCACACCGATTTCACCGACCGTGGTCAGGCGACTGGCGCCCATCACCTGGTCGAAGAAGTGTGTAAAGGTGGTCTGGAACTGGGTGACTTCCTTGCGGTTGTAGCCATGCAGGTCTTGGCCCGGCGAGCCCTTGAGCACCGAAGCATTGCCAAAGCCAGGGATCGGCGTGACACCGGCAAACAGAATGTCGGTGGTACTCAACTGCACCGGCGCATTCGGCCGATAGCTCAATTCACCACTCCAGGCGGTGCCGGTAGGCAGCGTGGTGGAGAAGCTCAAGCCGTAGAGACGAATATCCTCCGGGTACTCGACGAAGTAGTTCGAACTGCCCGCCACGATCAGTGGACGCAGTGCCCCCAGCGGGCCCAATGGACGGGTGTAGGCCGCGGACGGCGCACCCTGCGCACTAAAGATCGGCGCACGGCTGTGGTAGTTCATGAAGTAGGCGCCGAACTCGGTGTCCAGCGGTTCGAAGTTGTAATGCATGGCCACACCGAACTGGCCGCTGTCACGCGCATCACGGTCCGGCCCACGGCGCACCAGCACGCCTTCGCTGTTCACGTCCACGCCCAGGGCACCCAGGGTCGGCAGTGCCGCAGCGGGAATGGTCGAGCGCTTGTTCAACACCCGCAGGTTATTGCTGCAACCATCGGAGATCACGTCTGGCTGGGAGAAGAAAGTGCCGCAGTTATCAGTGACGGTCTGGTCCCATTCCAGTTGATAGAACGCTTCGGCCGACAGGTTGTCGGTGAGCGTCTGGGACACGTAGAACATGTTGACCGGAATCAGGCCTTCCTTGATCTCGGCCCCCGGGCGACGAAACGCCGACACGTCGATCGGGTTGATGGAGTTGATGCCGCCGCCGATGAAGGTACTTTCGCCCCAGCTCACGACCTGCTTACCAAAACGCACGGAACCCGGCGCATCGGCAATCGAGTAGTTGTGGTAGACGAACGCATCGAGAATCTGACCGCCAGAAGACTTGGCGCCTTCCTTGCGGTTGTTGTCGCTGATGTCCTTGAACTGACGGCTCTCGTCCTTGAGTTCAAAGTCGTACCAGTACTTGCCGCGCACAAACACGCCGGTGTCGCCGTACTTCAGTTCCAGGTCATGAATACCCTTGAAGATCTTCGAGAACGTCTCGCCGCGCTTGAAGTTCAGGTGACCGTCATCGGAAGTCTGGGACAGGCCCTTGCCGCCATTGTTGGCGCCGATCAGATCACGATTGGGCTTGGCCGTAGACCAGCTCGCACCCACCGAAAGCGAGGAGTCAAAGCTCCCTTCGATTTCACCGATGTTGAAACTGACGCCGAATGCAGGCCCGGCGAGCGTAGAAGCGAGACTGACGGCCAGGGGCAGTCTTGCCCGGCGCCAGAACTGGTTTACTTGGGTCATCGACGCTACTCCATGTGCATATTTTATTGTTATGGCAGTGAGCCCTTTCTTCAGATGTAACGGCCGGGATACAACGATTCCAATGCCGAACCGCAACCGAGCCTCCCTGGCTCGACGCGCAACATCCGCGAAAAACTCTGAAAGGGACTATAGCCAGAGGGGGGTAGTGCTTGATCCCTCTAAAGTGTGATTTGCATCACCAACCTGTCTGCCACAACCCTTTCGCCACGCCGACGAAGGTCGACGCGGGAAGGATGGCTGAAATTTGGCAAATCACAAGTAGAGGCTTGAGATAGAGCAGCGCCGCGCCCAAAAGGGCGCGGCGAGGGGCGTCAAAGCGTAGACAGGAAGGTGCTGTTGTTGGCCTGCCATTCGATGATGTCGATACGGATACGTTTTTTGTCGAGCTTACCTACGCTGGTCTTGGGAATTTCAGTAACAACGGCGATCTGGCTCGGAATCGCCCACTTGCTCAAATGCCCCAGTTCAACGTAAGGCTTGAGGTGCTCCTTGAGCTCCCGCGCCCCAATCACTTGGCCCTCATGCACCACCAGCAAGGCAAAGGGGCGCTCGCCCCATTGCGGATCGGCGATGCCCACCACCGCTACCTCGCGTACCGCCGGGTGGCGGCTGACCAGGTCTTCGAGGGCCAGGGACGAGATCCATTCCCCACCGGTCTTGATCACATCCTTGATGCGATCACGGATATCGATCACACCAAACGCGTCCAGTGTGGCAACGTCGCCGGTGTGCATCCAGCCGCCGGCCCACAGCTCGGCGCCCTTTTGCGGTTCGTTGTAATAACCCTCGGTCAGCCAGGGCGCGCGCAGCACCAGTTCGCCCTGGGTTTCGCCGTCGGCGGGAAGAAAGTTGCCGTCGGTGTCCATGATTGCCGCCTCCACCAACGGCCCAGGCACACCGGCCTTGATGCGATAGGTGGTGCGTTCATCTTCGCTGCCGGCCATCAGCTCTTCATTGAGGTGTGCGCACGACACCAGCGGCCCGGTCTCGGACATGCCATACGCGGCGGTCAATTGAATGCCGCGGGCCTTGGCGGCTTCGTACAGCGAGCGGTTGAGCGCGCTGCCACCAATGACGATTTTCCACCCACCAAAATCCACGCCCTGGGCAGCCTTGGCGTTGAGCACCATTTGCAGGATGGTCGGCACGCAATGGGAGAACGTGACCTTCTCCTTGCGCCACAGCTGCACCAGGTATTCGGGGTCGTAGCGCCCGGGGTAGACCTGCTTCAAGCCGAGCATGGTCGCCACATAGGGCAGGCCCCAGGCGTGTACGTGGAACATCGGTGTGATCGGCATGTACACATCGTTGGTGCCCAACAGACGCACGCTGTCGACGCTGCCCATGATGGTCGCCACGCCAATGGTGTGCAGCACCAATTGGCGATGGGTGAAATACACCCCTTTGGGGTTACCGGTGGTGCCGGTGGTGTAGAAGGTGGTGGCGACGGAGTTTTCGTCGAAGTCCTGGAAGTCGTACTGGGGGCTGGCGGCGGCCAGCAGGGTTTCGTACTCACCGACCAGGTTGGGTAGTTCGGCGGTGTGGGTGTCACCATCGGTAATCAACAGGGTCTTGTCGACGGTGGTGAGCTGCCCGGCAATCGCCTGATAGAGCCCCACGAACTCACTGTTGACCAGCACGAAGCGGTCTTCGGCGTGGTTCATGGTGTAGAGAATCTGTTCCGGCGACAGGCGCACATTGATGGTGTGGATCACCGCGCCGATCATCGGAATGGCGAACATGCATTCCAGGTAACGGTGGCTGTCCCAATCCATCACCGCCACGGTATCACCAGCCTTGACCCCGGCTTCGGTCAGCACATTGGCCAGGCGCGCAACGCGCTCGATCAGCGTCGGGTAGGTGTAGCGCAGCTTGTCGCGGTAGATGATTTCCCGGGTCTTCTCGTAGCGAGTCCCGGACATCAACAGGCGCTTGATCAGCAGCGGGTATTGGTACGCACCTTCGGCGGGCGGGATAACACGGGTCTGCAACATACGAATCCCTTTAATGACTGCACGGTCTTGACTTGAAGACCTGCACTGTAGAGGGCTTATGTTTCAACCAAATCAGCCAAAGGAATGATTTGCGGAACTCAGTAAATGCTAGCTTTGCGCCAGTATCTGCGGCTTATGGAAGACCAATGTGGGAGGGGGCTTGCTCCCGATAGCAGGGTGTCAGTCAGCTTATGTAGGGCTGACACACCGCTATCGGGAGCAAGCCCCCTCCCACATTTGAGCTGTGTACCCTTGAGAAAATTGATTACTTCATGCTGGTAAACGCCAACTTCACCCCAATGGCGATCAACACCGCGCCCATGGTCCGATCAAACCAATGCCCCATGCGCGCAAAGCCGGCGCGTACACGCTGCTGGCTGAACAACATGGCCACCAGGCAGAACCACACCGCCGTCGCCACCGCTAGGTACACGCCATAACCCGCTTGTACCGCCAGTGGCGTATGCGGGTTGATCACCACGGTGAACAGCGAGAGGAAGAACAGCGTCGCCTTGGGGTTCAGGCCATTGGTCACAAAGCCTGCGGTAAACGCGCCACGTGGGGTGCGCTCGCCCGCTTCGCGGTGCAACTCGCCCTCGGCGGCGGGCTTGGCCGGCTGCGCACGCAAGGCCTTGAAACCGATATACAACAGGTAGGCCGCTGCGGCCCATTTGAGCGCATTGAACAACACGATGGACTGGGACACGATCAAACCGATCCCCAGCAACGAGTAACCCACATGCACGAAAATCGCCGTGCCAACGCCCAGGGCCGTCCAGGTGCCGGCGCGGCGACCGTGGGTCACGCTCTCACGGACCACCACGGCGAAATCCGGGCCAGGGCTGGCCACCGCCAACAAGTGAATCAAGGCTACGGTCAAAAACTCGGCGACGTACATGCTCACTCCATTAAGTAACTGATTATTTCATCTGATAGGCTCGGAAGATTACGCCTTCGAACCTCGTCGCAAAAGGTACAGTTGATCATGAACAATCGCCGCGCCGTCTTCCTCGACCACCCTTCACTGGACTTGGGCGACCTCGATCTCAGCGGTTTGCGCGACTGCTTCAGCCAGTTGCAGCTGTTTGAGCAGACCACGCCACAGAATGTGGTGGAACGCTTGCAGGGCGCTCAAGTCGCGATCAGCAACAAAATCCCGCTCACGGCGCAAACCCTGGCGGCGTGCCCCGAGCTCAAGCTGATCCTGGTTTCAGCCACCGGCACCAACAATATCGACCTCGAAGCCGCCCGCGCCCACGGCATCACCGTGAGCAACTGCCAGGGTTACGGCACGCCGTCGGTGGCCCAGCACACGATCATGCTGCTGCTCAACCTCGCCACGCGCTTGAAGGACTACCAACAGGATGTGGCCGCCGGCAAATGGCAGCAGGCCAGGCAGTTCTGTCTGCTGGACCATCCAATTGTCGAGCTGGAAGGCAAAACCCTCGGCCTGCTCGGCCATGGCGAACTGGGCAGCGCGGTGGCGCGCCTGGCCGAAGCCTTCGGCATGCGCGTGGTACTCGGCGCGATTCCCGGGCGCCCTGCCCGCTCCGACCGCGTGCCACTGGATCAACTGCTGGCCCAGGTCGATGCGCTGACCTTGCATTGCCCGCTCAATGAACACACCCGCGACTTTATCGGCGCCCGTGAACTGGCGCTGCTCAAGCCCGGCGCGTTTATCGTCAACACCGCCCGTGGTGGCTTGATCAACGAACAGGCCTTGGCGGACGCGCTGCGCAGTGGTCATCTGGGCGGCGCGGCGACCGACGTGTTGAGTGTGGAGCCGCCGATCAATGGCAGCCCGCTGCTGGCCGGCGATATTCCTCGGTTGATTGTCACGCCCCACAATGCCTGGGGCAGTCGCGAAGCGCGGCAACGCATCGTCGGCCAATTGACGGAAAACGCCCGAGGCTTTTTCAGCGGTGCCCCGCTGCGCGTCGTCAGTTGATAAACTGCGCCCCTTTTCAAGGAGCAGACCATGGATCCGCGCAGTGAAGTACTGCTTCGTCAGGCCGAACTTTTTCAAGGCAACCTGCTGCTGGTAGGTTTGCCTGCCGACGATTTGCTTGGGCGCTTGCCCAACGCCCATGGCTGGTGCTGGCACGCTGGCGACCAGGCCGCGCTTGATGCACGGTTTCCCGAGCGCAGCCAGTTCGGGGTGAATGTGCCCGAGCGTGCCTTCGATGCCGCGGTGATCTTCCTGCCCAAGTCCAAGGACCTCACCGACTACCTGCTCAACGCCGTGGCCGCTCGCCTGCCTGGCGCCGAGCTGTTTCTGGTGGGTGAGAAAAAAGGCGGTATCGAAAGCGCTGCCAAGCAGATGACCCCCTTCGGCAAGCCGCGCAAGCTGGATAACGCGCGGCATTGCCAGCTATGGCAAGTCACCGTCGCCAACGCCCCGCAAGCGGTCGAACTGGAGAGCCTGGCACAGGTCTTCGATGTACTACTGGCCGAAGGCCCGCTGAAGGTGGTGAGCTTGCCGGGAGTGTTCAGCCATGGCCGCCTGGACCGCGGCACCGAGTTGCTGCTGGAGCACCTGGACAAGCTGCCCAGCGGGCATCTGCTCGATTTCGGTTGCGGCGCCGGGGTACTGGGGGCTGCGGTCAAGCGTCGCTACCCGCATAACACCGTGACAATGCTGGATGTGGATGCCTTCGCAGCTGCCAGCAGTCGGCTGACGTTGGCGGCGAACGGCCTGGAAGCCGAGGTACTGACCGGGGATGGAATCGATGCCGCGCCAATGGGGCTAAACGCGATTTTGAGCAACCCGCCGTTCCATGTCGGGGTGCATACCGATTACTTCGCCACGGAAAACCTGCTGCGAAAAGCAGCCAAACATCTGGCAAAAGGTGGCGAACTGCGCTTGGTTGCCAACAGCTTCCTGAAGTATCAGCCGCTGATCGAAGAGCATCTGGGTATCTGCGCAATCAAGGCCGAAGGCAATGGTTTTCGCATCTACCGCGCCAAGCGCCCCTGACGGCCGTTTGAAAAAGAACGCTTGCCGAATGGATTTTGCCTAGGCAGAATCCGCAGCGTCCTAGGGGAGTAGTCTCCCACGAGCCCATGCTCGTCCGGCATACGTCAACATACTTGGTCAGCAGACCATGGCGTATGCGACCCAGGAGTCCGCACAGACGGACCGGGGTTTGACAAGACCTATGACACGCACACCTTACCCGGGGCGGGAAGGCTGTACGTGTCATAGCCGTGTCGACCCGCCCCTGGAAACTACCTGATGCTGGATTCACTACTCGTTCCTACCGCAATCGTTGCCTTGGCCGAAATCGGCGACAAGACGCAGTTACTCGCGCTCATTCTTGCTGCCCGCTTTCGCAAACCCTGGCCGATCATTGCCGGCATTGTCGCCGCAACCCTGGCCAACCATGCGGCCGCCGGTGCCGTGGGCGCCTGGTTCGGGAGTTTCTTCTCGGATGCGGTGCTGCACTGGATCCTCGCGGCGAGCTTCTGTGCCACGGCACTCTGGACCCTGGTGCCAGACAAACTCGATGATGACGAAGCCAGCACCACCCGCAAGTTCGGGCCATTTCTGACCACGCTGATTGCGTTCTTCCTTGCGGAAATCGGTGACAAGACCCAGATCGCCACGGTGATGCTGGCAGCGCAGTATCCGGAGTTGTGGCTGGTGATTATCGGCACCACGCTGGGCATGTTGATTGCCAACGTACCGGTGGTTCTGGCGGGGAATTTCGCGGCGGAGAAACTGCCGCTGACCTTGATTCGTCGATTGGCGGCCACAGCGTTCTTTGTACTGGCGATTGTGGCGGTCTACAAAGCCATGCAAAGCAGCGGCTGGATCTAAGACTGAACCCGATCTATTGTGGGAGGGGCGGTGCGCCCCTCCCACATTTGGATCGTCATCAAGCCTCAGGATTTCTTGGCCTGCTGGTACAGCGGCATTACCTTCGGAATCGCTGCCTGCAACGAAGCAATCCGGCTGTCGGAAGCCGGGTGAGTACTCATGAATTCCGGCGGCGCGCCTTCGGAAGCCTTGGCCATTTTGTTCCACAAGGTGATCGCGGCGTTCGGGTTGTAGCCGGCACGCGCCGAAAGCTCCAGGCCGATCAGGTCGGCTTCGTTTTCGTTGCTGCGGCTGTTGGGCAAGGTCATGCCATAGTTGGCCACGGTATCGGCCAGTGCCAGGCTGTCCTGGCCGAGACCGAATATTGCACCAGCACCCTGCTTGGCCATTTCAATACCGTACGCCTTGGACATCGCTTCACGACCGTGCTCACGCAGGGCGTGGGCGATTTCATGGCCCATCACCGCAGCCAACTCGTCATCGGTGAGCTTGAGGTTGTCGATCAGCGCGCTGTACACCAGGATCTTGCCGCCAGGCCCGCAGTTGGCGTTCATCTCGTCGCTTTTGATCAGGTTCACTTCCCAGTTCCACTGGGCGGCATCTGCGCGAAAGGTCGGCGCCTGGGCGATCAGGCGCTTGGCGATGGCCTGCACACGCTTGGCGTTGGCGCTGGTCTTGTCCAGAACGCCTTTGCCACTGGCTTCACCCAGGGTCTGCTGGTAAGACTGGGCGTACATCTGGTCGACTTCCTGGCTCGACAACATGCTGAACATGTATTGCTTGCGCTCAACCCCAACAGCACCGCCGCTGGTCGTATTGACCGACTGGCAACCCGCCAGCAACATCGCTGCAACCAAACCACTTACCGCCAATGACTTCTTCATGAACACGCTCCCTGAAAACATGGCGCGTATCGTAGGCGGTCGTTTGTATTGGCGCCAGATACATCAGACATTTAACCGCTGAATTTCGGACACATCCCACAGTGCAGGCTCAAGCCGGGGTCAGGCACTCCGGCCCATTGAGCTTGGGATCATTGACCATATTGGCCAGCACGCGCTCACGTAAAGCGCTGGGCTCACCGGCCAGCAACCCTTGCAACACGTGCAGCGGCGTCTCGGGGTCGAGCCAGGCGGCTTGCCCCGCCGCATCAAGAATCAACGGCCGACGTTGGCTTTGCGCTGCCTGGGTGACCACGGCGGTGCTCAGCCACACCTGCTCCTGCACGGGATACGCTTCCCAGATCGCAGCAAAAAACAGGGTGGAGCCCTCCCCCGGCGTCAACCAATACGGGCGCTTGCGCTGGGTACCGCGCCATTCGTAGAAACCGTTGGCTGGCAACAGGCAGCGGCGCTGGCGGAATGCCTCGCGGAACATCGGTTGCTCGGCGAGCGTTTCGGCGCGGGCATGGGCCGGAGTACGGGAAAGATCCGTCAACCAAGGCGGCGTCAGCCCCCAACGGGCACGCGCCAGGGTGAGCTGGCCTTCGCTCAGGCGCTGGATCAGCACCGAATCATTGGGGGAAATGTTCCACTGGGCCTGCTGGTCGGCGGGGAAGCCGGGCAAGGCAGCAAAGGCAGGGTTCCAGCGAAACAGGGCATAACGTCCACACATGGGGCAACACGACTCTTGGGGTAAACCGACCGACAGCCTAACAGACCAATACGTCGGGGAAGCTGTCGGGTTCGTCGCCGGGCAAGGGTTGCGCGCCGATATAGGCCGTGATCAGCTCGCGGGCGTACGCCGCCTGATCATTATCGACCTCCAGCCCCAGCAAACCGAAGATCGGCAACTCGCCGGTACCACCGAGCAAGTGGCGGCCCATCAAGTGCGCTTCGATGCCCTCACTGGCCAGCATCTGTTGCAACAGCTCGCCTTCCATCAGGTTTTCCGGCTCGTAGATTCGCTGCATGGGCGTACCTGTTATTCGTTTTCGCTACGCATCATTCATTTTCGCTGCGGGTTTCGAGCATCCACTCGTCACCATGCACTTGCAGGTTGAACGTGATCGGCCGGCAACACACCTGGCAGTCTTCTATATAGGTCTGGTCCCCGCCAGACAAATCCACTGTTGTCTCGACCACTTCGCCACAATAAGGACAATCGTACATCGCAGTTTCCAGCATCGCAGTCTCCAAGGTGACTTGTGCGTATAATCGCCGGTCTATTTACAGGGCTATTTCCGGCAGAGCCAGTTTACTCACGCCGCCCCTGCTATTTCCTTTACTTACCCTAGCCGTTTCTAACAAGAGAGCATGATGGGCGAATTCGATACCATCCGACCTTACAACGACAGCGAAGTCCCGGCAGTGCTGGCGCGTCTGTTCAGTGACAAGGCCTTTCTGGACATCCTGACCCACTTTCGCTTCCCGCGCTTTGCCGGCGCCCTGGGCTGGTTGCTCAAGCCGATGATCGCGCGCAAATTGCGCCGTGAGTTTGCCGGCGTCACCACCGTGGCGACGCTGCAAGACAAAGTCGAATACTACGTTGACCACACGATTGACCGGGCGACCGACGGCGTAACCTACACCGGCGTCGAGCAGCTCAAATCCGGCACCGCCTACCTGTTTCTGGCCAACCACCGCGACATCGTGATGGACCCGGCCTTCGTCAACTATGCCGTGTATCACGCCGGCCTGCCGACGCCACGCATCGCCATTGGTGACAACCTGCTGCAAAAGCCGTTTGTCAGCGACCTGATGCGCCTGAACAAGAGCTTCATCGTGCACCGTTCGATCACCGGGCGAAAGGAGAAGATGGCGGCCTACAACCTGCTGTCGGCCTATATCAACCATTCGATCCGCAACGACTGCCAGTCGATCTGGATCGCCCAGGCTGAAGGCCGGGCCAAGGATGGCGATGACCGTACCGAATCGGCGATTCTCAAGATGTTCCACGTCAGCCGCAAGGACGAGCCGTTTGCCGAGGTCATCCAGTCGTTGAACCTGACGCCGGTATCCATAAGCTACGAGTACGACCCTTGCGATGCCGCCAAGGCCCGCGAGTTGTATATCCGCGCCACCACCGGCACCTACACCAAGGCACCGGGCGAGGACGACGTGAGCATCGCCCTGGGTATCACCGGCTACAAGGGCCGCGTACATGTGAACTTTGCGCCGCCGATTACCGAGCGTTTCGAAGATACCAAGCTGCTGGCAATGGAAATGGACCGGCAGATCCTCGGTGGCTACCGCTTGTTTCCGGTGCATTACCTGGCGTACGCACAGTGGGATGATGCCGATCCGCAGTTGCAGGTTCCTAAAGCGGCGGATGTATTCCCCGCCGATGAGCTGGCCAAGGCCAAGGCAGAATGGGAGCGACGCTTGAACGAATGCCCGGCCGAACACCGGCCTTATCTGGTGGTGCAGTATGCGACGCCGGTACGCAATCAATACCGAGTCAAGGCCGGGATCCCCCTGTAATATGTGACCCTACAGGGGATATGTGGCAGGCGCTGATTCTACGGGCAGTACATGGCCAGTGTGGGAGCTGGCTCGCCTGCGATAGCGGTGGGTCAGTTAAAGATTCAGTGGCTGATACACCGCCTTCGCGGGCAAGCCCGCTCCCACATTTGGTTTTGCAGTGGAATTAGAAATGGGTGCTGAGCCAGGAGGCGGCCAGGGCCAAGCCAAGGCAGCCGAACCCCACACGGTAAGCCTGACGATGCGCCCGTTCGGTGTGCGTATCCAGAAAAAGCATCGGCTGGTCGATAGCACGCTCTTCACTACGCATGGCGAGTTCAGCCATCGCACGTTGCGCATGCAGGCGGGTGATAAACAGCACCAAGGCGCCCGAGCAGGCAACCAACAGGGCAACAGCATTGATGAGCAGCGCCATCGCAAACCTCGGCGAATCAGTATTCGGATATCAGTCCAGATACCAACCTGAACGATAGTCGCCTCCTGCGCCTTTAATGCTCCTTCTCCGTTGACGGCTAATGTATCCAGTAATTTACAGCGTCACCTGAACGTCACCTTAACAAGCCACTCTGTTGCCCTTCGACGCTTGAGGAGCAAGTCATGTTGCACGCGCAAAACCAGGATCGGCTGTATCTGATCGCCCCAAACGATGAGCAAGAGGCGCTGGTCGGCAGCCTTGCGTTCAACGTCCAGGATCGCCACTGGCTGGTGTATTGCGCCCTCGGCGGCCACCAACATGCGGACTTGCCGGAACTGGATTTGCTCACCGGCGTGAGTGTGCTGGACTTCTATGTCGATACGGCGGCATGACCAAACCACGGGCATAAAAAAACCGGGCTCATCACTGAGCCCGGTTTTTTGTGCACGGTTTATTGCGAACTGAGCAACTGGCTGATGCTTGGGTCCTTGAACAGGCGGGTCAGTGCATCGCTGAGCACATCGCTGACCAGCTTGGTGTTGGTTTCCTGGTTGGGCGACATGCCGAAGCGCTGATTCAGCGATGCGGCGTAGCGGCCACTGTAGCGACGGGTACCGGCGCTGACGTCAGACTTGAAGGTCGCACCGATGGAGGCTTCGGTCACATACAGCCCCTCTTTGGGCGACTGGTACTTCAGCTCGGCCAGGGTCACGGTCAGTTGCGGCACACCTGGCGAGTTGGTCGGTGTAAAGCCCAGCAAGCGCACAGCGGCTTCAGCCTGGGCCTGCAGCTTGGGCAGCACATCCTGGCCGGTCACCGAAATCAGCGCAGTCTCCGGATACAGGCCGCCACGCGAGCCCAGGGTTGGCGACGGACGACCGTCGACCACACGTACCGACACCGGCTGGCCATGACCTACCGCAGCCAATGGCGCGGTGACTTTAGGTTGCGGGCTGAGTTGTTGCGGGCTGTTGGCGCAGCCAACCAGGGTCAAACTGGTCACAGTGATCAAACCGAACAACAGGCGTTGCAACATACTCATTTCTCCAGGACTAGGTGCAGACAGGTCGCCAGTATAACGGTGCACGCACGCCACTCACCAGCAATCCTGAACAGTGGCTGAAGCCACGGGCAAATTACAAATTCGCATAAATTGGTCACCGCAGTGTCATGCCACACTGGCAATCTTCAAGCATGTAACACACCAGGTACACAGCCATGCGCCTTCTCAAGACACTGTTCATGTCACACGCCCGTCACCGCCACTTCGCCCTGCTCGACGCCCAGGGCCATTGCCAGGCATTCAAGCAATGCAGCCTGCCGCCCGTTGGTGAAGGTTGGGTAGAAGTGACCGAGACTCATCTGGGCTGGATGCACCGCCCTCTGCCGGCCAGCGCCCGGGTCAAGCCGCAGGTTTTTCGCGCACAACACCGGCAAGCGTTGGCCTCCTGACCGGGACCCGAATAAAAGTCATAAAACACGCCCATTTCCCTGGCGTTCTTCGCTACAATCTCCCCCCGATTATAAGGACGTCTCCTGATCGGGCCCCGCAGCATCGTTAATGCCCAGGCATTAGCCCCAAAATCGCCCACAGAGAGCCGCCCACACAGATCAAGTGAAGCTGGCGTGCTTGCTGTTTCCTTTGCAAACCACCCCGCCTTTATCGGATCTGCCAGAGCTGCCATTGCGCTCGGCCACTTGTGTTGTTTGCCCGTTTTGCCGCATGTCGGCAGAGGTTTACGGGCCAGGTGCCAGGCTGGGGCAGCCCTTTTTTGAGGTTCACGTCTTCAAAAGAGCGTGAAAAAACGGGTTTTCACAACTTCACAAGAGTGTGGCGAGCAAATGAATAGTTTGGCGTTTGTACAAGCACCATCAGCGTCTGGGGCAGCCCAATTACACAGGATCGAGCCTTCCTCAAAAACCGGAGCTTGAGCCTGTCCGCTACGGATTGGTTGCACGAATCGCACGCTTTGACCATAAGTCGAATTGCCACAGGCGCCTATGAATGCGTTCATAGGCAGATTAGCCCGGCAGGAAGCGTGTGCTGAAGTTGCAAAGAATTGCGAAACGGACATGGCGATCCTGGCCATGGGTAACCTGGGGCAACACGTGAACCGCCCCGTCACTCCTGGCAGCCATGCCGTCAATTTGGTGCTGCAGATTTTGGAGACGCGTTAAATGGCGCATAACGAAGCAGTCGACGTAGTTCTGGTAGGGGCCGGCATCATGAGTGCCACCCTGGCCGTACTGCTCAAAGAGCTCGACCCCGGCCTCAAGCTGGAAGTCGTTGAGCTGATGGATTCGGGTGCCGCGGAGAGTTCCAACCCGTGGAACAACGCCGGTACCGGCCACGCCGGGCTGTGTGAGCTGAACTACACGCCACAGGCCGCCGATGGCTCCATCGACATCAAGAAAGCCGTGCACATCAACACCCAGTTCGAGGTGTCGAAACAGTTCTGGGCGTACCTGACCAAGAAGGGCACCTTCGGCTCGTCCAAGTCGTTCATCAGCCCGGTCCCGCACCTGAGCTTCGTGCAGGGCGACAAAGGCGTTTCCTTCCTCAAGAAGCGTTTTGAGACCCTCAGCCAGCATCACGCGTTTTCGGACATGCACTACACCGAAGACCGCAGCGAAATGGCCGAGTGGATGCCGCTGATGATGCCGGGCCGCCCGCTTGACGAAAAAATCGCCGCGACCCGCGTGATGAACGGCACCGACGTCAACTTCGGCGCCCTGACCAATCAGTTGCTCAGCCACCTGACCAGTTCGCCGGATGCCCAGGTCAAATACTGCAAGCGCGTCACCGGCCTCAAGCGTAACGGCGCCGGCTGGACCGTGAGCATCAAGGACGTCAACAGCGGCAACAGCCGCGAAGTGGACGCCAAGTTCGTGTTCCTCGGCGCCGGTGGTGCGGCCCTGCCGCTGCTGCAAGCCTCGGGCATCGAAGAAAGCAAAGGCTTCGGCGGTTTCCCGGTCAGTGGCCAGTGGCTGCGTTGCGACAACCCGGAAGTGGTCAAACAGCACCAGGCCAAGGTCTACAGCCAGGCTGCCGTGGGTTCGCCGCCCATGTCCGTGCCGCACCTGGACACCCGCGTGGTGGATGGCAAGAAGTCGCTGCTGTTCGGGCCATACGCAGGCTTTACCACCAAGTTCCTCAAGCACGGCTCGTTCCTTGACCTGCCGATGTCGATTCGCGCTGGCAATATTGGCCCGATGCTGGCCGTGGCCCGCGACAACATGGATCTGACCAAGTACCTGGTCAGCGAAGTGCGCCAATCCATGGAGCAGCGCCTGGAATCCCTGCGTCGCTTCTACCCCGAGGCAAAAGCCGAAGACTGGCGCCTGGAAGTGGCCGGCCAGCGGGTGCAGATCATCAAGAAAGACCCGAAGAAAGGCGGCGTGCTGCAATTCGGCACCGAGCTGGTGGCGGCCAAGGACGGTTCGCTCGCGGCGCTGCTGGGCGCATCTCCGGGTGCCTCGGTGACCGTATCGATCATGCTGGAGCTGATTGAACGCTGCTTCCCGCAGAAGGCTGCCGGTGAATGGGCGAGCAAGCTGCACGAGATCTTCCCGGCGCGGGAAAAGGTCCTGGAGACGGATGCCGAGCTGTATCGCAAGATCAACACGCAGAACAACATCAGCCTTGAGCTGGTGGAGCAAAGCAACGAAGCCCAAAGCTACGCTTAAGGTTTGAATGCAAAAAAAACGCCCCTCGGGGCGTTTTTTTGTGGCTCGGATAATCAGCCGCGGGCCTTGTCGATCAGCTCGATGTACTCGGCGGCGTTGCGCTGGTCCTTGATCAGATCAACGAAGGTCTGGCCATGCTCGTCCTTGCCATCCAGGTCCAGGCCTGCTTCTTGGAAAAAGCCCAGGAAACGCTCGAAGTCGTCGATACGCAGGCCGCGATAGGCCTTGATCAGTTTGTGCAGGGACGGCGAAGTCGCATCAACCGGCTCGAAGTCCAGGAACAACTTGATTTGGTCGTCACCGATCTCGTCGCCAATCACCTGTTTCTTATCTTTACGCATTACCGACTCCAGCCTGCAGACATTTACACGGGGTTTGAAGTCTACCTGCGCGACGCAGGATGTGGGAGGGGCTCAATCGAACTGGGCAAGCATCCAGCGTTGGTAGTCAGCCACACCGGCATCACCTTCTCGCGGCGCCCAATCAGCCAGCTCCCCCTCACCCACCGGTCGATAAGGCCCGGCCTTGCATTCGAACATCACAGTGTCAGGCTCCAGCACCACCAGGCCATGGAATACGCCCGGCGGCAAGTCGACACCGGCGCACTTACCACCCGCCTGCATCACGCGCTTGGCAATCACTTCACCCGTTTCGGTGAATATCAGTAGACCCAGGGCCCCCTGAAGCACCAGCAAGGTCTCCGCCTTGTCGGCACTCAGGTGACGATGGGGCGGTACATATGTGCTCGGTTGCAGGGCCACAGCCAAGCGATGGCAAGGTTCTTCCATCTGATGGAAATTATGGTGATACCGGCCACGAGGGCTGGCGGCCGCTTTCTCGGCCAATTCGGCAAACAGGGTCTGATCAAGAAAGCGGGCCATCGATTACATTCCTTTAACGGCAAAGATGCCATTGGCGTTACGCCAGTAGCCTTTGTAGTCCATGCCATACCCGAAGATATAGCGGTCGACGCAAGGCAGCCCAACAAAATCGGCTTTCAATTCAGGGCGGGCCTTGCGGTCGTGGTCTTTATCGATCAACACAGCGGTATGCACTTTGCGCGCGCCGGCATGTTTGCAGAAATCGATGATCGCGCCCAGGGTATGACCTTCATCGAGGATGTCATCAATGATCAGCACATCGCGGTCAATGAACGAAACTTCCGGCTTGGCCTTCCAGAACAGATCGCCGCCGCTGGTTTCGTTGCGATAACGGGTGGCGTGCAGGTAAGAGGCTTCCAGTGGGAATTGCAGGTGGGTGAGCAATTTACCGGCGAAGATCAGGCCACCGTTCATCACACAAAAGACCACCGGGTTGGTGTCGGCCATTTCGCGGGTGATGTGCTCGCCGACCTTGGCGATTGCTGCTTCGACCTGCGCTTCGGTGTACAGGCAGTCAGCCTCGTGCATGATTTGACGGATATGCTCGAGATCAGCAGACATGGCGCTCTCCAAGGGGGTGCTGTGGCAAGAAAAGCGGGCGAAGGTACGCTTCTCGTGCGCTCCAATCAAGCCTTTATGGACTAACGTACTTGATGTCTATAGGACAACACTCTCGGATAGATTAATCTAGGCCGGTTTTTTTGCCCGCCGCCGGAGCCTTTCCCATGCCCACTCGCGAGATCCGCCATCCGCTGATCCGACACAAACTCGGCCTTATGCGCCGTGCCGACATTAGCACGAAGAATTTCCGTGAGCTTGCTCAGGAAGTCGGAGCGCTGCTGACTTACGAAGCCACCAAGGATTTACCCCTGGAAACCTACGAGATCCCCGGTTGGGCCGGTCCCGTACAAGTGGAAAAAATCGCCGGTAAGAAAATTACCGTCGTCCCTATCCTGCGCGCCGGTATCGGCATGCTCGAAGGTGTACTCAGCCTGATCCCGGGCGCCAAGGTCAGCGCCGTGGGCGTTGCCCGCAATGAAGAAACACTGCAGGCCCACACCTACCTGGAGAAGCTCGTTCCGGAAATCAACGAGCGCCTGGCCATGATCATCGACCCGATGCTCGCCACCGGTAGCTCCATGGTCGCGACCATCGACCTGCTGAAAAAAGCCGGCTGCCGGGACATCCGTGCCATGGTGCTGGTGGCCGCGCCCGAAGGCATCGCCGCCGTCGAGAAAGCCCATCCGGATGTGCAGATCTACACCGCATCCATTGATGAGCGCCTGAATGAACACGGCTACATCATCCCAGGCCTTGGCGATGCCGGTGACAAGATCTTCGGCACCAAGCAGAAGGACGCGTGAACATGCAGGATGAATTCAACGACCCGCTTTGGCGCCAGATCCTGTCTGGCGCACAGATGCTCTTCGTAGCATTTGGCGCGCTGGTGTTGATGCCGCTGATCACAGGTCTTGATCCAAACGTCGCACTGTTCACCGCCGGCCTGGGCACATTGCTGTTCCAGGTGGTGACAGGGCGGCAGGTGCCGGTATTTTTGGCATCGAGCTTCGCGTTTATCACCCCGATCATCCTCGCCAAAGGCCAATTCGGCCTGGCGGCGACCATGGGCGGGGTGATGGCGGCCGGTTTCGTCTATACGTTCCTGGGCCTGGCCGTGAAGGTCAAGGGCACCGGCTTTATCGATCGGCTGCTGCCACCGGTGGTCATCGGCCCGGTGATCATCTCGATCGGCCTGGCCATGGCGCCGATTGCCGCCAATATGGCCATGGGCAAGTCCGGCGACGGAGCCGAGTTGATCCATTACCAGACGGCGATGCTGATCTCGATGCCCGCACTGCTGACCACCTTGATCGTGGCCGTGTTCGGCAAAGGTATTTTCCGCCTGGTGCCGATCATCTCCGGCGTGCTGGTGGGCTTTGCCATGTCGTTCTATTTTGGCGTGGTCGACACCGCAAAGATCGCGGCTGCGCCGTGGTTCGCCCTGCCCCACTTTACCGCGCCGGAGTTCAACTGGCAGGCGATCCTGTTTATCGTCCCGGTGGCCCTGGCCCCGGCGATCGAACATATCGGCGGTGTGATTGCGGTGGGCAGCGTGACCGGTCGCGACTACCTGAAAAAGCCCGGCCTGCACCGCACCTTGCTGGGTGACGGTATCGCCACTACGGCTGCCGGCATGTTTGGCGGCCCGCCGAACACCACCTACGCCGAGGTGACCGGCGCAGTGATGCTGACCAAGAACTACAACCCGAAAATCATGACCTGGGCGGCAGTGTTTGCCATCAGCCTGGCGTTTATCGGCAAGTTCGGCGCACTGCTGCAGAGCATCCCCGTGCCAGTGATGGGCGGGATTCTGTGCCTGCTGTTCGGCTCGATTGCCGCGGTGGGGATGAACACGCTGATTCGCCACAGGATCGACCTGGGTGAAGCACGCAACCTGGTGATCGTGTCGGTAACCCTGGTATTCGGGATTGGCGGTGTGCTGGTCGGCACCGGCACCGGCCCGGACGATTTCGGCCTCAAGGGCATTGCCCTGTGTGCGGTGGTGGCGATTGACTTGAACCTGCTGCTGCCGGGCAATGATGGCTGGAAGAACAAGAAGCCGGATGAGCCGCTTCTTTAACTAACGCCGCAAAATAGAATGTGGGAGGGGGCTTGCCCCCGATGACGGAGTGCCAGTCGACATCTAATCGACTGATCCACCGCTATCGGGAGCAAGCCCCCTCCCACATTTTTTTGATTTTCAGTGTGGCTTAGAGCTCGCCCAGGCCATCAACCAGCGCCTGGTTCTGCTCAGGCGTACCGATACTGATCCGCAGGAACTGGGCAATCCGCTCCTGCTTGAAGTGCCGCACGATAACCCCCTGCTCACGCAACTTGGCTGCCAATCCAGCAGCGTCATGCCGTGGGTGGCGCGCAAAGATGAAGTTCGCCGCCGAGGGCAACACTTCAAACCCTTTGCCTTCCAGTTGCGCGACCACCTTGTTGCGGCTGTCGATCACCATCTGGCAGGTCTGCTCGAAGTATTCACGGTCTTCGAACGCCGCCGCCGCGCCAACAATCGCCAATCTGTCCAGCGGGTAGGAGTTGAAGCTGTTCTTGACCCGCTCCAGCGCCTCGATCAGGTCCGGATGACCCACGGCCAGGCCCACACGCAAACCGGCCAGTGAGCGCGATTTGGACAGGGTCTGGGTCACCAGCAGGTTCGGGTAACGGTCCACCAGGCTGATGGCGGTTTCGCCACCGAAGTCGATGTAGGCTTCGTCGACCACCACCACCGAATCCGGGCTGGCCTTGAGGATCTGCTCCACCGCATCCAGCGCCAGTACGCAGCCGGTGGGTGCGTTCGGGTTGGGGAAGATGATCCCGCCGTTGGGCCTGGCATAGTCAGATGCGCGAATCTGGAACTGCTCGTCCAACGCCAGCGCGTCGTACTTGATGCCGTAGAGGCCGCAATAGACAGGGTAAAAGCTGTAGCTGATATCCGGGAACAGCAGTGGCAGATCGTGCTGGAACAGGCCATGAAAGATGTGCGCCAGGACTTCATCGGAACCGTTGCCCAGGAATACCTTCCCGGCGTCGATTCCGTAATACCTGGCCACTGCCTGTTTAAGCAGGTCGCTGTTGGGGTCCGGGTACAGGCGCAAGTTGTCGTTCAACTCGGCCTGCATCGCTGCCAATGCCTTGGGCGATGGGCCGTATGGGTTTTCGTTGGTGTTGAGCTTGACCAGCTTGGTCAGCTTCGGTTGCTCACCGGGTACGTAAGGCACAAGGTCCTTGACGAAAGGGCTCCAGAATTTGCTCATGCCTTACTCTCCCTTGACGATGCGGTATTCAGCGCTGCGTGCGTGAGCGCTGAGGGATTCACCACGGGCCAGCACCGAGGCAGTCTTGCCCAGCTCGGAAGCACCTTGTGGCGAGCAGAAGATAATCGACGAACGCTTCTGGAAGTCATACACCCCCAGCGGCGATGAAAAACGCGCAGTGCCGGAGGTCGGCAACACGTGGTTAGGCCCGGCGCAGTAGTCGCCCAGGGCTTCGCTGGTGTGACGCCCCATGAAGATCGCACCGGCGTGACGAATCGACGGCAACCAGGCCTGTGGATCCGCTACGGACAGCTCCAGGTGTTCCGGCGCGATGCGGTTGGCCACTTCGATGGCTTGCTCCATATCACGCACCAGAATCAGGGCGCCGCGGCCATTGATCGACTTCTCGATGATTTCGGCACGCTCCATGGTCGGCAGCAGCTTATTGATGCTGGCGGCGACCTTGTCGAGGAACTCGGCATCGGGGCTGACCAGGATCGCCTGGGCATCTTCGTCGTGCTCAGCCTGGGAGAACAGGTCCATGGCGATCCAGTCCGGATCGGTCTGGCCGTCACACACCACCAGAATTTCCGAAGGGCCGGCGATCATGTCGATGCCGACCTGGCCGAACACATGGCGCTTGGCGGTGGCGACGTAGATGTTGCCTGGGCCAACAACCTTGTCGACCTTCGGCACGCTTTCGGTGCCATAGGCCAAAGCCGCGACGGCCTGGGCGCCACCGATGGTGAACACTCGGTCGACACCCGCGATGCAGGCGGCAGCCAGTACCAGTTCGTTGATTTCACCACGAGGGGTCGGCACCACCATGACCACTTCAGTGACGCCCGCCACTTTGGCCGGAATCGCGTTCATTAACACGGACGACGGATAAGAGGCTTTACCGCCCGGCACGTAAAGGCCGGCACGGTCCAACGGCGTGACCTTCTGGCCTAGTACGGTGCCATCGGCTTCGGTGTAGCTCCAGGAGTCCTGCTTCTGCTTTTCGTGGTAGCTGCGTACCCGCGCCGCTGCGACTTCCAGGGCTTCGCGCTGGGGCGCGGTGATACGCGTCAGGGCCAGCTCAAGGCGCTCGCGGGGCAGGATCAGGTCCGCCATCGACTTGACGTCCAGGCCGTCGAACTGACGGGTGAAGTCCACCAGCGCCGCATCACCGCGCTCGCGCACGGCCTTGATAATGTCGAGCACCCGCTGGTTGACCGAATCGTCGGACACGCTTTCCCAGCTCAGCAGATGATCCAGATGATGGGCGAAATCCGGGTCGGCAGCGTTGAGTCGGGCAATTGCAGTGGACGTGGTCATAGCGAGGGCCTCAATAGAATTGGCAAAAACTCAGGCGCCCTAAACTAGCAGTCGTTTCCGCTTGGGCACCTGAGAATTCTGGCTATGAGGCGGATAGACGGGCGCAGCCTTTGGGCTACGCGGGTGAGTCAACCGCGGTGTCGAGACTCCACTGCCTTGCGCAGGGTGTCGATCAACGCCTGGATACGGGCGTGTTGCATCTTCATAGAAGCTTTGTTGACGATCAGGCGAGAGCTGATGTCGGCGATGAAATCCTGTGGCTCCAAACCGTTGGCGCGCAGGGTGTTGCCGGTGTCGACCACGTCGATGATTTTGTCGGCCAGGCCGATCAGCGGTGCCAGCTCCATCGAGCCGTAGAGCTTGATGATATCGACCTGGCGGCCCTGTTCGGCGTAGTAGCGCTTGGCGACGTTGACGAACTTGGTCGCCACCCGCAGGCGGCCCTTGGGCTCGACATCACCGACACGGCCAGCGGTCATCAACTTGCACAGGGCGATACGCAGGTCCAGTGGCTCATACAAGCCCTGGCCACCGTATTCCATCAGCACATCCTTACCCGCGACACCGAGGTCGGCGGCACCATGTTCAACGTAGGTCGGCACGTCGGTAGCCCGCACGATCAGCAGGCGAACGTCGTCCTGGGTCGTGGGGATGATCAGCTTGCGGCTCTTGTCCGGATTCTCGGTCGGCACGATGCCCGCTTCAGCCAGAAGCGGCAACGTGTCGTCAAGGATGCGGCCCTTGGACAGTGCGATGGTCAACATGGGAACGTCAGTCCTTCATCAGGCTATTGCTGTCCGGTCACAAACAGTGCCAGACACAGATCGAGGCCATGACAGCCTCGATTTGAAACAAACCAGTGTGTAGGAGCGAGCTTGCTCACCCCTACAGGGCAGTGGGGGTTAGCCCGGTACGCGGCGGATTTTAGCGCCGAGCATCTGCAGTTTTTCTTCGATGCACTCGTAGCCACGGTCTATGTGGTAGATGCGGTCGATCAGGGTGTCGCCTTCGGCGCACAGTGCCGAGATTACCAGGCTGGCGGAAGCACGCAGGTCGGTAGCCATTACTGGCGCGCCCTTGAGCTTGTCGATGCCGGTGACGATGGCCGTGTTGCCTTCCACCTGGATCTTGGCGCCCATGCGGTGCAGTTCGTACACGTGCATGAAGCGGTTTTCGAAGATGGTCTCGATCACGGCACCGGTGCCTTCGGCAATGGCGTTCAGGGAGATGAACTGCGCTTGCATGTCGGTCGGGAACGCCGGATACGGAGCAGTACGCACATTGACGGCTTTTGGCCGCTTGCCGTGCATGTTCAGCTCGATCCAGTCTTCGCCGGTGGTGATCTCTGCGCCGGCTTCCTTGAGTTTTTCCAGGACGGCTTCAAGGATGGTCGGATCGGTGTCCTTGACCTTCACGCGGCCACCGGTCACAGCAGCGGCAACCAGGTAGGTACCGGTCTCGATGCGGTCAGGCATGACTTTGTAGGTGGCGGTGTGCAGACGCTTTACACCATCAATAGTGATGGTGTCAGTGCCAGCACCGGAAACCTTCGCGCCCATGGCGTTCAGGAAATTGGCCAGGTCGACCACTTCCGGCTCACGCGCAGCGTTTTGCAGCACGCTGCGGCCGTTGGCCAAGGCAGCGGCCATCATGATGTTTTCGGTACCGGTCACACTGACGGTATCAAAGAAGAAGTTCGCGCCACGCAGGCCGCCTTCCGGCGCCTTGGCCTTGATGTAGCCGCCTTCGACGTCGATGACTGCGCCCATGGCCTCAAGGCCACGGATGTGCAGGTCGACCGGACGCGAACCAATGGCGCAACCGCCAGGCAAGGCCACTTCGGCTTCGCCGAAACGAGCAACCATCGGGCCCAGCACCAGGATCGACGCACGCATGGTTTTCACCAGTTCGTACGGGGCGATCAGGGTCTTGATGGTGCGCGGGTCGATTTCGACGGCCAGCTTCTCGTCGATCACCGGCTCAATGCCCATGCGGCCGAACAGCTCGATCATGGTGGTAATGTCGTGCAGGTGCGGCAGGTTGGCTACAGTCACCGGGCCATCGCACAGCAGGGTCGCTGCCAGGATCGGCAAGGCGGAGTTTTTCGCACCGGAAATGCGGATCTCGCCATCGAGGCGGGCACCGCCGGTAATAATCAATTTATCCATAAGAATCTCGACGCCTTGGGGGCTCAGGTGCGCTCGGCCCAGGCCGCGCGGCTGAAAAATTTCATAGTGACCGCATGGATGCTGCCATCGGTGATCCATGGGTTCAAATGGGCATAGATCTGCTGCTGACGCTTGACCGGGCTCAATGCCGCCAGTTCATCGCTAATCACGTTCAGCTGGAAATTGCAGCCTTCGCCTTCAACTTCAACAGTCGTTTCCGGCAGCTTTCCTTCAAGGAAGCTCTTAACTTCTAGGGCCTGCATGCTCAACCTCTATCGGCGCCCAGTGCGCACGGGTCGCACATCATACAAAAAAGCCCCGCGCCTGCGAACCCCGCATAGCAGGACTCTGACGGGGGGCTTTTCTGATAAATGTGTATTAAGGGTGTGCCAACAGCTCGGTCAGGCCGGAAACCTCGGCAATCTCGCGCATGTCCTCAGGCAAGGCACGGATACTGAGCGGCTTTTTTGCTGCTTCGGCATCGCGCATGAAGCACAGCAGCAACGATAGACCGACGCTGCTGGACTTGGTCACCGCCGAACAGTCAACCACCAGCGCAGGCGCATTGCTGGCCTTGATCAGTGCCTGGCCCTGCTTGCGCAGGTCAGGCCCGGTACGGTAATCGAGCACGCCGCTGAGCAACAGCTCGCCGGCGTCGCCGATACGAACAGCCGCCTCGGTCATTGCGCAGGCTTCCCGGCAGCTTTGTCGGTTTCTTCCTTGGCCTTGGCCACTTCACCGGCCCAACCATTGATGGTCTTGTCCAGGTTATTGCCATTGCGCTGCATCGCATCGGCGAACTGGTCACGGAACAGCTTGCCGATGTTGATGCCGTTGATGACCACGTTGCGCAGCTTCCATTCACCGTTGATTTTCGTCAGGGTGTAGGACACCGGATAGATCGCGCCATTGCTGCCCGAGACTTTCATCCCGACCTCGGCACGGTCGCCCGACTCCTCCCTGGCAGGGTCAACGACGATGCCCTGGTTGTTGTATTCCAGCAGCGCGTTGCCGTAAAACTGGAACAGACCACGCTTGAAGTTTTCCTGGAACGTCTGCATCTGCGCCGGGGTTGCCTTGCGCGAATACTTAACCGTCATGATGCTTTTGGAAATGCCTTCGGCATCGACCACCGGGCCAACAATCGTGTTGAGTGCTTCGTAGAACCTGGAAGGGTCTTGCTTGTACTGCTCTTTGTTGGCCTTCAGGTCGGCCAGCATCCTGCTGGTCGTGTCCTGCACCAAATCGTGCGCAGAACCTGCCGCATTGGCCATCAGCGGCAACGCTGCAAGCAGTACCAGCAGGCCACGTCGCAAGGTAGAGATCATGAACAGATTCCTCATTTAGCGTCTTTATTGACCGTATTGAGCAGGAATTTACCGATCAGGTCTTCAAGTACCAACGACGACTGTGTGTCGTGGATTGTAGAGCCATCCTTGAGCAAGGCTGTTTCCCCGCCCACGCTGACACCGATGTATTTCTCGCCCAGTAGCCCCGCAGTGAGGATAGATGCCGTGGAGTCGGTCGGCAGGTTATCTACCTTCTTGTCCACCTGCATGGTCACTCGCCCGGTGAAGCTGTCGCGGTCCAGATCGATTGCCGTGACCTTGCCGATGGTAACGCCGGCCATGGTCACTTTGGCTCTGACCGTCAAACCGGCGATATTGTCGAAATACGCGTAAAGTTTATAGGTATCGGCGGTGGGGCTGGCCGACAAGCCGCTGACTCGCAGGGCCAACAACAGTAAAGCCAGGATGCCAGCCAGCAAGAAAAGGCCGACACCGATTTCCACAGTGCGGTTTTGCATCAGAAATCTCCAAACATCAAGGCGGTCAAAATGAAGTCAAGGCCCAGTACCGCCAGCGAGGCGTACACAACGGTCTTGGTAGTGGCACGACTGATCCCTTCTGAGGTGGGCTCGCAGTCATAGCCTTGGAATACGGCAATCCACGTCACTACAAAGGCAAAGACAATGCTCTTTATGATGCCGTTGAGCACGTCACCGGTGAAGGTCACGCTGTTTTGCATGTTGGCCCAGTAGGAACCGTCATAGACGCCCAACCAGTCAACCGCCACCCACGAACCGCCCCAGATACCCACCACGCTGAAAATCATCGCCAGCAATGGCAGGGAAATGAAGCCGGCCCACAGGCGCGGGGCAACAATGTACTTGAGCGGGTCCACACCGATCATTTCCAGGCTGGACAGTTGCTCGGTGGACTTCATGTTGCCGATTTCGGCGGTCAGCGCCGAACCTGCACGCCCCGCGAACAGCAAGGCAGTGACCACCGGGCCGAGCTCACGAAGCAGGGTCAAGGCCACCATCTGGCCTACCGCCTGCTCCGAGCCGTAGCTGGACAGGATGTTGAAGCCCTGCAGCGCCAGCACCATGCCGATGAACACCCCGGAGACCACAATGATCACCAGGGACATCACACCCACTGCGTGCAGCTGCTTGAGCAGCAGGCCGAAGCCCCCGCCGATGCCACCGCGGCCCAGCAAGGCGTGGAACAGGAAAATGGTCGAACGCCCCAGGACTTCGATGATGTCGATGCCCGAGCGACCGAAAAGGCGAACCTTTTCGATAAGAGATGTCTTGCGCATCAGCGCTTCCCCAGAAGATCTGAGCGGTAGTCCGCTGCCGGAAAGTGAAAAGGCACCGGGCCATCGGGATCGCCGGTCATGAATTGGCGGATACGCGGGTTATCGGCGTTCATCAGCTCTTCAGGCGTACCCTGCCCCAGCACCTGGCCATCACCCACTACATACAGGTAGTCGGCGATGCTCGCGGTTTCGGCCAGATCGTGGGAGACCACAATGCTGGTGATACCCAATGCATCATTGAGCAGGCGGATCAGACGCACCAGCACACCCATGGCGATCGGGTCCTGCCCCACGAATGGCTCGTCGTACATAAGGATCTGCGGGTCGAGGGCAATGGCCCGCGCCAGGGCGACACGGCGCTTCATACCGCCGGACAATTCGTCCGGCATCAGGTCGATGGCACCGCGAAGGCCAACGGCCTGCAGCTTCAGCAACACAATGTCACGAATCATTTCATCGGACAGCTGGGTATGCACCCGCAGCGGGAACGCTACGTTTTCGAAAACATCGAGGTCGGTAAACAGCGCGCCGCTCTGGAACAGCACGCCCATATGCTTGCGCGCATCGAACAGATCGCTGCGCGACAGCGTCGGCAGGTTCTGGCCGTTGACCCACACTTCGCCGGCACTGGGGCGCAATTGCATGCCCATCAGGCGCAACAGGGTGGTCTTGCCGCAACCGGAAGGCCCCATGATGCCCGTGACCTTGCCGCGAGGAATGCGAATATCGACGTTATTGAAGATGCTGCGCGAACCGCGCTTGAAGGTAAGGCCCTTCAGCTCGACCGCGTAGGCGTTATCGGCACTCATCTAATCTCCTTGGGATGCAGCCTTTCACTCAGACACCATGTGTGCGACTTTGGTTTGCAACGGATGCGCAATAATTAGGTACATGGGTTGGGCGGACCGAACTGGCGGCGAACTATATCACCGCTGGTGCGGCGCCCCCAAGGCCGGAACAGCGCTCGTTCAGATTTAGGACAGGGAATAACCGTTACCGAAGGTGATTGGCTGGAACTTCGCGCACAAAGCCTGACGAACTTACGTGAGGGAATTGATCATTACCGCTATAATCGCCGCCTTTTCGTCAGGCTATACGATTTCAGACATGAGCCAATCCAGCGAACTTGTTCAATCCGCACAACGCACCATCCGCCTAGAGCTTGAAGCCGTAGAAGGCTTGCTGGCCCATATCAACGCGGATTTCGTGCGCGCCTGCGAGATGATCCTGGCCAGCAAGGGCCGCGTTGTCGTGGTCGGCATGGGTAAATCCGGACACATCGGCAACAAGATCGCCGCCACCCTGGCAAGCACCGGGACCACCGCTTTTTTCGTGCATCCGGCCGAAGCCAGCCACGGCGACATGGGCATGATCACCAAGGATGACGTGATTCTGGCGCTGTCCAATTCCGGCACTACCAACGAAATCGTGACCCTGTTGCCGTTGATCAAGCGCCTGGGTATCCAGATGATCAGCCTCACGGGCAACCCGGAATCGACCCTGGCCAAGGCCGCCGACGTCAACCTCAACGTGCACGTGGCCCATGAGGCCTGCCCGTTGAACCTGGCACCGACTTCCTCCACCACCGCCGCACTGGTCATGGGCGATGCCCTGGCGGTGGCGCTGCTGGAGGCCCGCGGGTTTACCGCAGAAGACTTCGCATTTTCCCATCCAGGCGGTGCCCTAGGGCGTCGCTTGCTGCTGAAAGTGGAAAATGTCATGCATTCGGGCGCCGAACTGCCAAGCGTTCCACGCGGTACCCTGCTCAGGGATGCGCTGATGGAAATGACCCGCAAGGGCCTCGGCATGACGGCAATCCTGGAGACCGACGGACGCTTGGCCGGGATATTCACCGACGGTGATCTGCGCCGCACCCTGGACCGCACCATTGATATTCACACCGCCACCATCGACGCGGTGATGACACCCCACGGCAAGACCGCCCGCGCTGAAATGCTCGCGGCTGAAGCGCTGAAAATCATGGAAGACCACCGGATCGGCGCGCTGATCGTCGTCGATAACGATGATCGACCGATCGGGGCCCTTAACCTTGGCGACTTGCTGCGCGCAGGAGTGATGTAAATGACCAGCGATCTGTTGCAACGCGGTAAAAACATCAAGCTGGCGATTTTCGACGTTGACGGCGTGCTGACCGACGGCCGCCTGTACTTTCTCGAAGACGGCAGCGAATTCAAGACATTCAATACGCTCGATGGCCAGGGCATCAAGATGCTGATGGCGGCGGGCGTACAAACGGCGATTATCAGTGGTCGAAAGACGCCGGTTGTGGAACGCCGCGCACAAAACCTCGGAATTGCTCACCTGTATCAGGGCCGCGAGGATAAACTGGTGGTGCTGGACGAGCTTCTTGGCCAACTCAACCTAAGCTATGAACAAGTCGCCTATCTGGGTGACGACCTGCCCGACCTGCCGGTGATTCGCCGGGTGGGCCTGGGCATGGCGGTCGCGAATGCCGCGGCGTTTGTGCGCGAACACGCCCATGGCATCACCACCGCCCGTGGCGGCGAAGGTGCTGCCCGCGAGTTCTGCGAGTTGATCCTGCGTGCCCAGGGCAGCCTTGAAGCGGCCCACGCCGCCTACCTATAGAGCGTTATATGCTGAGCAAAAAGATTCGCAACTTCCTGCTATTCGGGGTCATTGCCGCGCTGTTCCTGGCGGTGGGCTACTGGAATATCAGCCCGGAGCGCTTTCTCGACAAGCCTGTTGCGCAGGTTGACGAAGGTGTTATCGACTATTACGCCACCAACGCCTACAGCATTCAGTTCCTGCCAGACGGCAAGGTGCAGTATGAAATGACGTCGGACAAGGTCGAGCACTTGAAGGTAGCCGATGTCAGCCTGCTGACCAACCCGGACCTGAATCTGTATCGCGGTACCGAATTTCCCTGGCACGTGACCAGCAAGCGTGGCGAGGTGAACTCGGATGGCACCGAAGTTGAACTGATCGACTCGGTACGCGTCGCACGTACAGACGCGCAGAACCGCGACACCATCATTACCAGCAGTCGCATGACGGTATTCCCACAGAAGCAATATGCGCAGACCGAGCAAGACGTTAGAATCGACGGCGCTGGCGGTGTATCGACTGGCAAGGGAATGAAAGCGTATTTGAAAGAAAGCAGGATACACCTGCTATCGAACGTAAGAGGACAGTATGAGGCTCGTTAAAACCCTCCCTATTTTGCTCGGTCTGGGCGCAGCACTGGGAAGCGTGAGCGCCTGGGCTCTGCCGAACGATAGCCAGCAACCGATCCACATCTCGGCTGACGATGCGCAGCTCGATGACAAGCAAGGTGTTGCCACCTACACCGGCGGCGTCATCATCACCCAGGGTTCGATGAAGATCACCGGTAATACGGTGACCTTGACGCGTACCCAGGCCGGCGATATCGATGTCGTGACCTCAGTGGGCAACTTGGCTTACTTCGAACAGAAGCAAAAGGCAGAGGATCCAGGCCCGATGAAGGGCTATGGCAAGACCATTCAGTATCATGCCCAGCAGAATCGCATCGTCCTGATCGACCAGGCCAAAGTGCTTAGCGCCGACGGCAACTCGACTGAAGGCGAAAAAATCGTCTACAACACCAAGACCCAGGTCGCTCAGGCCGGTCGCGCCAATGGCAACAAGGTCACCGCACCTCGTCCACGTATCGACATGGTTATCCAGCCGAAGAAGAAGGCCGAGTAATGGCAACCCTGAAAGCCCAGCATCTGGCCAAGGCCTATAAAAGCCGCCAGGTGGTACGTGATGTCAGCCTGTCGATCGACAGCGGCCAGATCGTCGGCTTGCTCGGCCCCAACGGTGCCGGCAAGACCACCTGCTTCTATATGATCGTCGGGCTGGTCCAGGCGGATCAGGGTCGCGTATTGATCGACGACCTGGACGTCAGCCACCAGCCCATGCACGGTCGTGCACGCGCCGGTATCGGTTATCTGCCCCAGGAAGCGTCGATCTTCCGCAAACTGTCGGTAGCCGACAACATCATGGCGATCCTCGAGACCCGCAAGGAACTCGACCGCGACGGCCGCCGCAAAGAGCTGGAAAGCCTGTTGCAGGAGTTCCACATCAACCATATTCGCGACAACCTCGGCATGAGCCTGTCCGGTGGTGAGCGCCGCCGCGTGGAAATCGCCCGCGCCCTGGCCACCGCACCGAAGTTCATCCTGCTGGATGAACCGTTTGCCGGCGTTGACCCGATTTCGGTCGGCGATATCAAGCAGATCATTCACCACCTCAAGGCCAAGGGTATTGGCGTGCTGATCACCGACCACAACGTCCGTGAGACGCTGGATATCTGTGAAACCGCCTATATCGTCAACGATGGTCAGTTGATTGCTGAAGGCGACGCCGAGACCATCCTGGCCAATGAACTGGTCAAGGAAGTTTATCTGGGTCACGAGTTCCGCCTGTAGACGGAGTGGTATCGCGCCTTTCGCCGGAGCGCGCAGGAGTCAATAGAAACCTTGGTTTTTTTATTGTTACCGCGCTCTAGGCAAAGGCCCTGATATCAGGCATATAATTTGCTTATGTTGGCGCTCACGCGCCCTGTCGTGGATGGCGCATTGCGCCGGCGAATAAGGTGTTAAGCCCCTGCCATGAAACCATCGCTAGTCCTGAGAATGGGCCAGCAGCTGACGATGACACCGCAGCTGCAACAGGCCATCCGCCTGCTCCAATTGTCGACCCTGGACCTGCAGCAGGAAATCCAGGAGGCCCTGGAGTCCAATCCGATGCTCGAACGCCAGGAAGAAGGCGACGACTTCGACAATGCCGACCCACTGGCCGACAACATCGAGCAAAAACCCAATCCCGACGTGCAGGAACCCTCCTACCAGGAAACCGCCCCTACGGTGGACAACCTGGAAGAAGGGGAATGGAACGAACGCATTCCCAACGAGCTTCCCGTGGATACCGCATGGGAAGACGTTTACCAGACCAGCGCCAGCAGCCTGCCGAGCAATGATGATGACGAGTGGGACTTCACCACCCGCACCTCGGCCGGCGAGAGCCTGCAGAGCCACTTGCTGTGGCAACTCAACCTGGCGCCGATGTCGGACACTGATCGCCTGATCGCAGTTACGCTCATCGATTGCATCAATAACCAGGGTTACCTGGACGAAACCCTCGACGAGATCCTCGAAGCCTTCGACCCGGAACTGGACATCGAGCTGGACGAAATCGAAGCCGTCCTGCACCGCATCCAGCAATTCGAGCCCGCCGGCATCGGCGCCCGCACGCTCAGCGAGTGCCTGTTGCTGCAACTGCGCCAGTTGCCTGCCAAGACGCCATGGCTCGCCGAGGCCCAGCGCCTGGTCAGCGACTACATCGATCTGCTGGGTAGCCGCGACTATAGCCAGTTGATGCGCCGCATGAAGCTCAAGGAAGACGACTTGCGCCAGGTCATCGAGTTGGTGCAAAGCCTCAACCCGCGCCCCGGTTCGCAGATTGAATCCAGCGAAGCCGAATACGTGGTTCCCGACGTGATCGTGCGCAAGGACAACGAGCGCTGGCTGGTGGAGTTGAACCAGGAATCGGTGCCACGGCTGCGGGTCAACCCGCAATACGCAGGTTTTGTGCGCCGCGCCGATACCAGCGCCGACAATACCTTCATGCGCAACCAGTTGCAGGAAGCGCGATGGTTCATCAAGAGCCTGCAAAGCCGCAACGAAACCCTGATGAAAGTCGCCACCCAGATCGTCGAGCACCAGCGCGGGTTCCTGGAATACGGGGACGAAGCCATGAAGCCTCTGGTGCTGCACGATATCGCCGAAGCGGTAGGCATGCATGAATCGACAATTTCCCGGGTAACCACGCAAAAATTCATGCATACCCCGCGCGGTATTTATGAGCTGAAATACTTTTTCTCCAGCCACGTCAGCACCTCCGAAGGCGGCGAATGCTCGTCCACGGCGATCCGCGCGATCATCAAAAAACTGGTTGCCGCGGAAAATCAGAAAAAGCCGTTGAGTGACAGCAAGATCGCTGGTTTACTGGAGGCACAAGGTATTCAGGTCGCCCGTCGAACCGTCGCCAAGTACCGTGAGTCCCTTGGGATCGCGCCTTCCAGCGAGCGTAAGCGGTTGATGTGACGGGCGGGCCACAGCGTTCCAGTGGTGGGTATTCCTGCCCACCGCTTTATGCACTGGCAACGAAGGAGAAGCTGTATGCAAGTCAACATCAGTGGACACCAACTAGAAGTCACCAAGCCCCTGCGTGAATACACCGAGAGCAAGCTGAACAAGCTTGCGGGGCATTTTGACAAGATCACCAACGTGCAGGTCATCATGGAGGTCGATAAGCTCAAGCAGAAAATCGAGGCCACCCTGCACGTACCGAATGCCAAGCTCGTCGCCAATGCGGAACACGAAGACATGTACGCGGCGATTGACTCGCTCTACGACAAGCTCGACCGCCAACTCATAAAGCATAAGGAAAAGAATCTGCACCTGATGCAAGGTACAGGTCGTTAACCCTCCCCCATGATCCAACTTCAAACCATCCTGACCCCCGGCCGCTCCCTTGTGAACGTGCCGGGCGGCAGTAAAAAGCGCGCCCTGGAACAAATTGCCAACCTGATCAGCAGCCAAGTGCCTGAGCTGGAGATGCAAGATGTTTTCGAGGCTCTGATTGCCCGTGAAAAACTCGGCTCCACCGGTTTTGGCAACGGCATCGCTATTCCTCACTGCCGTCTCGAAGGCTGCCAGACCCCGGTCAGCGCCTTGCTGCACCTGGAAAAACCCATCGACTTCGACGCCATCGACGGTGCTCCGGTTGACCTGCTGTTCGTGCTGCTGGTCCCGCAAGCCGCCACCGATGCGCACCTGGAACTGCTCCGGCAGATAGCCAGTATGCTCGACCGTAAGGAAGTACGTGACAAGTTGCGCAGTGCCAGCAGCAACGAGGCGCTGTATCAGGTCGTCCTGGATGAACAAAACGGGCAGTAATCATGCGTTTGATCATCGTCAGCGGCCGCTCCGGCTCAGGTAAAAGCACCGCCCTCAATGTGCTTGAGGACAACGGCTTCTATTGCATCGACAACCTGCCGGCCGGCCTGCTGCCGGAGTTGGCGGAGCGCGCCCTTATCCACACCGAGCTGGCGCAGCCGCTGGTCGCTGTGTCGATCGACGCCCGCAACCTGCCCAGCCACCTCTCGCGGTTCCCGGAACTGCTCGAAGAAGTGCGCGCCAAGCACATTCATTGCGATGTGCTGTACCTGGATGCCGATGAAGAAACCCTGCTCAAGCGTTTCTCCGAAACCCGTCGACGCCACCCGCTCAGCAGCGCCAACCGCTCCCTGGCCGAAGCCATTGAAGACGAGACCAAACTGCTGGGGCCGATCATTGATCTGGCCGACCTGAAGATCAACACCACCAGCCTGAACCTGTACCAGTTGCGTGACGCGATCAAGTTGCGCCTGCTGAATCAGCCCGAGCCGGGCACAGCGTTCCTGGTCGAGTCGTTTGGCTTCAAGCGTGGCATGCCGGTCGATGCCGACCTGGTGTTCGATGTGCGCTGCCTGCCCAACCCTTACTGGAAGCCGGAATTGCGCGATCAGTCGGGGCTGGATCAGCCCGTCGCCGACTACCTCGCCGCGCAGCCGGATGTGGAAGAGATGTTCCAGGACATCTCCAGCTACCTGCTTAAATGGTTGCCGCGTTTTGCCGCTAGCAATCGGGCGTATGTCACCATTGCCATTGGCTGCACGGGTGGCCATCACCGCTCGGTTTACCTGACTGAGCGGCTGGGCCAGGTGCTGCAACAAACCCTCAAGAATGTCCAGGTTCGCCACCGCGACCTAAGCTGAAAGGAACACCTGCGCGATGCCCGCTCTGGAAATTGAAATCATCAACAAGCTGGGCCTGCACGCCCGGGCGTCGGCAAAGTTCGTCGGCGTGGCCGGAAAGTTTCCCTGCCAGATCCGCGCCGGGCGCACACCGGAGTCCATGGTCGATGGCAAGAGCATCATGGCGATGATGATGCTGGCAGCCGGCAAGGGCACCACGATTCATCTGCACACTGCAGGCGAGCAAGAGCAGGAAGCGATGGCGGCGTTGGTTGAGCTGATCAACAACAAATTCGATGAAGGCGAATAACCGCCGATACGAGAGCTGGCTTCAGCCCAACGCCGTATCCATCACCATCATCAGGCAAAACCCGATACACAACCCCAGGCTGGCGAGCTTTTCGTGACCGTTGCGACGCGATTCGGGGATGACTTCATGGGTCACTACCAACAACATCGCACCGGCGGCCAGCGCCAGCCCCAACGGCAGCAACACCTCAGCCAGGCTCACCAGCCAGGCGCAGAGCACCGCAAATACCGGTTCAACCAATCCTGATGCGGCGCCGATCAGGAACGCCTTGATCCGCGACATCCCCGCCCCAGCCAATACCAGCGCGATCACCAAGCCCTCGGGTACATCCTGCAAGGCAATGCCCATGGCGAGACTGTCAGCATCCGCCATCCCTCCTCCCGCGGAGACGCCCACTGCCATGCCTTCGGGAATGTTGTGCGCAATGATGGCGAATACAAACAGCCAGATGCGCGGCGGGATCACCGGCTTATCCGGCGTCCCCACCAGCATCTCCGGGCTGGCGCCGGAGACCTTGCGATCCACCAGATACAACCCGAATGCGCCCAGCATGATGCCGAAGCTGATCAGCCCACCCGCACCCCACGGCGAAAGGCCCAGGCCTTCAGCCGCGGCGATACCCGGCACGACCAGGGAAAAAGCGGTCGCTGCGAGCATCACACCTGCACCGAAGCCCAGCAAGGTGTCGCTCAACGCTACCGGCATCCGCCGTATCACCAGGACCGGCACCGCGCCCAGCGCCGTGCCGAGCGCGCAAATCGCGCCGCCCTGCAACGCGCGCAGGATACGCGGCTCAAGGTCCAACCAGGCCAGCCCATGGGCAACCAGCAATGCAGTCCCTGCCAATAACAGCAGTGAACCGAACGCATAACGGAACATTCGCACGCTACTGATCGCCAGTGTTTCAGTGCCCATAGTCGCCCTTAGATCTTGTTTTAGAGTGAATGTCAGGCCAAGGCGGCCTGGTAGCGGGCAGCAACTTCCGGCCAGTTAATTACGCTGTAGAACGCATTGATGTATTCAGGGCGACGGTTCTGGTAACGCAAATAGTAGGCATGTTCCCAGACGTCCAGACCGAGGATTGGCGTGTTGCCGCTCATCAGCGGGCTGTCCTGGTTGCCGCTGCTTTCCACGACCAGCGTGTTTTGCGGGGTGACGCTCAACCAGGCCCAGCCACTGCCGAAGCGGGTCAGCGCAGCCTTGGTGAATGCCTCCTTGAAACTGTCAAAACCGCCCAATTGCTCATCGATAGCCTTGCCCAGCGTGCCTTCAGGTTTACCGCCCCCTGTAGGTGACATGACCGCCCAGAACAACGAATGGTTTGCATGGCCGCCTCCTTGATTGACCACGGCAACGCGTAATTTCTCCGGTAATTTCTGCACGCTGGACACCAGCTTCTCCACCGGCCAACCGGCGAATTCCGTGCCCTCCACGGCAGCATTCAGATTATTGATGTAAGTCTGGTGATGCTTGGTGTAGTGAATCTCCATGGTTTGCGCGTCGATATGCGGCTCAAGGGCGTCATAGGCGTAAGGCAGGGCCGGCAGGGTGTAAGTCATATCAATGTGCTCCATAGTGAGACGAGGTCGACTGCGGCGCAGCATCGCCCAGCAACCGGTGGGTGCGGGGGTACTCGCCGTGATCGCTGATGAAATTCAACAGCTCGACGTAGGTCTTGCTGCTCTGACGCAACGCCGCCTCGCGCAACTGCGGGTTAAGGCGCGGGTCCTGCATGGTCTGCAACAATCGCTGGTGAATGGCGCAGAGGTATTCCGCGCTTTCCTCAGGTTGATTCAGGCGCAAGTGCAGGTCCGCCAGGTTGTGATGAGAAATGACGCAGGCCGCCACTGCTTCGTCGGCATCCGCCCAGCGTTCGAACAACACTTGGGCCAGGGCCAGGGCTTGCAGATAGGCCTCGCGGGCATCCACCAGCTCGCCCGCCATAAAGCAGCGATTGGCCCGTTCGATCGTACGTTTCCAGTGCTCCATGGTGCGCCTCCAAAGCAGGGTGGTTAATTACACGCCGCCAGCCGTGAGCTTTTCCGGGTCCAGCAGGACTTCCAGTTGGCTGCGCGGCAGGTCGGTGTGCTCAAGGGCGACATCGATGACCGGGCGGCCTTGCTGGTAAGCCTTCTTGGCAATTTCAGCGGCCTTTTGATAACCAATGATTGGGTTTAGGGCGGTGACCAGAATCGGGTTGCGCGACAGTGCTTCTTTGAGCTTGGCTTCGTTGACCTTGAAGCTGGCAATGGCCTTGTCCGCCAGCAAACGACTGGAGTTGGCCAGCAACCCAAGGCTGCTGAGCAGGTTTTGGGCGACGATCGGCAACATCACGTTCAGCTCGAAGTTGCCCGATTGACCCGCAACTGTGATGACGGTGTCATTGCCGATGACCTGCGCGGCGACCATCGCCGTGGCTTCCGGGATCACAGGGTTGACTTTGCCGGGCATGATCGACGAGCCCGGCTGCAAGCCCTCCAGCTCGATTTCACCGAGGCCGGCCAAGGGGCCGGAGTTCATCCAGCGCAGGTCGTTGGCAATCTTCATCAGCGATACAGCCGTGGCCTTCAACTGGCCGGAAACTGCGACGGAAGTGTCCTGGGAGCCAATCAATGCAAAAAGGTCCTTGCCGGGCGTGAACTTCACCCCGGTCAAATGGCTCAGTTGCTGACTGAAACGCCCGGCAAATTCAGGATGCGCGTTGATCCCGGTGCCCACCGCTGTGCCGCCCTGGGCCAGTGCTTGCAAGGCCGGAAGCAGGTCCTGCAAGTGCCCGATATTGGCCTTGAGCTGCTGCGCCCAGCCATGGAGCACCTGGCTCATGCGCACCGGCATGGCGTCCATCAAGTGGGTACGGCCGGTCTTGATGAACGGATGCACCTCTTCAGCCTTCTGCTCGATCACCTGCACCAGGTGCAGCAGGGCTGGCAGCGTTTGCTCATGCAGTACCAAGGCGGCGCTGACGTGAATGGTGGTGGGGATAATGTCGTTGCTGCTTTGGCCGCAGTTGACGTGATCGTTAGGGTTGACCACCTCGCCAAGCAAACGACTGGCAAGGGTCGCAATCACTTCATTGGCGTTCATGTTGGAGCTGGTGCCGGAACCGGTCTGGAAGATATCCACCGGGAAGTGCTGCATGTAGTCACCTTCGAGCAAGCCTTGGGCGGCATCGACAATGGCCTTGCCCTGCCCTTCGCTGATCTGCTTGAGGTCGACGTTGACCTTGGCCGCGGCTGTCTTGGCCAGGATCAGGGCGCGGATGAATTGCGCCGGCATACGCTGATGGCTGATCGGGAAGTTGTTCATCGCTCGCTGGGTTTGCGCGCCATACAACGCGTCTTGCGGCACATGCAGTTCGCCCATGCTGTCGCGTTCGATACGGGTATTACTCATCATTAGATCCTTGCACCAAGTCAGAAACGGAAATCGAAGGCAGTAATTCACAGGTCGCCAACTGCCAGGCAAAGGTCTGCCAGCGCTTGAGGCGGCAGGCACACTGGGAGAGTTTTTCCAGGTCGCGCAGCGGGCGCCACGCTTGGTCCAGGCACATCGAACGCCAATGCCAGGGCAGCGCGATATCGCTGGCGGTGTCGATCAGCAGGCGGAATGAAGTTTCGGCGATCGTCCACGGATGGGTCGCGGTGCAACAGGCCAGGTATCGACCTTCATTGAGGTAATGTTCGATCAGGCGAGGTTCATTGGGATCGAGGCCACAGCGAATCTGGCGGCTCATCCAGCGCCAGCTTTCCAGATACGGATCCTCATGCAGGACAGAACTCATGATCCACACTCATTCGGTAATGATATTTATTATTAAATGATATTGAGAATCAAAACAAGAGTACCCGATTAATACCTCTGTGACATGGGCAATAAAAAAGGCGCGCCATCCTTGGGATGGCGCGCCTTTCCTTGAGTACCGGAGAGGTTAGCTACCGGCGACCGTCATCCGCTCGATCAGCACAGACCCCGTGCGGATATTGCTGCGCAACTCCAGATCATTACCCACAGCGACAATTTGCTTGAACATATCGCGCATGTTGCCGGCGATCGTCACTTCCTGGACGGCGAATTGAATTTCGCCATTTTCCACCCAGAAACCTGCCGCGCCCCGGGAGTAATCACCGGTGACCATATTCAGGCCCTGGCCCATCAACTCAGTCACCAGCAAGCCACGCCCCATGCGTCGCAGCAATGCAGCCTGGTCTTCGTCACCATGGGTCACGAACAGGTTATGCACGCCACCGGAGTTGGCGGTACTCGGCAGGCCAAGCTTGCGACCGGCATAGGTACCCAACACATACGAGACCAGCTCACCATTTTCGACAAACGGCTTGGCATAGGTCGCCAGGCCATCACCGTCGAACGACGAACTGCCCATCGCACGCATCAAATGCGGGCGCTCATCGATGGTCAACCACTCAGGAAACAGCTTTTGGCCGATTGCGCCTTCAAGGAATGACGATTTTCGATAGAGGTTGCCACCGGAAATCGCCCCCAGGAAGCTACCGAACAAACCACCGGCCAGTTCCGCAGAAAACAGCACCGGCACTTCGCACGTCGGCACCGGGCGCGCGCCCAGGCGACTGGCGGCACGCTGTGCAGCCCGTTGGCCAATGCTGACGGGGTCTGCCAGCAAATCACCCTGGCGGTTCACGTCGTACCAATAGTCACACTGCATCTGGCCGTTGGCTTCGGCGATCATCACGCAACTGAGGCTGTGACGCGTGGACGCATAACCGCCGATAAAACCATGGCTGTTGCCGTACACACGGCAGCCCTGGTGAGTGCTCAGCGTGGTGCCATCAGCATTCTTGATCCGAGGGTCGGTATCGAAAGCCGCCGCTTCGCAGATCAGCGCTTGTTCAATGGCTTGCTCCGGGGTGATGTCCCAGGCGTGGAACAGGTCGAAATCCTGCACGTCCCTGGCCATCAGCGCCTTGTCGGCCAGCCCCGAGCTTTCATCCTCGGAGGTGTGCTTGGCAATCGCCAACGCAGCGGCAACGGTCTCGCGAATCGCTTCAGGGCCGCTGGCCGAGGTGCTGGCCGAGCCTTTGCGCTGGCCTGCGTACAAGGTGATGCCGAACCCCTGGTCGCGGTTGAACTCGACCGTTTCCACTTCCCGCTGGCGCACCGAAGTCCTCAGCCCCTGCTCCAGCGACACCGCCACTTCACAGGCGCTGGCCCCCTGGCGCTTGGCCTCGGCGAGGATCTGCTCGACTTGTTCCTGCAGTGCCGGTAACGCTTGCGGACCGACGCTTTGGGCTGCACTCATGGTTTTCTCCACTCAAATTCTGCTTTCGGTTAAGGCCATCGAGCGACCGGGCCGGACAAGCGGCCCCCGACTGGTTATCATGGCGGCGTTTCTTTGCGGACTGCCACCATGGTTGATTCTTACGACGACTCCCTCGATGGGGAGAAAAGCAAAACCCAGGTCAAACGCGAGCTGCATGCTCTGGTTGACCTCGGCGAGCGCCTTACAACGCTCAAAAAAGATTTGATTGCCAAACTGCCATTGACCGACGAAATGCGCCGGGCCCTGGCTGATGCGCCCAAGCACACCGCGAATATCGCGCGCAAACGGCACATCTCGTTTATCGGCAAACTGATGCGCGATCAGGACATTGACGCCATTCTGACCTTGCTTGATCAAACCGATGCCTCCACTCGCCAGTACAACGAACGCTTCCATAACCTGGAACGTTGGCGTGACCGCCTGATCGCGGGCGATGACGCCGTGCTGGAGAAATTCGTGATGGACTACCCGGATGCGGACCGCCAGCAATTGCGCTCCCTGATCCGTCAGGCCCAGCACGAGCAGGCGCACAACAAAGCGCCGGCCACCAGCCGTAAAATCTTCAAGTACATCCGTGAGCTGGACGAGACTCAACGCGGCCTGCGCTGATCCTCTTCCACGGGTGGCGATCTTCGCCACCCGAAGCTCCGTCCTTACGACCCCGTGCCACCCACGGTGATCGCATCAATTTTCAGGGTTGGCTGCCCCACGCCTACCGGCACTGACTGCCCATCCTTCCCGCATGTGCCCACGCCGCTGTCCAGCGACAGGTCGTTACCGACCATCGACACCTTGCTCATGGCCTCCGGCCCGTTACCAATCAAGGTCGCCCCTTTGACCGGCGCGGTAATCTTGCCGTCTTCGATCAGGTACGCCTCGCTGGTGGAGAACACGAACTTGCCACTGGTGATGTCGACCTGGCCACCGCCCAGATTGGCGCAATAGATGCCGCGTTTCACCGAGGCGATGATTTCCGCCGGATCGCTTTCGCCACCGAGCATGTAGGTATTGGTCATGCGTGGCATCGGCAAATGCGCGTAGGACTCACGACGGCCGTTACCGGTGCGCGCCACGCCCATCAGGCGAGCGTTGAGCTTGTCTTGCATATAGCCCTTGAGCACGCCGTTTTCGATCAGGGTGGTGCATTCGGTCGGTGTGCCTTCGTCATCGACGCTCAGCGAACCACGGCGCCCGGCCAGCGTGCCGTCGTCCACGATGGTGCAGAGCTTGGACGTAACCATCTCACCCATTCGCCCGCTGTAGGCCGAACTGCCCTTGCGGTTGAAGTCCCCTTCCAGGCCATGACCGACCGCTTCGTGCAACAGCACGCCGGACCAACCCGAGCCCAGCACCACCGGCAAGGTACCCGCCGGTGCAGGGATGGCTTCGAGGTTGACCAGCGCCTGGCGCAGCGCTTCACGGGCATAACCCATGGCACGGTCATCGGTGAGGAAATAGCGGTAGTCGGTACGCCCGCCGCCGCCATGGCCACCGCGTTCGCGGCGACCGTTCTGTTCAACGATCACACTCACATTGAAACGCACCAGCGGCCGCACATCCGCCGCCAGGCCGCCATCGGCGGACGCCACGAGGATGCGCTCCCACACACCGGCCATGCTTACGGTAACCTGCTGGATACGGGGATCCAAGGCACGAGTAGCGGCGTCGATACGTTTCAGCAGCTCGACTTTTTCCGCACGGCTGATCACTTCCAGGGGGTTATCCGGCGCATACAACTGAGCCACATCCTGGGTGCTGAACGCCTGCACCGTACCATTTTGTCCAGCGCGGGAGATCGAGCGCGCAGCACGTGCTGCCAGGCCCAGCGCCTCCAGGGTGATCGCATTGCTGTAGGCAAAACCCGTTTTTTCACCAGACTGGGCACGCACGCCCACTCCCTGGTCGAGGTTGAAACTGCCTTCCTTGACGATGCCGTCTTCCAGGGCCCAGGACTCGGAAATCTGCCCCTGGAAATACAGGTCAGCCGCGTCAATGCCTGGCCCGGCGAGATCGCCCAGCACGGTTTGCAAACTTTCGATGGTCACGCCACCGGGTGCCAGGAGGTGTTCACTGACTGAGGACAACAACTCGCTCATAGGTTTGGCCTTAAATTCATCGTTCTGAAGCAGGCCGCTGCGCGCCCTGCGAGAAAAAGCGCCGGTGGTTCGCCACCGGCATGCGCGTCCGTATCAACGCTTGTTCACCGCTATCGCGTTCGGCCAGTAGCACCGCTTCGCCTTGATCCTGTTGCGCCAGCACCCGCCCCCAAGGGTCGATGATTGCCGCGTGGCCAAAGGTTTCCCGTGGGCCTGGGTGCACACCGCCTTGAGCCGCTGCCAGCAGGTAGCACTGGGTTTCAATGGCCCGCGCCCGAATCAGCACATCCCAATGGGCGGCCCCAGTCACCGCCGTAAAGGCCGAGGGCGCGGTAATCAATTCAGCCCCCGCAGCGCGTAATTCGCTGTACAGCTCGGGAAAGCGCAAGTCATAGCACACCGTCAGCCCCACGCGGCCCACTGGCGTATCCGCCACCACTACATTGCTTCCAAAAGCATAGTCGTCGGATTCGCGATAGCGACCGCGAGCATCCGCTACGTCCACATCAAACAAGTGGAGCTTGTCATAGCGAGCGACGATTTCACCCTGATCATTGATCAGCAGCGAGCAAGCGTTGGCCTTGGCGTGGGGATGGTCCCTGGGCGGCAGCGGCAACGTGCCGGCCACTATCCATAAGGTGAGGTCGCGGGCAGCCTGTTTCAACCATGGCAGGATCGGGCCTTCACCGAATGCTTCGGCGCGGCCAATGTCGGCCACGTCACGGCGTCCCATGGCGGCGAAGTTCTCCGGCAAAACCGCGAGTTTCGCGCCGTTTGCCGCCGCCTGCTCCAGCAGGCGGCGTGCCTGGGCGAGGTTGGCCAGCACGTCGCTCTGGCTGACCATTTGGATTACTGCAAAGGACATGGGCCGACACTCCAGACAGGGCATGGGGCCATGCTACTCCACAGGCTCTCAGTTTGGCTTTTCAAATGGCTTGTCGAAGGTGATTTTCGGATCCTTCCAAGGGCCTTGCACCTTGTACTGCACACTGGCAAAGCGCGAAACCCGATCACCGATCAGCTTGTCGATCAGGAACAACGCACCACCAATGGCAGGCGCACCGACAATCAGCGCCGCGATGGGCAGGTTGTTGGTCACCGGCAACGTGACCAGCAGCTTGGCGTCGACGCGATCGGCGACCAGATCCAGGGTGCCGTTAAGCTCAAGATTGGTCGAGGGCCCGGTCATGGTGATGGGCTCACGGGTCACGAACACACCATTACTGGCAGCCAGCAAGCCCTTGACTCGGTCATAGCTCAAGCCTTTGCCAAACAGGTCGGAAAAGTCCAAACGCAAACGCCGGCCAATGGAGTTGAAGTTAAGCAGGCCAAACACCCGCAATGCCTGGGCGCCCCCTTCCACTTCAACGAACTGACCTTTACGGAATGCCGCATCCAGGCTGCCGGAAAAGCGCTTGGGCCCAACCCAGGCCGGCGAGCCCGGCCAACGGCCATCCACGTCCAGATGGAAATCCTCACTGGTCACCGTAGGCGCAAAACCCCAGCCCTTGAGCACATCGGCGATATTTCTGCCATCGAGGCGGCCCTTGTACCAACTGCTGCTGGCGCCCGGCGCGCCTTCCCAGCCACCGGCGCCCTTGAGCAGCATCCCCTTGAGGCCCAGGTCCAGGTTATTGAAGGCCAGGCCCTTGGCGGTCGGACGAATCCGCAGCGACCATGCCCCTATCAGATCGGGGCCCTGGAACAGCTGGTCAATGGCGATGTCCAGTGCCGGGATGCTTTTGGGGTCGATATCGGCCAGCGGGTCCGGTGCGTTTTCGTCGGCCTGGGCTGTCGGGTCCACTGCGGGCAATTTGACGTACTTGAGGTTGATCGCAATCGGCGCGCCCTTGGCATCGGGCAGGTTCACCGTGCCCTTGGCTTGCTGGCTGTCGAGCTGCAGGCCCCAGGCAGCCGGCTTGCGATCAAGCTGCAACTTGACCTGGTCAAACTGGGTACCAAATCCGGTCAGCTTGCCTACCCTGAAGTCGGCGCCACTGAGCAGTTGCTTGGCATTGCCACCTGGGTCGTTACCCGCGTAGCGGTCCACGAGCTTTTTCCAGGGATCGATATCCAGTTCCGACAGCACGCCACGAATGCGCAAGCCCTTGGCCCCGGGCAACAGCGCGTCACCGTCACCCAGGAACAATTCGCCACGGCCGTTATTGAAGTTGTCCGGCGGCGCCGCAAAGGTGAAATTCGCCAGCTCGCCGTAATCAAACCAGTAACGTCGCTCAGCGCGCTGCAACGTCATGCGAAAGGTGCTGTCACGTCCCTGGCTGGCCGGCATGCCGAACGGCGCCGGTAGATCCACCGCAACACCCTTGAGGTTGGAGTTGACCATCAACTGACTGTCCGCACCGTCCAGAATAACCTGCAACTGGTAAGGAATATCGCCGGATACCGGCAACGGCTGACTGACGTTCAGCCAATCCGTAAGACGTTTGACCGCCACCTGCCCCTTGGCAGTCACGCGAGTGCTGATATTGCCCGGCTTGCCCTCGGCGAAGATCTGCGCAGTGATAGGTTGCTCGAATGCCTGGGCCGAGATGTTCTGACCGCTCAGGCCCTTGGCGCTATCGAAGCGAAAATCACCCTTGAGCTGGGTGAGGTCCAAGGGCGGCTCAGCCAATTGCAGGAGTGCCTTGTCGGTCTTGAAGTCCACCACGATCTTGGGCTCGGTGCCCTTGGCCAGGGGAACGTCGAGGTCCAGGCTACCTTGCAGGTCACCCTCGCCTTTCCAGCCGGCGAACGTGGACGCGGTACCGATGGGCGCTTCCTGAAGAATTTTCAGGCCATCACCCAAGCCACCGGAAAACCCGCCGGTGAGCAGCAGATGACTGTCCTTGCCGGCCGGTGCGTGGGGAATATTGACGTACACATCCTTGACCCGGGTGTCGAGCAACTGTCCCTTGCTTGCCAGGATGCGCACGCCGCTTTCCTCGACGAACACTTCACCATTGACCTTGTTCACATGGGGCCAACCCGGCTGGAAGGCCAGTTCGGCATCATGCACCTTGAAGAACAGGCTGATATTGCGCGACGCCGGCAGGGCGTTGTGGCTCAGCGAACCCTGGTACTGGAAGAAGCCCTCATCCACTGCACCTTTGAGAATCGCGGTACGCAGCCACTCATCCAGCGCCGGGCTCAACACGGCCGGCAAGTATTTGGGGGTAAAACGGCCATCGCCATCGACCATGCCGACCCGCAGGTCCATGTAGTCTTCCTGGCTATGATCGAAATGCAGGCGAATCAGGAAGTCCGCCGCGACCTTGCCCTCTTCGCCCAGCACCTTGATATACGGGGCGATCAGAGTGAAACCCTGTTTGTCGAGCTTCCAGGTCAGGCGTGCATTGGCCTGGATGTACTGCCAGGGCTTGGCGAAGATGGGAAACAGATGCAGGGAAAAATCCTTGCTGTCCATGCGCAGTTCACCATGGCCCAGGTCGCCACTGATGCTGCCGGACACATTACGCGCGGCCGGCGCACCGAAATACGCGTCGAAACCGACACGCTCAAGGTTCGCGGCAAAGCTGACTTTCTGGTCGGTGGCGTCCTGAGGGCGGAAATCCACCAGCACATTACGCAACAGGCCAGTGGCCTTGAGATGCTCGACGGTCTTGGCGAAACCTTCGGGCAACGGCGCCAAGGCATTGAGCAGCGGCGTGATCGGCGTCAGGTCAAGACGATCGGCCTGCAACTTCCACACTTCCTGTTCTTTATCGGTCGCCAGGTTTTGCTGCAATTGAATGCGCGACTCCCAGCGGGTGTCGCCAATGTTCATTGCCAGCGAATCGAACAGCACTTCAAGGCCACTATCACTGCGTTGCAGGTAGGCCGTCAGCGCCAGATTCTCCAGATGCACGGGCTTGCGGTCGGCGTAGCTGCCCTTCACTTGCGGCGAGTTGAGGCGAACAGCAGCGCTTTGCACGGTGCCTTTGGCCCAACTGAGCCAAAACTCACCGCCGGCTTTGAACCGCGTGAGTTTCCATTGCTGGGTTAGCCGGGCGGGAATCCATTTGGCCCAGTCGCTTTGCGGCAGGCTCAGGTAGGCGTCGATCTCTGCGTCCTTCCACTGGCTGGCGCGAATACGGCTACGCAGGCTGACAGCAAGCGGCTGGCCATCAGGCAAGGTCAGCCGTGCATCCAGACGCTGATGGCTCATGCCGGTATGCAGGCTCAGGCCTACATAGGTCACGGTCACCGGCGCCTGATCGAAGGGCTGCAAGGTAACCTGACTGTCCAGCACCGACACGCGCTTGACCATTTGCATGCGCGTCAGCAACTGTTGCGGGTCCAGCCGCTGGTCGTCCTGAACCGGCAAGCCTTGCAGCGTCCAGCGGCCGTCCTTGTCTTCCTTGACGCTCAATTGCAGGCCGCTGACTTGAAGGTGGGCGATGCGCACTTCACGGGCCAACAGGCTGGCCCACATATCCGGTACCACTTCCACCTGGTCCAGGCGCAAGGCACTGCTGCCCTCGCCGACCATCACATCGTGAGCCAGCAATACCGGAGCAAACCCGCTCCAGCGGCCTTCAAGGCTGCCGATATGCAGCGGTGTATCCACTGCAGCCTGGGCCTTGGCTTCGATTTCGGCGCGATATTCGGCGACCAATGGGGTCAATTCACGCCCCAGGCTTACGTACACCGCCGCCAATACCAGCAGCAACGCACACAGGCCCAAGCCCCAGCGGGTCAAAGCGGCAAAAAAGCGTATCAGACGCTCCATGTCAGGCGACCCTCAAAAAACAGTTGGCGGACGGCAGATCAAGGTCCGCCGGTCTCGAATAAGGCAAGCAATTGGGGATCAGAGCAGCACCACGTCGTATTGTTCCTGGGAATACATGGTTTCGACCTGGAAGCGAATCGTGCGACCGATAAAGCTCTCCAGCTCCGCGACGTTCCCCGACTCTTCGTCCAGCAGGCGATCGACCACTTTCTGGTTGGCAAGCACTCTATAACCCTCGGCCTGATAGGCACGTGCCTCACGCAGGATTTCGCGGAAAATTTCGTAGCAAACGGTTTCCGGGGTTTTCAATTTACCCCGCCCCTGGCAACTGCTGCACGGCTCGCACAGCACCTGCTCCAGGCTTTCGCGGGTGCGCTTGCGAGTCATCTGCACCAGGCCCAGCTCGGTGATGCCGATGATGTTGGTCTTGGCGTGATCGCGCTCCAGCTGCTTTTCGAGGGTGCGCAATACCTGGCGCTGGTGCTCCTCATCTTCCATGTCGATGAAGTCGATGATGATGATGCCACCGAGGTTGCGCAGGCGCAGTTGGCGAGCGATCGCCGTGGCGGCTTCCAGGTTGGTCTTGAAAATGGTCTCTTCGAGGTTGCGATGGCCCACAAATGCGCCAGTGTTGACGTCAATGGTGGTCATGGCTTCGGCCGGGTCCACCACCAGGTAGCCGCCGGACTTGAGCGGCACCTTGCGCTCCAGGGCTTTCTGGATTTCGTCTTCAACGCCATACAGGTCGAAGATCGGCCGCTCGCCGGGGTAGTGCTCCAGGCGGTCGGCAATTTCCGGCATGAGCTCGGCAACAAATTGCGTGGTGCGCTGGAAGGTTTCCCGCGAGTCGATACGGATTTTCTCAATTTTCGGGCTGACCAGGTCACGCAGTGTACGCAGCGCCAGGCCCAGGTCTTCATAGATGACGCTGGGCGCGCCAATGGTCTTGATCTGTGCGTCGATCTGGTCCCACAGGCGCCGCAGGTAGCGGATATCCATAAGGATCTCATCGGCGCCTGCGCCTTCGGCGGCGGTACGCAGGATAAACCCGCCCGCTTCCTTGATGCCCTCGGCAGCCACGCAGTCGCTGACCACCTTTTTCAGGCGGTCACGCTCGGCTTCGTCTTCGATCTTCAGGGAAATGCCGACATGGGCAGTGCGCGGCATGTACACCAGGTAGCGCGAGGGAATCGACAACTGGGTGGTCAAGCGTGCGCCCTTGGAGCCGATAGGGTCCTTGGTGACTTGCACCACCAGACTCTGCCCTTCGTGCACCAGGGCGCTGATGCTTTCCACCGCAGGGCCTTCGCGCAGGGAAATTTCCGAAGCGTGGATAAACGCAGCACGGTCCAGGCCGATATCGACAAATGCTGCCTGCATACCTGGCAGCACGCGCACCACCTTGCCTTTGTAGATATTGCCGACGATCCCACGCTTCTGGGTGCGCTCGACATGCACTTCTTGCAGAACACCGTTCTCTACCACCGCCACGCGCGATTCCATCGGCGTGATATTGATCAGAATCTCTTCACTCATGGCTGGGTCTCGTTCAGGCGTTTTCACAATAGTGACCGATCGCTCAAGGCTTGGCGCTGGAATACGGCGTTCAGCGCACGGTAATGTTTTGCCAACAGGGTATGCCGAATTGGACGAGCAGTTGCGCGGTTTCGCACACGGGCAGGCCAACCACCGCAGAATAACTGCCATTGAGGCCGGCAACGAACACCGAACCCAGGCCTTGGATAGCATAGCCGCCGGCCTTGTCCTGGGGTTCGCCACTGTGCCAGTAGGTTGTAGCCTCTTCGACAGAAAGCTGGCGAAAACGTACAAGACTGCTTACATATCGAGTTTCGCAGCGCTGGCCGTCGGTGAGGGCAATCGCGGTGAGAACTTCATGCTCGCGGCCCGAAAGGGCCATCAGCATTGCCAGCGCGTCGGCCTGGTCCACGGGTTTGCCCAGGATCTGGCCATCAATAATCACCGCCGTATCGGCGCCCAATACGCAGGCGCCCGAGGTTTGGCCAAGCGCAACAAAACCCGCCGTTGCCTTGCCGCGTGCAAGACGCTCGACATAGGCAACGGCAGGTTCGTGGGTAAGCGGTGTTTCATCAATCGCGGCGCTGACTACGGTGAAAGGCACACCGATCTGGGTCAGCAGCTCACGTCGCCGCGGGGAGCCCGAGGCCAGATAAAGCGAAATCATTGCAGCCTCTCCCTGTTGGGTTCGATAACCAGGCAGAGCCTCGCAACCATTCAATTGATTTTATAGCGGCGACGCAGCCCACGCAGGCCAAAACTGATCCAGGGCCACAGCAGTGCACTGACCAGGGCCGGCAAGACCAGCGCCAGGGTGGGCTGACGGTTGCCGGTCAATGCGCTCAGCCACAATTGCACCAACTGCGCCAAACCGAAAATCACCAGGATCACCAGGCACTGCTGCCACATAGGGAACATGCGCAGGCGCTGTTGCAACGACAGCACCAGGAAAGTGATCAGGGTCAGGATCAACGCATTCTGGCCCAGCAAGGTGCCATAGAGCACATCCTCCGCCAAGCCCAGGCACATCGCAGTGACCATGCCCACCTTGTGCGGCAGGTTCAAAGACCAGAACGCCAGCAGCAAGGCCAGCCAGAGCGGGCGCAGGATTTCCATGAATTGCGGCAGCGGCGAAACGCTGAGCAGCAAGCCAATAGCGAAAGTCAGCCAGACGATCCAGCCATTGCGCGAATGAGTACCGGCCATTATTCCTCCCTCTGCCGTGTGGTGGCCGGAGCGATTGTCGCAGGCCTCGCAGGCGCGGTGGTCGCCGCCGGTTTAGCCGGGCGAGCACTCTGTGCAGCAGGCTTGGCTGGTGTGGCGACAGGCGCTGCGGTTGCCGGAACGGCCGGCGCAGCCGCAGGCGCTGGTGGCCCGACGAAGGCCGGTTTGGGCACAATGGCGGGGACGACCGGCGCGGTGCCGTTCTGCTTGTCTTCCGCTTCCTGGGCCTGGGCGGCGTCGTTGGCGCGCTCCTCCGGGGTGCGGTTATCGCTGAACACCAGCAGCAGGTAACGGCTACGGTTAAGGGCAGCCGTCGGCACGGCCCGAACGATCGCGAATGGTTGGCCAGAATCGTGGATCACTTCCTTGACCGTCGCCACCGGGTAGCCGGCCGGGAAGCGCTGGCCCAGGCCGGAGCTGACCAGCAGGTCGCCTTCCTTGATATCCGCAGTGTCGGCAACATGGCGCAGTTCGAGGCGTTCGGGGTTGCCAGTACCGCTGGCAATCGCGCGCAAGCCGTTGCGGTTGACCTGAACCGGAATGCTGTGGGTCGTGTCCGTCAGCAGCAGGACGCGCGAGGTGTAGGGCATCAACTCCACCACCTGGCCCATCAGGCCACGGGCATCGAGCACCGGCTGGCCGAGGACCACACCGTCGCGCTCACCCTTATTGATGATGATGCGATGAGTGAACGGGTTCGGATCCATGCCGATCAGCTCGGCGACTTCAACCTTTTCATTGACCAACGCGGAAGAATTGAGCAACTCGCGCAGACGAACGTTCTGCTCGGTGAGGGCCGCCAGCTTTTGCATGCGCCCCTGCAACAGCAGGTTTTCAGTCTTGAGTTTTTCGTTCTCGGCGATCAGCTCGGTGCGGCTGCCAAATTGGCTGGCCACGCCCTGGTAGAGACGTTGTGGCAGGTCGGTGATCCAGTAGGTCTGCATCAACACCAGCGACATCTGGCTACGCACGGGCTTGAGCAGTGCAAAGCGGGCATCGACCACCATCAGCGCGACCGAAAGCACGGTCAGCACCAATAAGCGCACGCCCAATGAGGGGCCTTTGGCGAAAAGCGGTTTAATAAGCCGCTCCTCCCAGGCAAATGTTCTCTTTATTCATACGGCATCAAACCGGCCTGGATGCAGATTGAAGAAGATAAACGCCAACAGGCAGCACTGCAAAGTGCTGCCTGCCGACCAAGCATGAACCATCCAGGCAATCTTATTCGCTGGAGAGCAGGTCCATGGTGTGTTTATCCATCATTTCCAGCGCACGACCACCACCACGAGCAACGCAGGTCAGCGGGTCTTCGGCAACGATCACCGGCAGACCGGTTTCCTGTGCCAGCAGCTTGTCGAGGTCGCGCAGCAAGGCGCCACCACCGGTCAGCACCAGGCCACGCTCGGCGATATCGGAAGCCAGCTCCGGCGGCGACTGCTCCAGGGCACTCTTCACGGCCTGAACGATGGTGGCCAGGGACTCTTGCAGAGCTTCCAGCACTTCATTGGAGTTCAGGGTGAAGGCACGTGGAACGCCTTCGGCCAGGTTGCGACCGCGAACATCGACTTCGCGAACTTCGCCGCCCGGGTATGCGGTGCCGATTTCCTGCTTGATGCGCTCGGCGGTGGATTCGCCGATCAGGCTGCCGTAGTTGCGACGCACATACGTGATGATCGCTTCGTCGAAACGGTCGCCACCCACGCGCACGGATTCGGCATACACCACACCGTTCAGGGAAATCAGGGCGATTTCGGTCGTACCACCACCGATATCCACCACCATCGAGCCGCGGGCTTCTTCAACCGGCAGGCCGGCACCGATCGCAGCCGCCATCGGCTCTTCGATCAGGAACACTTCGCGGGCACCGGCGCCAAGGGCCGATTCACGGATGGCACGACGCTCAACCTGGGTGGACTTGCACGGAACGCAGATCAGCACACGAGGGCTGGGCTGCAGAAAACTGTTTTCGTGAACCTTGTTGATGAAGTACTGCAGCATCTTCTCGCAGACGCTGAAATCGGCGATCACGCCATCCTTCATCGGACGAATGGCAGCAATGTTGCCTGGTGTACGGCCGAGCATACGCTTGGCCTCGGTGCCAACGGCAACGACACTTTTCTGATTACCATGGGTCCGAATGGCCACAACCGATGGCTCATTCAGAACGATACCGCGCTCGCGCACGTAAATAAGGGTGTTGGCAGTGCCCAGGTCAATGGAAAGATCGCTGGAAAACATGCCACGCAGTTTCTTGAACATGGGAAAGGGACCCTAGGCAACGCGTGGGTAAAAAAGTGCGGCAAACTCTAACAACGACAGGGATTTTGGGCAAGGCGCCAATGTGCTAAATTGGCCGACTTTCTGTGCACCAACCCCCACAATCGCGGCCATATGACCGTAGAAATGCGGTAGTGTTCCGACAATCTAACACACGGACGCCTTCCGTTCTGTTTTCCACTGGAGAATCCCATGGCGCTTGAACGCTCCGACGTGGAAAAAATCGCGCATCTGGCCTCGCTTGGCCTCAATGACGCCGATCTTCCACAGACCACCGCAGCCCTGAACAGCATTCTCGGGCTGGTTGACCAAATGCAGGCCGTCGATACCGACGGCATCGAGCCCCTGGCTCACCCGCTGGAAGCCAGTCAGCGCCTGCGCGCAGACGTCGTGACCGAGCGCAATAACCGCGAGGCCTACCAGTCCATCGCGCCAGCGGTCGAAAACGGCCTGTACCTGGTTCCGAAAGTCATCGACTAAAGGGAAAGAGCCTTTCATGCATCACATGACTCTGGCCGAGATCGCCCGCGGTCTCGCCGACAAAACGTTTTCCAGCGAAGAGCTGACCCGGACCCTGCTTGCGCGTATCGCCGAGCACGATCCCAAGGTCAACAGCTTCATCAGCCTCACCCAAGAGCTGGCCCTGAGCCAGGCCAAGGCCGCCGACGCACGTCGCGCCAACGGTGAAAACAACCCTCTGCTGGGCGCCCCCATCGCCCACAAGGACCTGTTCTGCACCCAGGGCATTCGCACCAGCTGCGGCTCGAAGATGCTCGACAACTTCAAGGCGCCCTACGACGCCACCGTGGTCTCCAAGCTGGCCGCCGCCGGCGCTGTGACCCTGGGCAAGACCAACATGGACGAATTCGCCATGGGTTCGGCCAACGAGTCGAGCTACTACGGCGCGGTGAAAAACCCGTGGAACCTTGAGCACGTGCCCGGCGGTTCGTCGGGTGGCTCGGCTGCGGCCGTGGCCGCACGCTTCCTGCCCGCCGCTACGGCGACCGACACCGGTGGTTCGATCCGCCAGCCCGCCGCGTTCACCAACCTCACCGGCCTGAAGCCGACCTACGGTCGCGTTTCCCGCTGGGGCATGATCGCCTACGCCTCAAGTCTCGATCAGGGCGGCCCTCTGGCACGCACCGCTGAAGACTGTGCAATATTGTTACAAGGCATGGCAGGCTTCGATAAACAGGACTCCACCAGCATCGATGAGCCCGTGCCGGACTACAGCGCCAGCCTGAATACCTCGCTCAAGGGCCTGCGCATCGGCGTGCCGAAAGAGTACTTCAGCGCCGGCCTCGACCCGCGTATCGCCGATCTGGTGCAAAACAGCATCAAAGAGCTGGAAAAGCTCGGCGCGGTGATCAAGGAAATCAGCCTGCCGAACAACCAGCACGCGATTCCCGCCTACTACGTGATCGCGCCGGCAGAGGCGTCTTCCAACCTGTCGCGCTTCGATGGCGTGCGCTTCGGCTATCGCTGCGAAAACCCGAAAGACCTCACCGACCTGTACAAACGCTCCCGTGGCGAAGGCTTCGGCAGTGAAGTCCAGCGCCGGATCATGGTCGGTGCCTATGCCCTGTCCGCCGGCTACTACGACGCGTACTACCTCAAGGCGCAGAAAATCCGTCGCCTGATCAAGAACGACTTCATGGCCGCCTTCGAAGAAGTCGACGTGATCCTCGGCCCAACCACGCCGAACCCGGCCTGGAAGATCGGCGCCAAGACCGGCGACCCGATCGCCGAGTACCTGGAAGACCTCTACACCATTACCGCCAACCTCGCGGGCCTGCCGGGCTTGTCCATGCCTGCCGGTTTCGTCGACGGCTTGCCGGTTGGCGTGCAATTGCTCGCCCCGTATTTCCAGGAAGGCCGCCTGCTCAATGTGGCGCACCAGTACCAGTTGCACACCGACTGGCACACCCGCACCCCTACCGGCTTCTGAGGAGAACACTATGCAATGGGAAGTTGTGATCGGGCTGGAGATTCATACCCAGCTCGCCACCCAATCGAAGATTTTCTCCGGTAGCGCCACCACGTTCGGCTCTGAGCCCAACACCCAGGCCAGCCTGGTCGACCTGGGCATGCCCGGCGTGCTGCCGGTGCTGAACCAGGAAGCGGTGCGCATGGCGGTGATGTTCGGCCTGGCGATTGACGCCGAGATCGGCCAGCACAACGTGTTTGCACGCAAGAACTACTTCTATCCGGACCTGCCCAAGGGCTACCAGATCAGCCAGATGGAACTGCCGATCGTCGGCAAGGGCCACCTGGACATCCCGCTGGAAGACGGCACCATCAAGCGTGTCGGCGTAACCCGTGCGCACCTGGAAGAAGACGCCGGCAAGAGCCTGCACGAAGAATTCCCCGGCGCCACCGGTATCGACCTGAACCGTGCCGGCACGCCGCTGCTGGAAATCGTCTCCGAACCGGACATGCGCAGCGCCAAGGAAGCCGTGGCCTACGTCAAGACCATCCACGCGCTGGTGCGCTACCTGGGCATCTGCGACGGCAACATGGCCGAAGGCTCGCTGCGTTGCGACTGCAACGTGTCGATCCGGCCAAAGGGCCAGGTTGAGTTCGGCACCCGCTGCGAGATCAAGAACGTCAACTCGTTCCGCTTCATCGAGAAGGCGATCAACAGCGAAGTGCGTCGCCAGATCGAATTGATCGAGGACGGCGGCAAGGTGATCCAGCAAACGCGCCTGTACGACCCGAACAAAGACGAAACCCGCGCCATGCGCAGCAAGGAGGAAGCCAACGACTACCGTTACTTCCCCGACCCGGACCTGTTGCCGGTGGTGCTGGAAGATTCGTTCCTCAACGACATCCGCGCCACCCTGCCGGAACTGCCGCAGCAAAAACGCGAGCGCTTCCAGGAGCAGTTCGGCCTGTCGGTCTACGATGCCAGCGTGCTGGCCTCCAGCCGTGAACAAGCCAACTACTTCGAAAAAGTCGTGAGCATTGCCGGCGACGCCAAGCTGGCGGCCAACTGGGTGATGGTCGAACTGGGCAGCCTGCTGAACAAACAGGGCCTGGAAATCGACGAAGCGCCCGTCACTGCCGAACAATTGGGCGGGATGCTGCTGCGCATCAAGGACAACACCATCTCCGGCAAAATCGCCAAGACGGTGTTCGAAGCGATGGCCGCGGGTGAAGGCAACGCCGACGAGATCATCGAGAAGCGTGGCCTCAAGCAAGTCACCGACAGCGGCGCGATTTCGGCCGTACTCGATGAAATGCTCGCGGCGAATGCCGAACAGGTCGAGCAATACCGCGCCGCAGACGAAGCCAAGCGCGGCAAGATGTTCGGCTTCTTTGTCGGCCAGGCCATGAAAGCTTCCAAGGGCAAAGCCAACCCGCAACAGGTGAACGAGCTGCTTAAAAGCAAGCTCGAAGGCTGATTGCGGTGAATGGTTGGAGCAGACCACAAGGTCTGGCTCCAACCTGTGTGGGAGGGGGCTTGCTCCCTCTCCACATTTTTTATTGGGGATGTTCTGACAATGAAGCGTCTACTCGGCCTCCTGGCCTTGTCCTCCCTGCTGGCCGGTTGCGCCAGCGGTCTCATCGACCCCAACGGTTACGACGAAACCGGCACCGCCTCCTATTACGGCGCCAAACACCATGGCAAAAGAACCGCCAGTGGTGAACCCTTCAACCAGAACGCCTTGACCGCTGCGCATCGGCGCCTGCCCTTCGGTACGCGGGTCAAAGTGACCAACCTGAACAACGACCGATCGGTCGTGGTGCGCATCAATGACCGCGGCCCGCACACCCGTGGGCGCCTGATCGACGTTTCCCGCAAGGCTGCCGAGCAACTGCGTATGCTGGGCAGCGGCACCGCACGGGTTCGCGTGCAAGCCCTGAACAACTGATTGAGGCCGCCTTGAGTATTTTCGGATTGAACGCCCTTTCGCCCTGGAGCCTGCTCGAACTGGTCGGCGGCTTGCTGCTGTTGATCGTCGGCGCCGAGATCCTGGTACGCGCCGCCGTGCGCCTGGCGGCCAGCCTCAAAGTGCGACCGCTGATCATCGGCTTGAGCGTTGTCGCCTTCGGCAGCAGCGCGCCGCAGATGGCCGTCAGCCTCCAGGCCACGCTGGCCGGCAATACCGATATCGCCGTGGGTAGCGTCATCGGCAGCAGCATTTTCAATATCCTCGTCACCCTGGGCCTGTCGGCGCTGATCATTCCACTGCGGGTCTCGCGGCAACTGGTGCGTGTGGATATCCCGGTGATGATCTTCGCCGGTCTGCTGGTGTTTATCCTGGCCGCCAATGAAGTGCTGACACCGCTCGATGGCGTTTTGCTGCTGGTGGCGCTGGTAGCTTACCTTGGCGTGCTGCACCACCAGACGCGTCATTCACGCCGCCCGCGCACCCTGGACACCGTGGCCAAGGCACCCTGGTTGAGCAGCGCGTTGCTGATGTTCGCCGGGCTATTGGTGCTGGTACTGGCCGGGCATTTGTTGCTGGGCGCCGCGGTGGAAGTGGCGGGCGACCTGGGCTTGTCGGAGCGTGTCATCGGCCTGACGCTCATCGGCGTGGGCACCTCGCTGCCCTGCCTTGCCACATCGCTGATCGCCGCCTTGCGGGGCGAGCGGGAAATTGCGGTGGGCAACGTGATCGGCAGCAACCTGTTCAACCTGCTGGGCGTGCTGGGCTTTACCGCGCTGGTGGCGCCGTCGCCGCTGTCGGTATCACCCAATGCTCTGGACTTTGATTTGCCGGTGATGCTCGGTGCCATCGTCCTGTGCCTGCCGGTGTTTTATACCGGCTACCGCGTGACGCGTATCGAAGGGCTGGTGCTGCTGGGGTTGTACCTGGCGTACGGGCTGCACGTAATGGCCTTCACCACCGGTATGCCCCTGGCCAACAAGCTTGAACAATTGATGCTGTATTACGTCCTGCCGGCGTTGGTGGCTTTGCTGTTGTTCACCTCTGTGCGCGCCTGGCACCGCCAACACAAGAGGGAATCGAAATGACCGATCAGAAAAAACCCGGAGTTGAGGTACGACGCCAAGTCATGGGCGATGCATTCGTCGACCGCGCCCTGGGTAATGCCACGGCGTTCACCCAGCCGCTGCAGGACTTCGTCAATGAACATGCGTGGGGCGCTGTCTGGAACCGCGAAGGCTTGCCGCTCAAGACCCGCAGCCTGATCACCCTCGCCGCCCTGACAGCCCTCAAATGCCCGCAGGAACTCAAGGGCCACGTGCGCGGTGCACTTAATAATGGCTGCACGGTAGACGAGATTCGCGAAGCGCTGCTGCATTGCGCGGTGTATGCCGGTGTGCCGGCGGCGATTGATGCCTTTCGGGCGGCGCAGGAAGTGATCGAAAGCTACCAGAAAGACGCCTAGATCCAGCCACCCGCCTGCAATACGAAAATCCCGATATTGGTGGTCACCGCCGCCATCAGCGTAGTGATCACGATAATCGCCGCCGCCAGCTCATGATTGCCTTGCGCCGCCCTGGCCATCACGAAGCTGGCCGCGGCTGTCGGCGCGCCGAAGTACAGGAACAGAATCCCCAGCTCCGGCCCGCGAAAGCCCAGCAACCAAGCGCCCAAGGTTGCGATCACCGGCAACCAGATCATCTTCATCAGGCTCGCACTCAACGCCATGTTGCCGCTCTTGCGCAGCGCGGCCATGGACAAGGTGCCGCCGATGCAAATCAACGCCAACGGCAGCGTGGTATCCGACAGGTACTGCAAGGACTTTTCGAACCAGCCGGGCAAGCTGATCTGAAAGTACGCGAACGGCGCAGCAACGATCACGCTGATGATCAGTGGGTTAGCCACCACACTCTTGAAAATGCTCCACGGGTCGGACTTGATCACCGGGCTGTACACCGCCAGCACAATGGTCGACAGCGTGTTGTAAAACAGGATCACCAGCGCCGCGAGGATTGCGCCCAGGGAGATCCCGTAGTCACCGTACATACTGGCGGCGAGCGCCAGGCCGATCACCCCGTTATTGCCGCGAAACGCACCCTGGGTGTAAATGCCCCGGTCTTCACGCTTGCAGCGAAAAATCGCCCAGCCCCAGGCCAAAGCAAAGCTCGCCAGGGTGGCGACGGCAAAATAGATCAGCAAACCCGGCTTGAGTGCCGCGTGCAGGTCGGCATGCAGGATGCCCAGGAACAGTAGCGCCGGCATGGTGACGTTGAACACCAGGGACGACGCGGTGTGGATAAAGTTGTCGTTGATCCAGTTGATGCGCTTGAGCAGCACCCCCAGAAACAGCATGGCAAACACCGGCGCGGTGATGGTGAGGGTGGTAAGGAAGATTGCCAGCATGCCGGGGAGAACCTTGGTGGGCGTCGTTAGTTGGCTAATGATAAGCCATGCAGCCCGTGTCGTCTGGTCTACCGCTATCGGGAGCAAGCCCCCTCCCACATTTGAACGCATTCATTCTGTTGAAATGCGGACCAATGTGGGAGGGGGCTTGCTCCCGATGCAGGCGACTCGGTCTCAGGTAATCGGCGCCGGGTTGAACAGCGTGATGTCGTTATGCAACTTGTGATGCTCCGCCCACGTCTGCTTCCTGCCACTGGCCACGTCCAGGTAGAAGTGAAACAACTCCCAGCCCAGCTCCTCGATGCTCGCGCGCCCGGTGGCAATGCGCCCGGCGTCGATATCGATCAGGTCCGGCCAACGCTGGGCCAGCTCGGTGCGGGTCGACACCTTGACCACCGGCGCCATCGCCAGCCCGTACGGCGTGCCGCGCCCGGTGGTGAATACATGCAGATTCATCCCTGCCGCCAGTTGCAAGGTGCCACACACAAAATCACTGGCCGGGGTGGCGCAAAAAATCAGGCCCTTGCCCTTCAAGCGCTCGCCGGGGCCGAGCACGCCGTTGATCGCGCTGCTGCCGGACTTGACGATGGAGCCCAAGGACTTCTCGACAATATTCGACAGCCCGCCCTTCTTGTTGCCCGGCGTGGTATTGGCGCTGCGGTCTGCTTCACCCTTGGCCAGGTAACGGTCATACCAGTCCATTTCCCTGACCAGTTCCCGGGCAACCTCCTGGTTCTGTGCGCGGGAAGTCAGCAGGTAAATGGCATCGCGCACTTCAGTCACTTCGGAAAACATCACCGTCGCGCCGGCCCGCAGTAACAAGTCCGAGGCATACCCCAGCGCCGGGTTGGCGGTGATACCGGAAAACGCATCACTGCCACCGCATTGCATGCCCAGGATCAGTTCGGAAGCTGGCACCGTTTCCCGACGTCGCTGGTCGAGTTTTTTCAAGCGCACTTCGGCCAGCGCCATGATCTGCTCGATCATCTCAGTGAAGCCGTGACTGGAGTCCTGCAGGCGGTAAAGCCACGGCTCGCTCAGGTCCACGGAGCTGTCGTTGTCGTGCATCACCTGGCCGGCCTGCAATTTCTCGCAGCCCAGGCTGATCACCAGGGCTTCACCGCCCAGGTTCGGGTTGCGCGCCAGATTGCGCACGGTGCGGATCGGGATATAGGCATCCGTCGCCGTAATCGCCACGCCGCAGCCGTAGCTGTGAGTCAGCGCCACCACATCATCGACGTGGGGATACTTGGGCAGCAACTCATCCTTGATGCGCTTGACTGCGTGGTCCAGCACGCCGGTGACGCACTGCACGGTGGTGGTGATACCGAGGATATTGCGCGTGCCCACGGTACCGTCGGCATTGCGATAGCCCTCGAAGGTGAACCCCTCCAGCGGTGCCTGGGTTTCAGGCACCTCGGTGGACAGCGGCAAGCTGTCCAGCGGTGGCGCGGTGGGCATGCGCAGTTGATCTTCCTGCACCCAACAGCCACGCGGAATCGGAGCCAGGGCGTAACCGATGGTCTGACCGTAGCGGATAATCCGGCCGCCCTCGGGGATATCTTCCAGTGTGACCTTGTGGCTCTGGGGTATGAACTCCACGGTGACCAGGCCGTCGGGGAATTCGGTCCCCGCCGGTACACCCTGGTCGTTTACCACGATCACCACATTGTCGCGCTCGTGCAAACGGATCGAGCGCGGCGAGTCGGCATGTTCAATCAACTGCATCACACGAACCTCAGGAATGCGCTTGGGAAAGGTTGGTCAACTCAGGGCCTTTGGCGGGCGGCTCTTTGAGCACCACGCGCTTGATCGGGCCGACAATCACCAGGTAGCTGAACACTGCGACCAGCGCGTTGGCGCCGACGAACACCAGGGCCCATTTGAACGAGCCGGTAGTGCTGATGATGTAGCCAATGACAATCGGCGTGGTGATCGACGCCAGGTTACCGAAGGTGTTGAACAGGCCGCCACTGAGGCCGGCGATCTGCTTCGGCGAGGTGTCGGACACTACCGCCCAACCCAGTGCGCCAACGCCTTTGCCGAAGAACGCCAGGGCCATGAAGCCCACCACCATCCATTCGATGTCCACGTAATTGCAGGCCACGATACTGCTGGAGATCAGCAGGCCGCCAATGATCGGCGCCTTGCGTGCAAAGGTCAGCGAGTGGCCTTTACGCAGCAGGTAGTCAGAGATCACCCCGCCGAGCACACCGCCGATAAAGCCGCAGATCGCCGGCAACGAGGCGATAAAACCAGCCTTGAGGATGGTCATGCCGCGATCCTGCACCAGATACACCGGGAACCAGGTCAGAAAGAAGTAGGTGATGCCGTTGATGCAGTACTGGCCCAGGTACACGCCGAGCATCATGCGGTTGGTCAATAACTGGCGAATGTAATCCCACTTCGGCCCATCAGTTTTCTTACCCTTGCCCTTGTCCTGATCCATGTCGACCATCGCGCCGTTGGCAGCGATGTGGTTGAACTCGGCCTCGTTGATCATCGGATGCTGGCGCGGGCTGTGGATAACTTTCAGCCAGATCAGCGAGAACACGATGCCGATCACGCCCATCACGATAAACACATGCTGCCAGCCGAAGCGGTAGACGATCCAGCCCATCAATGGCGCAAACAACACCGTGGCGAAGTACTGCGCCGAATTGAAGATTGCCGATGCGGTGCCGCGCTCAGCCGTAGGAAACCACGCCGCAACAATACGGGCATTGCCCGGAAACGACGGCGCCTCGGCCAGGCCCACCATAAAGCGCAACATGAACAGCGCCACTACGGCGGTGGAGACGCCGAACTCACCGACATAGCCTTGCAGCACGGTGAATAGCGACCAGGTGAAGATGCTCAAGGCGTATATTTTTTTCGAGCCGAAGCGGTCGAGCAGCCAGCCGCCAGGAATTTGCCCGGCCACGTAAGCCCAACCGAATGCGGAGAAGATGTAACCGAGGGTGACCGCGTCGATGCCGAGGTCTTTTTGCAGGCTGGAGCCGGCGATGGCGATAGTTGCGCGGTCGGCATAGTTGATCGTGGTCACCAGAAACAGCATGAGCAGGATCAAATAGCGGACATGGGTCGGCTTGGTCGCTTGCATGAAGAGGTACTCCCACTAATTATTTTTTTTGCGGGTAATGATTTTTTGTTTTTCCTGTGGGAGCCGGGCTTGCCCGCAATGCAGACACCTCGGTGTGTCAGCAAGACCGAGGTGATGCTATCGCAGGCAAGCCAGCTCCCACATAAAGCCAGTGCCACAGGATGCTGCGTATTACGAGCCGATATAGCTGGTCTTCACCACGGTGTAGAACTCTTGCGCATAGCGACCTTGCTCACGCGAACCGTAGGATGAGCCCTTACGGCCACCGAATGGAACGTGGTAGTCCACACCCGCCGTCGGCAGGTTGACCATCACCATCCCGGCCTGGGAGTGGCGTTTGAAGTGGTTGGCGTACTTCAGCGACGTAGTGGCGATACCCGCCGACAGGCCAAATTCGGTGTCGTTGGCCATGGCCAGCGCCGCCTCGTAGTCAGCCACACGCACCACGTTGGCCACCGGGCCGAAAATTTCTTCACGGCTGATGCGCATCGCCGCTTCGCTGTCGGCAAACAAGGTCGGCGCCAGGTAATAGCCTTCGGTGTCGCAGGTCACCAGGCCGCCACCGCTCACCAGCCGCGCACCTTCGCTCTGGCCGATGTCGATGTATTTCATGTCCTGGTCCAACTGGGTCTGGGACACCACCGGGCCAATGTCGGTGCCGCTATTCAAAGCGTGGCCGACCCTGATCGACTTCATGCGCTCGGCCATGGCGGCGACAAACTGGTCGTGGATCCCCGCCGTGACAATCAAGCGGCTCGACGCAGTGCAACGCTGGCCGGTGGAATAGAACGCGCTCTGCACCGACAACTCCACCGCCTGCTTGAGGTCGGCGTCATCGAGGATGATCTGCGGGTTCTTGCCGCCCATTTCCAACTGCACTTTGGCCTGGCGCGACACACAATTGACGGCGATCTGACGACCCACGCCAACGGAGCCGGTGAAGCTGATGCCATCGACTTTCGGGCTGTTAACCAACACGTCACCGACGACACGACCGCTGCCCATCACCAGGTTGAACACACCAGCAGGGAAACCAGCGCGAGAAATGATCTCCGTCAGGGCCCAGGCGCAACCCGGCACCAGCTCCGCAGGTTTGATCACCACGCAGTTGCCGTAGGCCAGGGCCGGGGCGATTTTCCACGCGGGAATGGCAATCGGGAAATTCCATGGAGTAATCAGCCCCACCACGCCAAGGGCTTCGCGAGTCACTTCAACGCTGACGCCCGGACGCACCGAGGGCACGTAATCACCTGAAAGGCGCAGGCATTCACCGGCGAAGAACTTGAAAATATTACCGGCGCGGGTCACTTCGCCGATGGCTTCGGGCAGGGTCTTGCCCTCTTCCCGGGCCAACAAGGTGCCGAGCTCTTCGCGACGGGCAAGGATTTCACTGCCGACTTTATCCAGCGCGTCGTGGCGCGCCTGGATACCGGACGTGGACCAGGCCGGGAAAGCGGCGCGGGCCGCGTCAATGGCCGCGTTGACTTGGGCCACGTCCGCTTTGGCGTATTCGCCGATGACATCGGACAAATCAGACGGGTTGATATTGGTGCAATAGTCGGCGCCGGTTACCCATTCACCGTTGATGTAGTTTTCGAAACGCTTTGCTTGGGACACAAATCTTCTCCTGATGCAAAAGGCCGCTGATTGCTCAGCGGCCTTGTGGATAATTTATTGCGCGCCTTGCTTGTCGATCAGCGCGGCCAGGGCTTCGTATTCTTCCGGCAACAGATCGGTCAGCGGCGTACGCACCGGGCCGGCGTCATACCCGACAATTTTCGCGCCGGCCTTGACGATGCTCACTGCGTACCCGGCTTTGCGATTACGGATGTCCAGGTAAGGCAGGAAGAAGTCATCGATGATCTTGTCGACGGTGACGTGATCTTCGCGGGCAATGGCGTGGTAGAAATCCATGGCGGTTTTCGGGATGAAGTTGAACACCGCCGAGGAGTACACCGGCACTCCAAGGGCTTTGTAGGCCGCGGCGTAAACCTCTGCAGTCGGCAGGCCGCCGAGGTAGCTGAATCGGTCACCCAGGCGGCGACGGATCGACACCATCAGCTCGATATCACCCAGGCCATCCTTGTAGCCGATCAGGTTCGGGCAACGTTCGGCCAGACGCTCCAACAGCGGCGCGGTCAGGCGGCAGACATTGCGGTTGTAAACCACCACGCCGATCTTGACCGACTTGCACACCGCTTCAACGTGGGCAGCAACCCCGTCCTGGCTGGCTTCGGTGAGGTAGTGCGGCAGCAGCAGCAAGCCTTTGGCACCGAGGCGTTCCGCCTCCTGGGCGTACTCGATGGCCTGGCGGGTCGAACCGCCCACACCGGCAAGAATCGGCACGCTGGACGCGCAAGTGTCCACGGCGGTTTTTACCACTTGGGAATATTCGCTGGCAGCGAGGGAAAAAAACTCACCCGTCCCACCGGCTGCGAACAACGCGGTGGCGCCGTAAGGGGCTAGCCATTCGAGGCGCTTGATGTAGCCCGCCTGGTGGAAGTCACCCTGGGCGTTGAAATCGGTCACCGGGAAAGACAGCAGACCGTGGGAGAGGATGGACTTCAGTTCTTGTGGATTCATTATTCGAACACCCTGGACGAAGACTTTCTGAGGAAAGCGTTGTTGTTGGTTTTGATGATGTCGTACGTCATCGTACAACTATAAAAAGTTTCGTCAACTGCAATTCGTTGAGCCTCCGCTCACACCTGACGTGTGGATTGCAATTCTTGACGTAGGAAATTTCTCACCTATAGTGACTTCAGCTGTATATACATACAGTTAAAAAGGAATATTTCCACGACATAGCAAGGAGCTAACATGTCAGGTCTTGAACTCGCAGTACCCGAGAAACTCCCGCCAACCCTGCGTTTTGAAGGGGGTGAACACACCGCCATCGGCGATGAAACCCTGCTGCGCTTCGCCAAGGACGCTGCGGCGATTCCTGCACACCAGGTGCAATTGCATCTGCCCAACGGGCTCGCGCTGACCTACGGCCAAGTGATCGCTTTGGGTGGCGATTTCTATGGCATCCCCGGCCAAGCCATCAGCGATGGCGCCTCTGCGGCCGAGCGCGTGCAACGTTTCACTGCAGCCTTCAACTCTCTCGCCGTATTACCCGCCTCACGGGAAGAGGCGCAGAAGATCCTGGCGGTGATGCAAAAGGAAATCAACGCCGTCAAGCAGGCGATCAAGGATGGCAAACAACCCCATGAAGCCTACGACGCACTGGGTGATACGTTGTCGGAGGAGTGGAACCGCATCACGGGTGGCGGCAGCGCTGTTTCGGCCCTGATTCCCTTGGGACGCTACCTCAAGCTGGCAGCGGACAATGCCGATCACTTCGGTGAGTGGGCCTTGTCCGCGTACCTGGCCGGTCACACGGCGGCGCTGCAACAAGCCGTTGTGGCCCACCAGACGGGTACCGACCAGGCCCTGGAACTGGCCTATGCGATGAACAGCTTCGCTGATCACTTCTTGACCGACCTGTTTTCTGCCGGGCACCTGCGAGTGCCGCGCAAACAGTTGGCAGCCGTTGTGACGCCAGGTGAACTGGGCTCGCTGATCAGCCGCTTCATGCACGACGAAGACAGCAAGTTCGGGCTCAAGGTGCGTAATGCCATGGGTGATCAGTGGCATGCCTACGGCGACAAGCGCTACTTCGACAGCATCGACGCCGATAATCGCGTGCAGGTAAAACGTGCGGTGCAGGCTTCGGCAGACGAAATCTTCGAAACCTTCATCAGCGGCGTCACGCCCTCCCCGGCCAGCTTCAAGGCACCGCTGTATGTGCCCGACCTGAACGCCGCGCAAAACCCGGCGAATAACTTCTCGCCGTTGTTCAAGATGGAGGGGGACAAGGTGCTGCGGCGCAAGGACGTCAATGACCTGAACGACAAACACTGGACCAATGATTGGTGGGGGTGGAGTACGTATCTGTTGCTCAAAGACTACAAGCCCAATCAACCCGCCAGCTAAACAGGCCCGGTACTCCAGATAATGGAGATCAAATGTGGGAGATGGCTTGCCTGCGAATGCACTGGTTCAGTAACAAACTCAATGACTGACACACCGCTATCGCAGGCAAGCCAGCTCCCACACGGGATATGGCAAACCTCAGCCGCGCTGCGCTTCTGCCTCTTCATGGGCATGGCGCAGCCGCTCACGGCTGTTGGTCAAATGCAGACGCATGGCCGCCCGCGCCGCATCCGAATCCTGACGGGCAATTGCCTCATAGATTTCTTCGTGTTCGCGACTCAGGCGGCTCATGTAATGCTGTTGGTCATCATGGGCCAGGCGCGCCGAATTCAAGCGGGTACGCGGAATGATGCTGGTACCCAGGTGGGTCATGATGTCGGTGAAGTAGCGGTTGCCGGTAGACAGTGCAATTTCCAGGTGGAAGGCAAAGTCTGACGCCACCGCATCACCAGCGTGGGCCGCACTTTCATTCAGCGCATCAAGGGCCGCACGCATGGCGGCCAGTTGTGCATCACTGCGACGCAAGGCGGCAAGGCCCGCCGACTCTACTTCCAGGCTGATACGCAGCTCCAGAATCGCCAGCACATCACGCAAGGTCACCACGGTGGCCGGGTCAATGCGGAAACCGCTAGGGCTGGGCGTGTCCAACACAAAGGTGCCGATACCATGGCGGGTCTCGACCTGCCCCGCCGCCTGCAAGCGCGAGATGGCCTCGCGCACCACGGTGCGGCTGACGCCGTGGGCGTCCATGATCGCCGACTCGGTAGGCAGTTTATCGCCGCGTTTGAGCTGGCCATCGCGGATCTGCTCGGACAACACCGTGACCAATTCCTGGGCAAGGCTGCGGCGCTTGCGGGGCAGACGTGGAGCGGCGCTGGCGTTTTCCATGATGAACCATCTTTCTCGGCGAACTGAAGACCGCATCATAGCCCATGGTGGTTGTACGATCACCGTTGTGGCGCGACTTTCATCCATATCCTTCGCGCAAAAAAATGCCCCGACAAACGTCGAGGCATTTTTCAGAGGGGTCTGAAGGCAAAATCCGCCTACTTCACCACTTTCAAGCTCGGCCGACCGCTAGGACGCGGCGGCTCGCTGTCCGGTGGCGGTAGATCATCACCGCCTTCACCGTCGATCGTTTCGTCGTCCTCGAAAGGCGACTCCAGATCGAACACCATGCCTTGGCCATTCTCCCGGGCGTAGATCCCGAGGATGGCACCAATCGGCACGAACAGCGTATGTGGTACGCCACCGAAACGCCCTTCAAAGCTCACCGCTTCGTTGTCCATGTGCAGATGGCGCACGGCACTGGGCGATACGTTCAGCACGATTTGTCCGTCGCTGGCGAAACCCTGTGGCACATCCACCTTGGGAAACTCGGAATTGACCAGCATGTGCGGTGTGCAATCGTTGTCCACAATCCACTCATAGAGCGCGCGGACCAAATAAGGTCGACTGGAGTTCATCAACGGCTCCTTAAGCCTTAGCGCATATCGCGTTCGACACCAGACAGACTCGCCTGGAAAGCCTCACGCGCAAATTGGCGCTCCATGTAATCAAGCAGCGGCTTGGCCGGCCGTGGCAGTTCAATGCCCAGGATCGGCAAGCGCCAGAGTATGGGTAATAGGCAGCAATCCACCAGGCTTTGTTCCTCACTGAGGAAAAAAGGTTTATCAGCGAACAGCGGCGAAACACCGGTCAGGCTTTCGCGCAATTCCTTGCGCGCCTGCACCCGAGCGGCTTCCTTAGAACGCGAATCCAAAATGACATCCACCAGCCCGCACCAGTCACGCTGGATCCGATGGATCAGCAGGCGGCTGTTGGCACGCGCTACCGGGTACACCGGCAGCAAAGGCGGATGCGGGTAACGCTCATCCAAGTATTCCATCACCACGGTTGACTCCCACAACGCCAGGTCACGATCGACCAGGGTGGGCAAGCTGCCGTAAGGGTTCACTTCGATCAGTTTCGGCGGATGACGGCCCGCCTCCACACTGATGATCTCGGCGCTGACACCCTTCTCTGCGAGCACAATGCGTACTCGGTGGGAATAGTGGTCGGCGGGGTCGGAGTAACAGGCCAACCGATTGGTCACGCCCATGGCGGTCCTCCTCGCTTGTTGAAATTATCGAAAGCTCAAAAACGAGCGCGCCCAGAGAGCATCTCTGTAACGTCCGGTCAAACCAGGCGTTACGTGTTCAGAGATGCCGCTGGGCGCGCAAGATTAACAGCAATTGCTTACGGTTGGATCAATGCACATCCTTCCAGTATTCGCGCTTGAGCAGATAAGCGAATACGAAGAAGAAAGCCAGGTACAGCAAGACGTACGTACCGATGCGCTGGTGCTGCAGTTTGACCGGGTTGGCCGAGTAGGCCAGGAAGGTCACCAGGTTCTTGACCTTCTCGTCGAACTGCTCTTCGTTCAGCGTACCGGTCTTGGGCACGATGGTCAGTTGATCGCATGCTTCATGGGTCAGAGGCGTACCGGTCAACGGATCATATTGCTTCTTGCCGTCTTCAACGACCTGAACCTGCTTGCATCCTACCACTTGACGACCCTGCAGGCCGACCAGAACGTTCGGCATGCCGACGTTCGGGAAGACTTTGTTGTTCACGCCATACGGGCGCGCAGGGTCTTCGTAGAAGGATTTCAGGTAGCCGTAGAGCCAGTCGGTGCCGCGCACGCGGGCCACCAGGGTCAGGTCGGGCGGTGCGGCGCCGAACCAGGCCTTGGCATCGGCCGGTTGCATGCCGGTGTTCATGTGGTCGCCGATCTTCGCGCCAGTGAACACCGCGTGGCTGAGCATCACTTCATGGGGGATGCCCAAGTCATCGGCGACACGCTCGTAACGTTGGAACTTGGCGCTGTGGCAACCCATGCAGTAGTTGGTGAATGTACGCAGCCCATCCTGCATGGCGGCCTTGTCAGACACATCGATATCGACTTTTTCCAGCTGCGCGCCATGCTCGGCGGCGAAGGACAGTAGCGGCAGGGCCGCAAGCACGAATGCAACGAATAATTTTTTCATCAGCCAGTCACCCTTTCCGGAACCGGTTTGGTCTTCTCGAGCCGGGTATAGAACGGCATCAGAATGAAGTAGGCGAAGTACAGGAAGGTGCAGACCTGCGACAGCAACGTACGCTCGGGGGTCGGCGCCAGCACGCCTAGCACGCCCAGGATCACGAACGAAATGCAGAACACCCACAGCCAGATCTTGCTCAGCCAGCCTTTGTAGCGCATCGACTTGACCGGGCTCCGATCGAGCCACGGCAGCACGAACAGCACCGCGATGGCTGCGCCCATGGCGATCACGCCCATGAGTTTGTCGGGGATCGCACGCAAGATCGCGTAGAACGGCGTGAAGTACCAGACCGGGGCAATATGCTCGGGCGTCTTGAAGGCGTTGGCCTGTTCGAAGTTAGGTTTCTCCAGGAAATAACCACCCATCTCCGGGAAAAAGAACACGATCGAGCAGAACACAAACAGGAACACCACTACGCCGACAATGTCTTTCACGGTGTAGTAAGGGTGGAATGGAATGCCGTCGAGCGGGATGCCGTTCTCGTCCTTGTGCTTCTTGATGTCCACACCATCAGGGTTGTTGGAACCCACTTCGTGCAGTGCCAGGATGTGCAGTACCACAAGGCCCAGGATCACGATCGGCAGGGCCACCACGTGCAAGGCGAAGAAGCGGTTCAGGGTGATGCCGGAGATCAGGTAGTCGCCACGAATCCACTGGGTCAGGTCGTTGCCGATCACCGGGATTGCACCGAACAGCGAGATGATCACCTGGGCGCCCCAGTACGACATCTGGCCCCATGGCAGCAGGTAGCCCATGAAGGCTTCGGCCATCAGCGCCAGGTAGATCAACATGCCAAACACCCACACCAGCTCACGCGGCTTCTGGTACGAACCGTAGAGCAGGCCACGGAACATGTGCATGTAGACGACGATGAAGAACGCTGACGCGCCTGTGGAGTGCAGCAGGCGCAGGATCGAGCCGTACTCGACGTCGCGCATGATGTATTCGACGGAAGCAAAGGCCTCTTCCGCCGACGGGGTGTAGCTCATCGTCAACCACACGCCGGTGACGATCTGGTTGACCAGCACCAACAAGGCCAGGGAGCCAAAGAAGTAGAAGAAGTTGAAGTTTTTTGGCGCGTAATATTTGCTGAGATGGTCTTCCCACATTTTGGTGGCGGGGAAGCGCGCATCCACCCAATCCATGAACTTGCTCATCACGCGTTCTCCTTGTCGAGGCCAATGACTATGAGGTCGTCAGTTTCGTAGGTATGCGGAGGCACGGGCAGGTTCAATGGAGCAGGCTGGGATTTGTAGACACGGCCAGCGAGGTCGTAGTGCGAGCCGTGGCAGGGGCAGAAATAACCACCGACCCAATCCTTGCCCAGATCGACAGGGGCCACTTCCGGGCGGAAGGTAGGCGAGCAACCCAAGTGGGTACACAGACCAACCAGCAACAGGATCTCTGGCTTGATCGAACGCATTTCGTTCTTGGCGTAGGCGGGCTGATCGGAATTTTCGGATTTCGGGTCAGACAACTGGCCTTCGATCTTTTTCAGATTCCCCAGGATTTCCTCGGTACGGCGAACAATGAAAACCGGCTGGCCGCGCCATTCAGCAATCATCTGCTGACCTGGCTCGATCTTGCTGACATTCACCTTCACCGGTGCACCTGCGGCTTTCGCCTTGGCACTGGGAAACCATGACCCCACGAACGGGACCGCAGCCCCCACCGCTCCTGCAGCACCCACCACGGATGTGGCTGCTACCAAGAAGCGACGCCGGCCTGCATTCACGCCGTCATTGCTCATTCAGTCCTCTCCCATCAGCTTTTTGGCCTGTTAAATCAGGCGTCTACTAAGTGTTGAATCTTTACTTATAAAAATTTTGACGGATGGTAATGAAAAGCCCCACGTATGACAAGGGAATTGCCCGGGCCTCCGCCCTCAGGCCTTGTAGTATAGGGGGTCTACGGATGTGGCAAGTTGTCACGGCGAAAAATGTGCATAAATCGCAGGCAATAAAAAACGCCCAGCTCCGTGAGGAGGCTGGGCGTTTTCTGGAACGTAAAGCGAATTAACGCTTCGAGTACTGCGGACGCTTACGCGCTTTACGCAGACCGACTTTCTTACGTTCAACTTCACGAGCATCGCGAGTAACGAAGCCAGCTTTGCGCAGAGCGCCACGCAGGGTTTCGTCGTACTGCATCAGAGCGCGAGTGATACCGTGGCGGATTGCGCCAGCTTGACCACTTACACCGCCACCGATAACGGTGACGTAGATGTCGAACTTTTCAACGGTCTCGGTCAATTCCAGCGGCTGACGAACTACCATGCGGGCAGTTTCGCGACCGAAGAAGTTGTCCAGGGAGCGGTTGTTGATCGAGATGTTACCAGTGCCCGGACGCAGGAAAACGCGTGCGGTTGCGGTTTTGCGACGGCCAGTGCCGTAATTTTGAGTCGCCGACATAATGAACTATTCCGTTAAAACTTCAGTTCTTGGGGCTGCTGAGCAGCATGAGGGTGTACAGCGCCCGCATAGACTTTCAGCTTGCGAAACATATCGCGACCCAGTGGGCCCTTCGGCAGCATGCCTTTGACCGCGATTTCGATCGGGGCTTCAGGCTTCTTGGAGATCAGGCCTTCAAAGTTGGAAGACTTGATACCGCCTGGGAAACCGGAGTGACGGTAGTACATTTTGTCTTGCGCTTTGTTGCCGGTAACACGTACCTGCTCAGCGTTGATGATCACGATGTAGTCACCGGTATCAACGTGCGGGGTGTATTCAGGCTTGTGCTTGCCACGCAGACGGCTGGCGACTTCAGTGGCCAGACGACCCAGGGTCTGACCAGCGGCGTCGACGACAAACCAGTCGCGCTGAACTGTTTCCGGTTTTGCAGTAAAAGTTGTCATTCTTTAATAGCCTCAGGGGCCGCCCTGTAAATTAGACGGCGGATCTTACTGAATAGTGCGTACTTTGACAAGTCAAAGGCAGCCGGATACAGACGCTATCGGGGGCTCGGGTCGGCGCGTCCGTTCAACGGCAAGATTCTTCGGCAGGCGGCGCATCACTTCCACTGCAGAAAGAGGTGGGCAATTATGCAGATTGCGAAAAAAAATTCAACCTGCTTTTATGATTGTTTTCCCCTGAAGGAGTACCCGATGGATTACCGACAGCTGGGCCGCACCGATCTGAACGTCAGCGCCATCGCGTTGGGCACCATGACCTGGGGCGAGCAGAACAGCGAGGCAGAGGCTTTCGCGCAGATCGAACGGGCAAAGGGCGCGGGGATCAACTTCCTCGATACCGCAGAAATGTACCCGGTACCGCCCAAGGCCGACACCTATGCCACCACCGAACGCTACATCGGCAACTATTTCAAAAGCCGTGGCGACCGCGCCGACTGGATCCTCGCCAGCAAGATCGCCGGCCCCGGCAACACGATTGACTACATCCGCGATGGCTACCTGCGTCACAACCGCAAGCACATCACCCAGGCGCTCGACGCCAGCCTCAAGCGCCTGCAGACCGACTGGATCGACCTCTACCAACTGCACTGGCCGGAACGCAGCACCAATTTCTTCGGCCAACTGAGCTACAAGCACAAGGACGAAGACGACCTCACCCCCCTGGAAGAAACCCTCGAAGCCCTGGATGAACAGGTCAAGGCCGGCAAGATCCGCCACATCGGCCTGTCCAACGAAACCCCATGGGGCACCATGAAGTTCCTCGCCCTGGCCGAAGCCCGTGGCTGGCCGCGCGCGGTGTCGATCCAGAACCCGTACAACCTGCTCAACCGCAGCTTTGAAGTGGGCCTGGCGGAAATCGCCATCCGTGAGCAGTGCGGCTTGCTGGCCTACTCACCGCTGGCGTTCGGCATGCTCAGCGGCAAGTACGAAGGCGGCGCACGGCCGGCCAAGGCACGCCTGACCGAGTACAGCCGCTTCAGCCGCTACTTCAACCCGCAGTCGGAGGCGGCGTGCAGCCGCTATGTGGCATTGGCGCGGGAACATGGCCTGGACCCGGCGCAGATGGCCCTGGCGTTTGTGACGCAGCAGCCGTTTGTGACCAGCAATATCATTGGGGCTACGTCGCTGGAACAGTTGGATAGCAACATTGCCAGTGCCGAGTTGAAACTGTCGAAAGAGGTGTTGGAAGGGATTGAGGCGATTCAAAAGGATCATCCAAACCCCGCGCCTTGATTGACCTTCAGACCGCCATCGCAGGCAAGCCAGCTCCCACATGTTGATCTGTGAATACCGTCAAATGTGGGAGCTGGCTTGCCTGCGATGAGGCCATCAAGAGCACCAGACAATCAAAGTGCCCGCGCAATAATCTCCTTCATGATCTCATTGGTTCCCGCATAAATGCGCTGCACCCGCGCATCCGCCCAGGCCCGGGCAATCGGGTATTCCCACATGAAGCCGTAGCCGCCGTGCAACTGCACGCACTCATCGAGCACCTTGCATTGCAGGTCCGTGGCCCAGTACTTGGCCATCGCCGCTGTCGGCACGTCCAGCTTGCCTTCCAGGTGCAACGCCATGCATTTGTCGACAAACACACGACCGATCTGAATCTCGGTGGCCATCTCGGCCAGCTTGAATCGGGTGTTCTGGAAGTCGGCAATCGCCTTGCCGAACGCCTTGCGCTCGCGGGTGTAGTCCAGGGTCCATTGCAATGCCGCTTCGGCTGAAGACAGCGCGCCTATCGCCACGGTCAAACGCTCTTGAGGCAGCTCCTGCATCAGATATGCGAAGCCCATACCGGCCTGGCCCAGCAAGTTTTCCTTGGGCACCCGCACGTCCTGGAAAAACAACTCCGAGGTGTCCTGGGCCTTCATGCCGACTTTCTCCAGGCGCTTGCCCTTGTCGAAACCGGGCGTGCCAGCCTCCACCAGAAACAGGCTGGTGCCCTTGGCGCCGGCCTTGGGATCGGTCTTGGCGACTACGATCACCAGATCGGCCAAGTAACCGTTGGTGATAAAGGTCTTGGAGCCGTTGATGACGTACTCATCGCCGTCCAGCACTGCCGTGGTCTTGACCCCTTGCAGGTCGGAACCGGCGCCCGGCTCGGTCATGGCAATTGCCGTGACCATCTCCCCGCAGATCAACTTGGGCAGGTATTTGTGCTTAAGCGCTTCACTGCCGTAATGCAGGATGTAGGGCGCGACGATATCCGAGTGCAGAGAAAAGCCGATGCCGGTCAACCCCAGGCGGCTGACTTCTTCGATCACCACCGCGCTGTAGAGGAAATCTGCGCCCAGGCCGCCATATTCCTCCGGCAGGTGGGAACACAACATGCCCGCCTCCCCCGCCTGGTTCCACAGGCTACGGTCGATATAGCCCTGCTTTTCCCATTGCCCATGAAAGGGCGCGGCGTGTTTTTCGAGGAAGGTGCGCACGCTCTCGCGGAAGAGTTCGTGCTCCGAGCTGAACAAGGTTCTGGGGATCATGGGTCACCTGCGTGGATTGTCGGACAAGGACGAGCCCACAGAGCCTATGCCCCGATGGCGTCACGGGACACTGGACACATGCGACAAAAAATAAGACGATCCAGCCGTCTGGTGACCACTTTCCCCTATAAGAATAAATGAAATTATGTCTAACCAAATCTCCACGCCCCTGCGGCGCGTCAGCATTTTGGCCATTGATCGGGTATTCGCTTCCACCCTCATGCAAGCCAAGGATTTCTTCCATCTGGCCAGCCTGCGTTACGGTAAACAGCAGGGCCTGGGCTTGACCCCAGGGTTCGATACGCGCCTGGTCAGCCCCGACGGGCAGTCGGTGCGCAGCTTCAGCGATGTGATCATGCCGGTGGACGGCGGCCTGGAGGATGCCGATATCATCGTGCTGCCGGCCTTCTGGGACGACTTCGACGCCCTGTGCACCCGCTACCCGCAAGTGTTGCCGTGGCTACGCGAACAACATGCCCGCGGCGCCGTGCTGTGCGGTGAAGCCACCGGGGTGTTCTGGCTGGCCGAAGCCGGGCTGCTCGATGGCAAGGAGGCGACCACCTACTGGCGGTTCTTCAATGCTTTCAGCGAGCGCTTCCCCAAGGTGCAGCTCAACCAGGACAAGCACCTGACCGATGCCGATAACCTGTATTGCGCCGGCGGCACCACCTCGGCCTGTGACCTCTACATCTACCTGATCGAACGCTTCTGCGGCGCCAACATCGCCCAGGCCGTGGCCCGCGACATCCTCTATGAGGTGCAGCGCAGCTATTCGCCGGGGCGTATCGGTTTTGGCGGCCAGAAGCTGCACCAGGACGTGATCATCCTGCAGATCCAGCACTGGCTCGAAGAACACTTCGCCGACAAGTTCCGCTTCGAAGACGTCGCCCGGGAACACGGCATGAGCATCCGCAACTTCATGCGGCGCTTCCAGACCGCCACCGGTGACAAGCCGCTGCATTACCTGCAACGGTTGCGCATCGAGACGGCAAAGGGCCTGCTCTCAGGCAGCCGCAAGAGCATCAAGACCATCAGTTATGAGGTGGGTTACGACGATGCGAGTTTCTTTGCGCGGTTGTTCAGGCAGCACACGGAGTTGTCGCCGAACCAGTATCGCCAGCAATTTCAGCAAGCCGCCTAACTGAAGGAACACAGAAAACAAAGTGGGAGGGGCGGTGCGACGATTCGACTTGCTCCCGATTGCGCTGGGTCAGTCACATCTACAGTGACTGACACTCCGAAATCGGGAGCAAGCCCCCTCCCACATTGGATCTCCATTGAGCTGGAGATTGATTAAGGCTTGTGTCCGCGCGACAGGAACTCGTGGGACTGCATTTCAAGCAGGCGACTCAAGGTGCGCTGGAATTCGAAGTTCAAGCGGCCGCCGGTGTACAGGTCCTTGAGCTCGACTTCCGCCGAGATGATCAACTTGACGTTACGGTCGTAGAATTCGTCGACCATGTTGATAAACCGCCGCGCAATATCGTCGGTGGTCACGCCCATCTGCTCGACGCCGCTCAAGATCACCGCGTGGAAGATCTTGCCCAGCTCAATGTAGTCGTTCTGGCTGCGCGGGCCGTCGCACAGCTGGCGGAACTCGAACCAGGCCACGTCATCGCAGGTGCGCAAGGCGATGATTTCGCGGTTCTCGATCATCAGCTTGTCGTTTTCCACCGCCTGGGTGCATTCCGGCGTCAGGGCGCGGAAGCTTTTTTTCAGGCTGTCGTGCGCCGCTTGGTTCAGCGGGAAGTGGAACAGCTCGGCTTGCTCCAGGTGGCGCAGGCGGTAATCGACGCCGCTGTCGACGTTGACGATATCGGTGTTCTGCTTGATCAGCGCAATGGCCGGCAGGAAGCGCGCACGCTGCAGGCCGTCCTTGTACAAACCGTCGGGCACGATGTTCGACGTGGCCACCAGGGTCACACCGTTCTTGAACAGCTCTTCCATCAGCGTGCCAAGGATCATGGCGTCGGTGATGTCGGAGACGAAGAACTCATCGAAGCAGATCACCCGCGCTTCTTGGGAGAAGCGCTTGGCGATGATGGTCAGCGGGTTTTTCTCGCCCGGCAGGGTTTTCATCTCTTCGTGCACGCGCTTCATGAAGCGGTGGAAGTGAGTACGGACCTTTTCCTTGAATGGCAGCGCTTCAAAGAAGGTGTCTACCAGATAAGTCTTGCCCCGGCCGACGCCACCCCAGAAGTACAGGCCCTTGACCGGCGTGTGATCTTTCTTGCCAAACAGCTTGCTGAACATCCCTGGTTTGCTTTGCGAGGCCGCGACCAGATCGTCGTACAGGCGCTGCAAATGACGCACAGCATTTTCCTGGGCTGCGTCATGGAAGAATTCAGGGCGTTTCAGATCAGCTTGATATCGTTCTAGGGGCGTCATAATTTCGTTAGCAAGGCAACAAAAACGGGCCGACACTGTAACGACGGCCCTGGAGAATGGCAATCAACCCTTGGTCGGGTTAATCCTCGATTGGGGCCAACGCAGCGCGCAAGGCTTCGATGGCCGCGTCACGCGATGCTTGATCGGCGTACTCGGCACTGTCAGCCACGGCGGCGCCGTCCAGCCATACGCTGAAGCTCAGAGCCTGCGCACGCACGTCCAGCGCATCACCACTTTGCAAGTGTTTGGTCACAGCGCCAGCTGCTTTGCCATCGGCAAAGTTGCGCGACAGCAACAGTTGCTCACCATCAGCGGCCAGCAGGCGGAAGCGGAAGCTGCCATCGTCTTCACGAAAACTCACAAAACGCGCAGCCTTCGCCGCTTTTTTCTTGGTGGCAGCCGGCGCCGCAGCCTGGTTGACGAACGAACGCAGGCCCACCGCCTCACGCAACTCGGCGAGGAATGGCGCGGCCACGGCACGGGCTTTCTTGGCGCCGACCAGCAGCAGGTCTTCCATATCGGAGGGGCGCGACATCAGTTGGTGGTAACGCTCGCGCGCTTCACCGAGTTGGCCATCGAGCAGTTGGAACAGACGATTCTTCGCCTCGCCCCAGCCCAGGCCTTGCAGCAGCTCGCCACGGAATTCTTCTTCCTGCGCCTTGGTCGCGAACGCCTGGTACAGGGTGAACAGGTGCGAATTGTCCGGGTCCTTGGCTTCGCCCGGCGCACGCGAGTCGGTCACGATCCGCGAGATCGCGTCTTTCATGTCCTTGGCGCTGGTGAACAACGGGATGGTGTTGTCGTAGCTCTTGGACATCTTGCGGCCATCCAGGCCCGGCAAGGTGGCGACGCTTTCTTCGATCAGCGCCTCGGGCATGGTGAAGAATTCTTTACCGTTGCCGAACAAGTGGTTGAAACGCTGGCCGATGTCGCGGGCCATTTCCACGTGCTGGATCTGGTCGCGACCGACTGGCACCTTGTGCGCGTTGAACATCAGGATGTCAGCGGCCATCAGCACCGGGTAGCTGTACAGGCCCATGCTGATGCCCGCATCCGGGTCTTCGCCGTTTTCCACGTTCTTGTCCACCGACGCCTTGTACGCATGGGCGCGGTTGAGCAGGCCCTTGGCGGCAACGCAGGTCAGCAGCCAGGTCAGCTCGGGAATCTCCGGGATGTCCGACTGGCGATAGAAGGTCACACGGTTCACATCCAGGCCACCGGCCAGCCAGGTCGCGGCGATTTCCATGCGCGAGCGCTGGATGCGCTGCGGGTCGTCGCACTTGATCAGCGCGTGGTAGTCGGCCAGGAAGTAGAAGGAGTCGGCATTCGCGTCTTCGCTGGCGAGGATCGCGGGGCGAATCGCACCGGCGTAGTTGCCCAGGTGCGGCGTGCCGGTGGTGGTAATGCCGGTGAGGATTCGGGTACGGGTCGTCATGGGTGATCGCTTGTCATCAATTCGAAAGGCGTGGCAGCACCAGATCCTTGAGATCGGTCAGCTTGCCATGAAAAAAGTGTCCGCATTCTGCCACTTTCAGCAACTCATGGGGGCGTTTCAGGGCGGCGGACCAGTCGTAGACCAATTGCGGGTCGACCACTTCATCGCTTTCCGGTTGGATCAGGGTCAACGGGCAGCCTTGGGGCAACACATCTGCATCGCCAAGGCGCATCACGGCGGCAGCCACCATAAACAGGTGCGCAAGCTTTTCACCCTTGGCTTCCAGACGGCCGCCGAGACTGGCCGCGACATAGCCACCGAAGGAAAAACCCAACAAGGTGATCGGCAGTTCGGGATGTTTTGCCCGCAGCCAGGTGACGGCCGCTTCGGCATCGTCGACCTCACCACTGGCCATATCGTGTGAACCGGCGCTGGCACCGACGCCACGATAATTGAAACGCAAAGAAATCAAACCGGCATCGCGGGCAGTGCGTTGCAGGGTCGACACCACTTTATTGAGCATGGTCCCACCCTGCACCGGGTTAGGGTGGCAGATCAGCGCCAGGCCACGTGGTTCGGGGTGATCCAGGTACAAGGCTTCCAATTGGCCCACCGGGCCATCGATCAAAACGGGGGTTTCACGCATGAGCAAGGATGAACTCCGTGACCTCTCAAGGGGTCGACTCGTCTAGCTAAAAGTCTGTGCATGGCATCATTGCGAGCTTAATCGCGGTATACAGCGCAGGTTTGAGCCGTTAACGTAAAGCAAAGCCGTTTATAGAGGAAGGACTCGTGGAACACTCGCTCTTAGTTTGGTTGTTGCCGACTCTTGCCCTGGTTGCCGGTGTCGCCATTGGATTCCTGGTTGCCCGCCTGCTGCCGAATGCCGCGCCTAACCGCACGCAGCGTCAGCTGGATGACATTCAGGAACGTTTTGACAGTTATCAGAACGAGGTTGTTACCCACTTCAACAGCACCGCGACCCTGGTCAAGAAGCTCACCCAGAGCTACCAGGAAGTACAGGATCACCTCGCCGAAGGCGCTAATCGCCTGGCCCTCGACGACATCACCCGCCAGCGCCTGCTGGCTGCGCTGCATTCCGATGCACCGCAAACCCCACGGGAACGCCTGACCCCGCCTCGGGAAAACCAGGAGCCACCACGGGACTACGCGCCAAAGACGCCGAACGCCCCAGGAATGCTGGATGAGCATTACGGCTTGAAGAAGTAAGTCATCTTCGAGCATTAAAAAAGCCCGGCTGATCAATGATCAGCCGGGCTTTTTTTGGGCGCCACTTCAAGAACAATGCAGATCAATGTGGGAGGGGGCTTGCTCCCGATAGCGGTGGATCAGCCAATGCATCTGTTACTGACAGGCCGCCATCGGGAGCAAGCCCCCTCCCACACTTACCGAGCATGAGCTCAAGTGAGTTGTTGCTCCTGCAACCGCCCACCCTCGATGCGCACATGCCGCCCATGGAAACGCTTGAGGCTGCTGCGGTGGCCGACGCTGACGATGCTCAATCCCGGCAATTCATCGATCAACGCCTGGTACAACGTTGCCTCATCCTCTTCATCCATCGCCGAAGTGGCTTCATCCATATACAGCCACTGCGGTGCGAACAACAACGCACGGGCAAAGGCCAGGCGCTGTTGCTCACCCGGCGAAAGCATGCGTTGCCAGTGGTTGGCTTCATCCAGACGATTGAGCAGGTGCGGCAGGCGGCAGGTTTGCAGGACCTGTGCATAACGTTCTGCCGGATAGACGCTGTCGTCTTGTGGATAACTCAGCACCGCCTTGAGCGTACCAATCGGCAGGTAAGGCTTCTGCGGCAGGAACAGGTAGCGCGTCGCCGGCAACCGAATGCTGCCATGACCTGCGGGCCAAAGATGGCCCATCGCCCGCAACAAGGTGCTCTTGCCGCTACCGGAACGCCCGCTGAGCATCACGCGCTGGCCAGGCTCCACGGTCATGTCGGCGTCGGTGAGCAGGTGACGGCCGTCGGCCAGGTCCATGCCCAGATCCGTGATCACCAGGCGCTCGCCGTCAGGGCGCACATCGATGGCCGGGGCTCGCTGCTCGTTGTCGCTCATGGCTTGCTGGAAACTCAGCAGGCGATCACTGGTGGCGCGCCATGTCGCCAGTTCCGAGTAGGCGTTGATAAACCAGCTGAAGTTTTCCTGCACGTTGCCAAACGCCGAGTTGATTTGCATCAGCTCGCCCAGCTCGATTTTGCCGGTGAAGTAGCGCGGCGCGGCCACGATAAACGGGAAGATGATCGCAATCTGGCTGTAGCCGGCGGTGAAAAAGGTCAGGCGCTTGGACACTTTCATGATGTCCCAGAAGTTGTGCCAGACCTTGCCGAAGCGCGTACTCAGGCGTTGTCTTTCATTGGGCTCGCCGTTGTACAGGGCAATGCTCTCGGCATTCTCACGCACCCGCACCATGGAAAAACGCAGGTCTGCCTCGAAGCGTTGCTGTTGGTTGCTCAGGCCGATCAAGCGTCGGCCGATCAGGTGCGTCAGCCAACTGCCCACGGTGGCGTACAGCAGCGCGCACCAGAACATATAGCCGGGGATGGTGATGCCAAACACTTCGATGCTGCCCGATACGCCCCACAGGATGATCGAGAACGACACCAGGCTGACCACATTACGCAGCAACCCAAGGCCGAGGCTCAAGGTGCCGGAGGTGAAGTTGTTGAGGTCTTCGGAAATCCGCTGGTCTGGGTTGTCGGTATAACCACCCTGTTCCAGCTGGTAGTAATTCTTGTGGGCCAGCCACCGGGTGAAGTGTTTTTCGGTGAGCCAGGCGCGCCAGCGGATCGTCAGCATCTGGGTCAGATAGAGACGGTAGACCGCGCCGAGAATCGCCACCGCCGCAATGCCGCCGAAATAACCTATCAGTTGCCAGAAGGCGGCGGTGTCCTTCTTCTCCAGGGCGTTGTAGAAATCCTTGTACCAGTGATTGATCCACACGGAAATCGCCACGCTGAACAGCGACAGGCCAATCACTGCAGCCAGCAACAGCCAGGCCCTGCCCTTCTCTTCGCTACGCCAATACGGTGTGATCATGGCCCAGGTTCGGCGGAAGAATTGCCCCCGCACCGCGTCGTTGATCGCGGAGTACTCAGCGTTCTGGTTCATTGTTCAGGCTCGGCAGGAAAAACATCACAGGCGTTTGAACCGATCATAGGTGATCGGTTCGCGCATCCGTGCAGCCTGAAGCAGGTTGTTCAGTGTTCGTTCAGCGTCGTACCGGGCGCTTCTGCAACTTGCGCTGCAAGGTACGGCGGTGCATGCCTAAAGCACGGGCAGTGGCGGAGATATTGCCTTCGTGCTCGGTCAGCACGCGCTGGATATGCTCCCATTGCAGGCGGTCCACCGACATCGGGTTTTCCGGTACCAGGGTGTCGAGGTCGGCGTGCTCGGAAAGCAGAGCGGCCAGCACGTCGTCGGCGTCCGCCGGCTTGCACAGGTAGTTGCAGGCGCCGCGCTTGATCGCCTCGACAGCGGTGGCGATGCTGGAGTAACCGGTGAGGATCACCACGCGCATTTCGGGGTCGAGCTCCAGCAGCTTGGGCAGCAGCACCAGGCCGGAGTCGCCGTCCATTTTCAGGTCGAGGGCGGCGTAGTCGGGCAGGTCGGCCTGGGCGATGGTCAGGCCTTCTTCGGCAGACCCTGCGGTGCTGACGCGAAAACCGCGACGGCTCATGGCGCGCGCCATCACGCGGGTAAAGGTGGCATCGTCATCTACCAGCAACAGGTGCGGCAGTTCTTCGCCTTCGACTTGGATCTCGTCACTCATCGATATCTCCTCGTGCGACACGGGGCAGGCGCAGCTCGGTGAGCGTGCCACCTTCCTCATGACTATAGAGCTTCACTGAGCCGCCCGCGCGGGTCACGCTGGCCTTGCTCAAAAACAGGCCCAGGCCGAAGCCTTTGCCCTTGGTGGTAAAGAAGGGTTTGCCGATCTGCTCGGCAATGGCCAGCGGCACGCCCGCGCCGTGGTCACGAATGCTGATGGTGATGTTTTCGGCGTCCCAGTCCAACTGTACACCGAGCCCTTCAGGGCAGGCGTCAGCGGCGTTGTTCAGCAAGTTGAGCAGCGCCTGGGTCAGGTCTGGCGGTGGCGCCAGGCGCGGCACGCTGCCTTGGCCCAACAGGTTGAAGCGGTAACTGGCCTCGGGGCGCATCAGGTGCCAACGGTTCAGGGCTTCATCGAGCCATTGGGTCACATCCTGCATTTCAACCGCGAGGCGGCGATTGGCTTCGGCGGCACGCACCAGTTGCTGCAGCGTCAGCTTGCATTGCTTGACCTGTTCCTGCAGCACGCTCAAGTCGTCTTGCAGCGCGGGGTCGTGATGGTCCTGGGTCATTTCCTTGAGCAGCACGCTCATGGTCGCCAACGGCGTGCCCAATTCATGGGCGGCACCGGCAGCCTGGGTGGCAACGGCCAGCAATTGCTGGTCGCGCAGCCCTTCTTCGCGGCGAATGGCGCGCAGCTCTTCCTGGCGACGCAGCTCTTCGGCCATACGTGCGGCGAAAAAGGTAATGACGGCGGCAGACAGGGCAAAACTCAACCACATCCCGTAGATTTGCAGGTTTTCCCGGGCGATAGGGAAGGTCTGCAACGGGTAGAACTGAGCCAGCAACAGGGTGTACAGCGTCAGCGCGATCCCCGAAAGCACCACCGAGTAGCGCCATGGCAACGTCACCGCAGCGATGGTCAGTGGCACCAGGTAATACGAAACGAACGGGTTGGTGGACCCACCGGAGAAGTACAGCAACACGCTGTGGATAAACAGGTCGCAAGCCAGTTGCAGGGCATATTCCAACTCGGTCACCGGCCAGGTGGTGCGCAGCCGTATGGCGGTAAATGCACACAACACGGTGGAAAAACCCAGGGTCACAGCCAGTTGCAGCCAGGGCAGCGGCAGCAGGTCGAACCAATAGGCAAGCCCGACGGAACCGGCCTGTGCGGCCAATACCAGGGTGCGAATGAACGTCAGGCGCCAGAGGTTCTGGCGAGTGGCGGAAGTCAGTTTTACGGCGGCGAGCATGAGCTCTCCCGATGAGCGCTGCAGGCGGATCGGCACGAGTATAAACGAAGCGGACCTGCTGGCACGGCGCGTGTGGCTCTTTGACGCAGGCCGGCTAAATGACCGTTCGTCGGCACCCGCATAACTTGTTGGTAATGTGTAAACCCGAAGAACCCTATGCCAGCGTCTACAGTCATACCGAGCACGACTACCTCAAGGAGCTTCCATGTCTCGTTTCATTCGCAGTGCAGCCATCATCACTCTCAGCGCCAGCGCCATTGCCAGCCTGCCGGCCATGGCCGCCGATGCACTGAACTACAACCAGATCTCCCTGCGCGCCGAAGTCAGCCAAGAAGTAGCCCGCGACAAGATGATCGTCACCCTCTATACCGAGTCGCAAAACGCCGACCCGGCCAAGCTTGCCGCTGAAATCACCACCACCATGAACACAGCCTTAGGCCAGGCCCGCGAAGTCAAAGGCGTGACCCTGCGCCAGGGCAGCCGTAACAGCTACCCGATCTACGACAACAAGAACCAGAAGATCACTGGCTGGCGTGAGCGCGCCGAACTGCGCCTGGAAAGCGCGGACTTCCCGGCGCTGTCCAAGCTCACCGGCGAGCTGTTGAACACGCTGAAAATGGAAAACATGGACTTCGCCATCGCCGATGCCACGCGCAAGGCCAGCGAAGATGCGTTGCTCAAGGACGCGGTTACTGCGTTCAAGGCCCGTGCGCAACTGGCTACCGATGCACTGGGCGGCAAGGGTTACAAGATCGTCAATCTGAACTTCAACACCAATGGTTACCCGATGCCTTATGCCCGTGGCGGCATGATGATGAAGGCGGCCATGGCAGACTCTGCACCGACGCCTGACGTTGAAGCGGGCACCAGCCAAGTGAGCATGAGCGCCGATGGAGTGATCGAAGTTTTACAGTAAGTTTTTGCGAGATCAGCACGGCGTAACCTTCACCGGTTACGCTGTGGTGTTGCCGCCCACGGAACACTCAGACCGCTACCACACACCAAGTAACTTGATACTACAGCCTTACTCTAATCTATCTAAACCTCGCCCTCACGACACCGCTCGTCAAACATTACGAATGCAGGCCTGGAACTTACGACACTCAACTTCCCACCCAGGGTTGCCATGCACATCATCTTGAATCAGAACATCGAACAGGTTATTTGCCACACACGGACGTACTGACAACAGAACATCACACATATCGATTTCTTTGTTTCTCGATGAACGGCAGTTATTTATCCAATAATTAATGTGAGTCGATAATGAATATAACACCGTCTCTCGCTCCCGCACTCGTCGTTCCCTCTTTCCCTCCCACACACTATCGCCAGCGTCGAGCGCTTGATGATTTGCCCGCAACGCAAACCCGGCAGCAGGCAGAAGAAACCTCTTCAAAACATCCAAAAAAATTGCTCGACCAACCCCCGTTCCCCTTGCCTACACCCGCCCATGAGCTCGATGCTTCCAAAAGCATCATCTATGGGTCAGTCAACGTTATTCCGCCAAACGCGGGTTATACACAGCAAGAGCGAATGCATCGTATCGATGCCTATGCCGGTCGAGTCGTCGCGCACATTCAACACATCGAAAATGGCAGCGACGCAGAACGCAATATCAAGTTCCAGCAAACTCGCCTGTTTCTTGAACCCGCAGGTTACTTCAGCGGCGGGTTGCTAGCAGCCGGCTACGATCCCCATGAAAAAATCTCGGTGACCTTCCACTCCTATGTAGGAATGGGCAAGCCCCAGGAGGAAACCAACAAGGAGGTACGCACCTATTTTGCATGGGAGATTGCAGCCGGCGCTCTTGCGCACGACAAGGTGTCAAGGGGCGGTCCGTTGAACTTCCAGGGCATGCACATCAACCCGCAAGATAAAAACAAGCTCCACGAACTGGAATCCTTGGGCAGCCAACTCCAAGGCCATTGGGAAAATGAAATAGCGGCGCCCATGCGCGACGCCTCGGGGCAACTGGCGAAGCGATCGGGCAAAGCGGATGCCTATGTGTTGCGAGGAATATTACAAAGTCTGCATGACGACAATTCCAGTAACAAACACCTAACCCCCGCTGCGCGGGCCGCCATTGTCCGCACACTTGAAGAAGACGGAAACGCGGTAATCCCCAACATATATGGCTATCCCTTAGAGGGTTATGCATTTATTCCTTATATCAATTATCACGGTGATTATGACCACCGCCCGAATAAGGGACTGATGATTGACTTAAAGAATGGCTCCGCCCGTGAAATACACGGTGATGACGACTTTGCCAGTTGGGCTAAAAACAATCAGGCTCAATTGGTTAGCCGCTTCAACGCTCGTGACAGGCAAGGCGGTCATGATGCTCACTGGGTAGGGGCCGGGTATGTACTCAATGCATTGATTCAGGATAACCGTTCTACGTTTCCAGGAAGAAAAGGCCCGTTCACAGATCAGGCCGTACCGGTCCGGGAGACATTCAATTACACACAATCGCGAGACAGCGATTACTACTTGAAATTTGGCGACCTTAAAAACGGTATTGCCCCCCACTACCAGGCGATAAATGCCAAGAATGCACGCTGGACCGATCAAACCGAGGTCTTTGGCGCCTCCCAACAAAGTTGGAAAGCAGCCAAAGAGTTTTGGGGTAACATGTTTGGTTACTTACCGATCGTAGGCAATGTGGGCAACATTGTCTTCGGCGTACACGATGGCCTCTACGGCAAGACGGCCGATGATCGTGTCGCAGGTAACGCCGCGGCGGTAATTTCCAGCCTGCAACTGGCGCACGAGATTGCCCCCATTGGAGTGGAAGCCGGACTTGGGGAGGCGGTTTTGACACCTGGCGCTCCCAGCGCAAAACCCTACAGCTGGCGATTCAGTCAGGACACTAGCGATCTTGAACTCGTGCGCACGCCAAACGCGTTGAGCGAGAGTGATATCAACCCGGTTGCAAATCACTCGACGCCCCAAGTGAACCCGTTGCGGCCCAGTCACGCGGGGATGATCAGCGAACATGCCATCCCTGACGGCGAGCAGTTGATTGAAAAGGCCACGCACAACCAGAAGGGTATCTATCAGCTCAAGAACACCGCCACCGGCGAAGATCACTGGTTTATCCGCTACACCGATGGGACAGGCGTCCCTGGCGTATATGAAATAAAAAGCAACTTCAAACCTAGCAATGACTACGTGCAGATTATTGATCGCTCCGGAAAGATTGTATTGACCGTGCATTCAGCCGGTGACGGAAACTGGGTTCGCAATGCAGCCAATGGGGGGGTGAGGTGGCCGTGGCAGCGCTCACCATCGCCAACACCTAGTGAAAATCTGACCCCCCATTTTTCGGACCTGTTCGCCGATGTCGATCAACAGGCCGTGGCACGAGCCGACAGATTCGACCAATTCATGAAAGTGGATGAGACCAGACCTTACGCCGTATCGACCCGCGGCTATGAAGAAAACGGCGTTGTTAAAAGAAAGCTGAATATTGGCTGGGAGGCCCCCAAGGAGAAGTTCGAAGTATTGCCCTCGGAGCGAGCGGCTCCTACGCCTCTGAGCGAGACCAATTATTCAGAGAACTTTCTTCCCGACCTGAATCGTAACAACTACACGGTCATCAAAAGCTCAAAAGGCGGCGATATCGAGGTGCCGTTGGACGCCCGTGCAGACACACCCGAAGCGACAAGACTGAGCCGTCTAAAGCAATTCGAGAAAGAGATTCCCGATGCACAACTGCGATCCCGTATCTCCGAGGTTGCCCATCAAGGATCAGTATTTCCCGCCAATTGGGAGTTGCTCCAAAGCTTGAAAGAAGGCTACGGCGTCACAGCAAGCAATACTTCTTACTTTATTGATTACGACCCGATAAACAGTGAAGCCCGAGTCAAAGTCGTCACCACGTGGTTTGTAAGCGATGTCAGCGATCACGTTCCAAAAGTGATTCCGGATTTAGAAGCAACCACCGTCAGAACCTTCACCATTCGCGAGAACAATGATGTGTCCGGCGACCTTTACACGATTGACGATTACGCTCCAACTCAACTGGAAGTCTCGATCCCCGATGATCTCCCTCAGTAATCAAGGCCCCCTTTGATGCAGATGTCCCTACCTGAGTAACCAGAACGGCGGTAACCTCGGTGACCGCCGTTTTCGTTTAGGCAGCTTTGGTCTGCCTGCCATTTCAGGGGTCTCCATGGAAAGAATCGCCGTCAAGCCACTGCTCCTCGCCGCAAGCCTACTGGCTTTTATGCCGATGGCTCAGGCCGCAACCACCCTGGTCTACTGCTCCGAAGCCAGCCCCGCCGGGTTCGATCCCAGCCAGTACACCAGCGGCACCGATTTTGACGCGTCCGCCGAAACCGTGTTCAACCGTCTGACTCAGTTCAAGCGCGGTGGCACCGAGGTAGAACCGGGTCTGGCCACGAACTGGGATGTATCCAAGGACGGCCTGACGTATACCTTCCACCTGCGCGATGGCGTCAAGTTCCACACCACCGACTTCTTCACCCCGACCCGTGATTTCAACGCCGATGATGTGTTGTTCACCTTCAATCGCTTGCTCGATGCCGACAGCCCGTTTCGCAAGGCCTACCCCTCCGAATCGCCCTACTTCACTGACATGGGCTTGAACGCCACGATCAAGAGCGTCGACAAACTCGACGAACACACCGTGCGTTTCAACCTGAACAATGTCGATGCTTCATTCGTACAGAACCTGGCGATGAGTTTCGCCTCGGTGCAATCGGCCGAATACGCCGCCCAGCTGTTGAAAGAGGGCAAGGCCGAGCAGATCAATCAAAAGCCCATCGGCACCGGGCCGTTTGTGTTCAAGCGTTACCAGAAAGATGCGCAGATCCGGTATGTGGCCAACACACAATACTGGAAGCCCGAGGACGTAAAGCTCGATAACCTGGTATTTGCGATCACCCCGGACGCCGCTGCGCGCCTGCAAAAACTAAAGGCCGGTGAATGCCAGGTCAGCGGTTACCCACGTCCTGCCGACATCGACGTGATGAAGCAAGATCCCAATCTGCGCGTGCTGCAACAAGCGGGTTTCAATCTGGGCTTCCTGGCCTACAACGTAACGCACCCGCCGCTGGACCAACTCAAGGTGCGCCAGGCGCTGGACATGGCGATCGACAAACCAGCAATCATCAAGGCCGTTTACCAGAGCGCCGGACAATTGGCGCAGAACGCATTGCCGCCGGCGCAGTGGTCTTATGACCCAGGCATCAAGGATGCCCCCTACGATCCGACCAAAGCCCGGTTGCTACTAAAAGAAGCAGGGGTTGCACCAGGTACCACCATCAATCTGTGGGCGATGACCGTGCAACGCGCCTCCAACCCCAATGCGCGGATGTCCGCACAAATGATCCAACAGGATTGGGCCAAGGTCGGCATCAAAGCCAACATCGTCAGCTATGAGTGGGGCGAGTACATCAAACGCGCTAAAAATGGCGAACACGACGCAATGATTTACGGCTGGACCGGCGATAACGGCGACCCGGATAACTGGCTCGGCGTGCTCTACAGTTGTGCCGCGGTCAAGGGCAGCAACTATGCCAAATGGTGTAACCCGGCCTACGACAAACTGGTGCAGCAAGCCAAGGTCAGCAATGATCGCGAGCAGCGTATCAAGTGGTATCAACAGGCGCAGAAAATCCTTAAGGAACAGGTACCTATAACGCCTATTGCGAACTCGACGGTTTTCCAGCCCCTGCGCAAGGAAGTGCGCGACTTCAAGATCAGCCCGTTTGGACTGACGCCCTTCTACGGCGTGAGTCTAGATAAGTAACATCGACGCCCCAACCGAGTGCGCTAGACGCCTCGGCTGGGCTTTTTTGGTGCGCACATTGCACCGAAAAAAACCATCAAATCGACGCATTTATGGCAAAACTTTCATAATTGCGACATTCCTGTACGTTCGTACCACTGTTTACCGCTCGTAACCGTTCAGCATCTTGCATTGGGTATGGCGCCTGCATAAGTATCCGCAGGCCGACTCACGAGGTCGCCCTCACCACCAAAAATGACAACAAATCATGAGGCCAACATGCTTAAACACGCAGTCCTTCCGTTATTAGTGAGCGCTGGCCTTATGGCCGCAGCCCCCGTAGCCCTGGCGGCAACTAACCTGGTGTTCTGCTCCGAAGGGAGCCCGGCCGGTTTCGACCCAGGCCAGTACACCACCGGAACAGACTTCGATGCCTCGGCCGAAACCATGTTCAACCGTCTGAGCCAGTTCGAGCGTGGCGGCACCGCCGTCGTTCCTGGCCTGGCCACCAGCTGGGATGTGTCGCCGGACGGCCTGACGTATACCTTCCACCTGCGCGAAGGCGTCAAGTTCCACACCACCCCGTACTTCAAGCCTACTCGTGAATTCTCGGCTGACGACGTACTGTTCACCTTCAACCGGATGATCAACAAAGACGATCCGTTCCGTAAGGCCTACCCCACCGAGTTCCCGTACTTCACGGACATGGGGATGGACACCAACATCAAGAACATCGAGAAAGTCGATGATCACACCGTCAAGTTCACCCTTGGCACCGTGGACGCGGCTTTCATCCAGAACCTGGCCATGAGCTTTGCTTCGATCCAGTCCGCTGAATATGCCGCGCAATTGTTGAAGGAAGGCAAACCCGCCGACATCAACCAGAAGCCGGTCGGCACTGGCCCGTTCGTGTTCAAGAGCTACCAGAAAGATTCGAACATTCGTTACACCGGCAACAAGGACTACTGGAAACCTGAAGACGTGAAGATCGACAACCTGATCTTCGCCATCACCACTGACCCGTCGGTGCGTATCCAGAAGCTCAAGAAAAACGAATGCCAGATCACTCTGTTCCCACGTCCGGCCGACCTAAAGGCGCTGGGCGAAGACAAAGACCTGAAGCTGCCGCACCAGGCCGGTTTCAACCTGGGCTATGTGGCCTACAACGTGATGGACAAGGTCAAGGGCAGCGACCAGCCTAACCCGCTGGCTGACCTGCGCGTACGCCAGGCGCTGGACATGGCGGTGAACAAGCAGCAGATCATTGACTCCGTGTACCAGGGCGCCGGCCAACTGGCCGTCAACGCCATGCCGCCGACCCAATGGTCCTACGACACCAGCATCAAGGACGCTAAGTACGACCCAGAGAAAGCCAAGGCGCTGCTCAAGGAAGCCGGCGTCAAGGAAGGGACCGAAATCGTCCTGTGGGCCATGCCGGTTCAGCGTCCGTACAACCCGAACGCCAAGCTGATGGCTGAGATGCTGCAAAACGACTGGTCCAAGATCGGCCTGAAGGTCAAGATCACCAGCTACGAATGGGGCGAGTACATCAAGCGTTCCAAAGGCGGCGAGAACCAGGCCATGATCATTGGCTGGAGCGGCGACAATGGTGACCCGGACAACTGGCTGAACGTGCTGTTCGGCTGCGACTCGCTGTCGGGCAACAACTTCTCCAAGTGGTGCGACAAGAAATTCGACGGCATCGTGAAAGAAGCCAAGGCCACATCGGATGTCGCCAAACGCACCGAGCTGTACAAGCAGGCGCAACATATCCTCAAAGATGCAGTCCCGATGACACCTATCGCGCACTCGACGGTGTATCAACCCATGCGTAATACCGTACAGGACTTCAAGATCAGCCCATTTGGCTTGAACTCCTTCTACGGCGTTAGCGTAAGCGGCAAGTAAGGATCAATAACGGCGACGTTTCACAACGTCGCCGTTATTCCATCCGCCAGGGCCATAGGAAACAGACCACATTTGTAAGCGTTGCCGTCCTACAGCAACGAACTGCGCCTTGTGTCTCCGTTACCTACAAGTCCAGTCAGAATTGGCGCATTTACTGCAAGGTCCGCGTCCCATAACGTCGTAGGACAGCAGAGGCATCACTCTGGGAAATGGCACTTGCTGTGCGTGGGATCAGTGATGTCTTCCTGGCCATGGCCAGCGGGAGGGTTGCTGTTGATAACTACAAACAAGGATCGGGATCGTCATGCGCCATACCACTGTTCTATCCGCGATGTTTGCCACCAGCCTGCTGGCCGTGGCCACGATGGGCCAGGCCGCCGAAAAGAAGAGCCTGGTGTTCTGCTCCGAAGGCAGCCCGGCAGGGTTTGACACTGCGCAATACACCACGGCCACCGACAACGATGCGGCAGAGCCTTTGTACAATCGCCTGGTTGAATTCGAAAAAGGCGCGACCGACGTAGTACCTGGGTTGGCGACCAAATGGGATATTTCGCCAGATGGCCTGACCTACACCTTCCACCTGCGTGAGGGGGTGAAGTTCCACAGCAACAAGGAATTCAAGCCGACGCGCGACTTCAACGCCGACGACGTGCTGTTCACCTTCAACCGCATGCTTGACCCCGAGCATCCATTCCGCAAGGCCTACCCTACCGAGTTTCCGTACTTCAACGGGATGAGCCTGAACAAGAATATCGCCAAGGTCGAAAAAACCGACCCGCACACGGTGGTGATGACCTTGAACACGGTCGATGCCGCGTTCGTACAGAACATCGCCATGAGTTTCGCTGCAATCCTGTCCGCCGAATACGCCGAGCAGTTGCTCAAGCAAGGCAAGCCCAGCGACATCAACCAGAAGCCGATCGGCACTGGCCCATTTGTGTTCCAGCGTTACCAGAAAGACTCGCAGATACGTTACGTGGGCAACAAACAGTACTGGGACCCGAGCCGCGTCAAGCTGGACCAACTGATCTTCGCCATCAACACCGACGCCTCGGTACGGGTGCAGAAGCTCAAGGCCGGCGAATGCCAGGTCACCCTGCATCCGCGCCCCGCCGATGTAGACGCGCTGAAGGCCGACCCGAACCTGCAACTGCTGACCAAGCCTGGCTTCAACCTCGGCTACATCGCCTACAACGTGCGCCACAAGCCGTTCGACCAGCTTGAAGTGCGCCAGGCGCTGGACATGGCGGTGAACAAGCAGAGCATCCTCAACGCTGTGTACCAGGGCGCAGGGCAACTGGCGGTCAACGCCATGCCGCCGACACAGTGGTCCTACGACGACAGCATCAAGGACGCCGCCTACAACCCGGAAAAAGCCAAGGAGCTGCTCAAGGCCGCCGGCGTCAAGGAAGGCACCGAGATCACCCTGTGGGCGATGCCGGTACAACGTCCGTACAACCCCAACGCCAAGCTGATGGCCGAGATGCTGCAGAACGATTGGGCCAAGATCGGCCTGAAAGTCAAAATCGTCAGCTACGAATGGGGCGAGTACATCAAGCGCACCAAGAACGGTGAGCATGATGTCAGCCTGATTGGCTGGACCGGCGACAACGGTGATCCGGACAACTGGTTGGGCACCCTCTACAGCTGCGACGCCATCGGCGGGAACAACTACTCCATGTGGTGTGACCCGGCGTACGACAAGCTGATCAAGCAAGCCAAGGTCGTGACCGACCGCGAACAAAGGACTGTTCTATACAAACAGGCGCAGCAACTGCTCAAGCAGCAGGTGCCGATCACGCCAGTCGCCCACTCGACGGTCAACCAGCCGTTAAGCGCCAAAGTCGAAGGTTTCAAGGTGAGCCCCTTCGGCCGCAACGTGTTCTCGGGCGTCAGCATTACCCCATAAGAAAATAACCGGATTGCGGGGAGCGAAGTTCGCTTCCCGGCAAACGCGCAGGCTTTTGTTGGGAAAATTCCTACGCCAAACGTTTGCACAGGCTTGAACGAGTTCCACACCCAATAGCCGGTTCACCTAAAAAGACCGGCATTAAAAAAGAGAACCAAAGGAGCTTCACCCATGAAACTGAGCAGCAAAGCGCTTCTGGCCCTGGCCATCAGCAGCATCACGGCAACCGCCTACGCTGAAACGCAAAGCCAGGACTTCGTTCCTACCACGTTGGCCGGCACCAGCGCCCAAAGCGAGGCTAAAGGCTTCGTTGAAGACTTCAGCCTTGGCGGCACCACACGTAACTGGTACTCCCATGAAAGCAAATACCGTGGGGGCACCTTCGCGTACCAGAAGCATGGCCAGACCCTGACCGACCGTAACCGTACCAACTGGGTACAGGGCACCATCCTCAAAGCCAGCTCGGGTTTCACCCAGGGCACCGTCGGCGTCAAGACCGAAGTAGCGGTTTACAACGCTCTGGTACTGGACCGCAGCAAGCGTGATATCAAGGGCGGCTCCAACCGTACCCTGGCGGACTCCAACGGTGACGCCGTAGACCAGTGGAGCAAACTGGGCCTGGCCAACGTGCAGTTCCGCGTGTCCAACACCACCTTGACCGCCGGTCGCCAGAACTTCAGCAGCGGCATCGTCGACACCATCGGCAACCGTGCCCTGCCTTCAAGCTTCCAGGGTGTGAGCTTCAACAGCGAAGAGTTCAGCAACCTGTCGTTCCAGGGCGGCGTGTTTGACCGCGTTTCGCCACGTAGCGAACAGAGCCTGTCGAAATTCCGTACCGAATACGGCAATGGCGCGGAAACCGATAAAGTCTATACCCTGGGCGCGAACTACCAGCCGCTCAAAAGCCTGAAAACCAGCTTCTTCGCCGCCAACGTGAAAGACTTCTGGAACCAGTACTACTTCGGCGCCACCCACGAGCTGGGCGACGCGCAGCAGTTGGGCCTGACCACCGGCTTCAACTACTACAAGACTGTCGATGAAGGCAAAAAAGAGATGGGGGAAATCGATAACGATACCTTCTCCCTCTCCCTGGGCCTGACTCACCAGGCACACAGCCTGACCTTCGGCTACCAGCAAGTGAACGGTAACGAGTACTTCGACTACCTGCACGAAACCAACGGCATCTACCTGGCCAACTCCCTGACGTCGGACTTCAACGGCCCGAACGAGAAATCCTTCCAGATCGCCTATGCCATCAACATGGCTGAATACGGCGTACCCGGCCTGAAGTTCAACGCCTACTCGGCACGCGGCTGGGGCATCGACGGTACCCACTACACCGGCAACAATGGCCGGGCCAAGTTTGCCTATGACGGCATCCAGTCCCAGGACGGCGAGAAGCACCAGGAATACGGTGTAGGCGCCTCTTACGCGCTGCAGAGCGGCCCACTCAAAGCCACCACTGTGCGCGCAACCTATGTTGAGCACCGCGGCAGCGAGTTCCAGTCCGACGGCAGCATCAAAGAGTTCCGTCTGGTCACCACCATCCCGTTCAACATCCTTTAATTAGCGCCAGGCAGGCGGCGAGCTCAGGACGAGCCCGCCGTCTACGCTTTTCTGGTTCCATCGATTGCAGAGGGCTCTGAATGAAAATGCTCCCGCTACAAGCCGCCATGGCTGCCGCGCTGTTGAGCGTGGCGATCGGCGTTTCGGCCAAACCGTTGGTGGTCTGCACCGAAGCCAGCCCGGAAGGTTTCGACCCGGTCCTGTACACCACCGCCGTGACCGCTGACGCCGCCGCTGAAACCATGTTCAACCGCCTGGTGGACTTCAAGCCCGGCACCACCGAAGTGGTTCCCGCCCTGGCTAAAGACCTGCCGGAAATCAGCGCCGATGGCCTGACCTACACCTTCCACCTGCGTGACGATATCAAGTTCCACACCACCGACTATTTCAAACCCACGCGCAACCTGAACGCCGACGATGTGCTTTGGAGCTTCCAGCGCCAGCTGGACCCGAATCATCCGTGGCATAAAAAGTCTCTCGTGGGTTACCCGTACTTCGAAAGCATGGGGTTCAAGGAACTGCTCAAGAGCGTAGAGAAGATCGACGATCATACTGTCGTCTTTACCCTGACCCGTCCTGAAGCTCCGTTCCTGGCTGACCTGGGCATGGCGTTCTCTTCAATCCATTCGAAGGAATACGCCGACCAGTTGCTCAAATCCGGCAAGACCGAAGACCTCAATGCCAAGCCCATCGGCACTGGTCCGTTCATCTTCACCCGTTATCAGAAAGACGCCCAGGCACGCTTCAAGGCCAACCCCGACTACTTCCGCGGCAAACCGGCGGTCGATCCGCTGATTCTGGCTATTACCGTCGATAACAACGTGCGCCTGCAGAAGCTCAAGGCCAACGAATGTCAGATCGCGTTGTTCCCCAAGCCGGATGACATCCCAAGCATCAGGAAAGACCCGAACCTGAAAGTCGATGAACTGGCGGCGATGACCACCAGCTACACCGCATTGAACACCACCCGCAAATACATGAGCGATGCGCGGGTACGCCACGCTATCAACATCGCGTTCGACAAGGCCGGCTATACCGAAGCGCTGTTCGGAAAAGGCAATGCAGTCGTGGGCACCGGCCCTTATCCACCGACATTGCTGGGTTTCAGTGAAAAGCTGAAAAACCCAGCACGCGACCTGGACAAGGCCCGTGCTCTGCTCAAGGAAGCCGGCGTGCCGGAAGGCACCGAATTCACCCTGTTCACCCGTAACGGCGGCGGCCCGACCAACCCCAACCCGATGCTTGGCGCCCAGCGTATGCAAGCAGACCTGGCCCAGATTGGCTTGAAGATCAATATCAAGGTCATGGAATGGGGCGAGATGCTCAAGCGTGCCAAAAACGGCGAGCACGACATGGTTTCGGCGGGCTGGGTAGGTGATAACGGCGACCCGGATAACTTCCTGACGCCAAACCTGAGTTGCGATGCAGCCAAAAACGGCGAAAACTACGCCCGCTGGTGTAACAAAGAGTTTCAGGACTTGATCGACAAAGCCCGTGCAGTCGCGGAACCGGCCGAACGGGCCGCGCTCTATGAACAAGCACAGGATGTGTTCGAGAAAGACCAACCCTGGCTTCCCATGGCTTACCCGAAACTGTTCACCGCCCTGCGCAAGAACGTAGAAGGCTTCACCCAAAGCCCTCTGGGTACAAATAACTTCGCCACCACCCAGGTGAAGTAAATAAGAAAAACGCTCGGCACCGTCGACATTGACGGTGCCGAACCTGCCTAACCGGCTGATTGAGGTACACACCAAGATGTTTAGTTTTATTGCCCGCCGATTGGGGTTATTGATCCCCACGTTCTTCGGCATCACGTTGCTGACCTTTGCGTTGATTCGCATGATTCCAGGCGACCCCGTAGAAGTCATGATGGGCGAGCGGCGGGTTGACCCCGAAATGCACGCCCAGGCAATGGAGCGCCTTGGCCTTAACAAGCCGCTGTATGCGCAATACCTGGATTACGTCGGCAAGCTCGCCCAGGGCGACCTTGGCGAATCGCTGCGCACCCGCACCAGCGTGTGGACCGAGTTCACCGCCCTTTTCCCTGCGACCCTGGAACTGTCCATGGCCGCCCTGTTGTTCGCCGGTATCCTGGGCCTGTTGGCCGGGGTGATCGCGGCACTCAAACGAGGATCCCTGTTCGACCATGGGGTGATGGGCATCTCCCTGGCGGGCTATTCGATGCCGATCTTCTGGTGGGGCCTGATCCTGATCATGTTCTTCTCGGTAAGCCTGGGCTGGACCCCGGTATCCGGGCGTATCGACCTGCTCTACGACATCGAGCCGCGCACCGGTTTCATGCTCATCGACACCCTGCTGGCCGACGAGCCGGACGCGTTCTGGGATGCATTGCACCACCTGATCCTGCCAGCCATCGTGCTCGGCACCATCCCGCTGGCGGTGATCGCGCGCATGACCCGTTCGTCGATGCTCGAAGTGCTGCGTGAGGACTACATCCGTACTGCCAAGGCCAAGGGCCTGTCGCCCGCGCGCGTGGTATTCGTGCACGGCTTGCGCAATGCGCTGATCCCGGTATTGACGGTGGTTGGCCTGCAAGTCGGCACCCTGCTGGCCGGCGCCGTGCTGACCGAAACCATCTTCTCGTGGCCCGGCATCGGCAAATGGCTGATCGAAGCCATTGGCGCGCGGGACTACCCGGTGGTGCAAAACGGCATTCTGCTGATCGCCTGCCTGGTGATCCTGGTGAACTTCGTGGTGGATATCCTCTACGGCTTCGCCAACCCACGCATCCGTCACCAGCGCTGAGATCATGACCATGACCACACCTACTCAAGTGTCAGCAGTCGATCAGAGCCTGCTGTACCCGTCCCCGTACAAAGAATTCTGGCAAGCCTTCTCCAAGAACAAGGGCGCGGTTGCCGGCCTGCTGTTCATGTTGCTGATCGTGTTCTGCGCGATCTTCGCCCCCTGGGTTGCGCCGCATAACCCCAGCGAGCAATACCGCGACTTCCTGCTGACCCCACCGGCGTGGCTGGAGGGCGGGCAGATGCAGTTCCTGCTCGGCACCGACGAACTGGGGCGTGACTTGCTCTCGCGCCTGATCCAGGGTTCGCGCCTGTCGTTGCTGATCGGCTTGTCGTCGGTGGTGATGTCGCTGATCCCGGGCATCCTGCTGGGCCTGTTCGCCGGTTTTTTCCCGCGTTTGCTCGGCCCGACCATCATGCGTCTGATGGACATCATGCTGGCCCTGCCGTCGCTGCTGCTGGCCGTGGCGATTGTCGCCATCCTCGGCCCTGGCCTGATCAACACCGTGATCGCCATCGCTATCGTGTCGCTGCCGTCCTACGTGCGCCTGACCCGCGCCGCGGTGATGGGCGAACTGAACCGCGACTACGTGACCGCCGCCCGCCTTGCCGGCGCCGGCCTGCCACGCCTGATGTTCATCACCGTGCTGCCTAACTGCATGGCGCCGCTGATCGTACAAGCGACCTTGAGCTTTTCCTCGGCGATTCTCGATGCCGCGGCCCTGGGCTTCCTCGGCCTTGGCGTACAACCGCCAACCCCCGAGTGGGGCACCATGCTGGCTTCGGCCCGTGACTACATCGAACGCGCCTGGTGGGTCGTGAGCCTGCCTGGCTTGACCATTTTGCTCAGCGTGCTGGCAATCAACTTGATGGGTGACGGCCTGCGCGATGCGCTGGACCCGAAACTCAAGAACGCCGCCTGAGGAGATTCCCATGTCACTGTTAGAAATCAAGAATCTCAACGTCCGCTTCGGCGACAAGACCGCCGTACCGGTGGTCGACGGCCTCGACCTGTCGGTCGACAAAGGCGAAGTACTGGCGATCGTTGGCGAGTCGGGCTCGGGTAAATCCGTGACCATGATGGCGCTGATGGGCCTGATCGAGCACCCCGGCATCGTCACCGCCGACGCCCTGAACTTCGACGGCAAGGACATGCTCAAGCTGAGCAACCGCCAGCGCCGCCAGATCGTCGGCAAAGACCTGGCGATGGTGTTCCAGGACCCGATGACCGCGCTGAACCCCAGCTACACCGTGGGTTTCCAGATTGAAGAAGTGCTGCGCTTGCATTTGAAAATGTCCGGCAAACAAGCGCGCAAGCGGGCTATCGAACTGCTGGAAAAAGTCGAGATCCCAGGCGCCGCCAGCCGTATGGATGCCTACCCGCACCAATTGTCCGGCGGTATGAGCCAACGCGTGGCAATCGCCATGGCGATTGCCGGCGAGCCCAAGTTGCTGATCGCCGATGAACCGACCACTGCGTTGGACGTGACCATCCAGGCGCAGATCATGGAACTGCTGCTGGCCCTGCAAAAAGAGCAGAACATGGGCCTGGTGCTGATCACTCACGACCTCGCGGTAGTGGCTGAAACCGCCCAGCGCGTATGCGTGATGTACGCAGGCCAAGCGGTGGAAGTCGGCCAGGTGCCGCAACTGTTCGACATTCCGGCGCACCCGTACAGCGAAGCGCTGCTCAAGGCGATCCCGGAGCACAGCCTCGGCGCCACGCGCCTGGCCACGCTGCCGGGCATCGTTCCCGGCCGCTATGACCGTCCGCAGGGCTGCTTGCTGTCACCGCGCTGCCCGTATGTCCAGGACTCCTGCCGCGCCCAGCGTCCAAGCCTTGATCCGAAAAGCAACAGCCTCGCCCGCTGCTTCTACCCGCTGAACCAGGAGGTGGCGTAATGGCCGTCGTACTTACCGCCCGCGACCTCACCCGTCACTATGAAGTGTCCCGTGGCCTGTTCAAGGGCCACGCCACCGTGCGTGCTCTCAATGGCGTGTCCTTTGAGCTGGAAGCCGGCAAGACCCTCGCGGTTGTGGGCGAGTCGGGTTGCGGCAAATCCACCCTGGCCCGTGCCCTCACGCTGATTGAAGAGCCGTCTTCGGGCTCCTTGAAAATTGCCGGCCAGGAAGTGGCCGGTGCCGACAAGGCCCAGCGCAAGCAATTGCGTAAAGACGTGCAGATGGTTTTCCAAAGCCCGTATGCGTCGTTGAACCCACGCCAGAAAGTCGGTGATCAACTGGCGGAGCCGTTGCTGATCAACACCAACCTGTCCGCCGCCGAGCGCCGCGAAAAAGTCCAGGCGATGATGAAGCAAGTGGGCCTGCGCCCTGAGCATTATCAGCGCTACCCGCACATGTTCTCCGGTGGTCAGCGCCAACGTATCGCACTGGCCAGGGCGATGATGCTGCAACCCAAAGTGTTGGTGGCGGACGAACCGACCTCGGCGCTGGACGTGTCGATCCAGGCCCAGGTGCTCAACCTGTTCATGGATTTGCAGCAGGAATTCAACACCGCCTACGTGTTCATCTCCCACAACCTGGCAGTGGTGCAACACGTCGCCGACGACGTGATGGTGATGTACCTCGGCCGCCCGGTGGAAGTAGGCCCCAAGGAAGACATCTACGCCCGCCCGCTGCACCCCTACACGCAGGCGCTGCTGTCGGCCACACCGACCATTCACCCGGACCCGAACAAGCCGAAGATCAAAATCGTCGGCGAACTGCCCAACCCGCTGAACCCGCCACCTGGCTGCGCGTTCCACAAGCGCTGCCCGTATGCGACCGAGCGCTGCAGCAGCGAGGAGCCGCTGTTGCGACCATTGGATAACCGGCAGGTGGCTTGCCACTACGCGGAGCAATTCGTGGCCTGACGCCTCCCTTGTAGGAACTGCAGCTTCAATGAGTTCCATCGCCCTTCCCGCCAGATTGCGCATCAGTCTGGCCGGAGGGGCTTTTTTTCGCGCGTTTGTAGCAAAGAAAATACAGATGGCCCTGCGCCTTTCAATGCCTCCGGCCTTGAAACATTGCGTCAGAGCCCTCTGGAAAGTGTATAGATTGTAAATGCAATTTACTTTTATTTGAGAATCAATACCATCACGACACAAAGAGGGCGCTGGATACTGGCTGTCAAGCCACGGTTGGCTACGCGAAAAATTCAGACGCCTCTCGTTCAATCGCCCCTCGTAAAGGACTTTGTGGACATGTCGTCTCAATTCAGGCTCAGCCATCTATCGCTGGCGTTTATCGCTACCCTCTCGTCTCCCGCGCTGCTGGCGGAGAGTGTGGAAAAAGAGCGCGATAAAGTGCCGATCCAGGCAACGGACCTGCCTGTAGATGGCACCTCCCAAGCCTTGGTGTTGGGCGAGACGCGCGTGCTGGGCACCGCTGCCGAAGAACTCAAGCAAGCGCCCGGCGTGTCGATCATCACCGCCGAAGACATCAAGAAACGCCCACCCAGCAACGACCTGTCGGAGATCATCCGCCGCGAGCCAGGCGTCAACCTGACCGGCAACAGTTCCAGCGGCAGCCGTGGCAATAACCGTCAGATCGACCTACGCGGAATGGGCCCGGAAAACACCCTGATCCTGATCGATGGCAAACCCTCCACCTCACGCAACGCCGTGCGTTATGGCTGGAGCGGTGACCGTGATACCCGTGGCGAAACCAACTGGGTGCCGGCCGAAGAAGTCGAGCGCATCGAAATCCTGCGCGGCCCGGCCGCCGCTCGTTATGGCTCCGGGGCCATGGGCGGGGTGATCAACATCATCACCAAACGCCCGACCGATCAATTGCACGGTTCGCTGACCGCCTACACCGCCTTCCCCGAAAACGATGCCGAAGGCGCGAGCAAGCGCACCAACTTCAACCTCAGCGGCCCGCTGACCGACAGTCTCGCATTCCGTGTCTATGGCGGACTGAACAAGACCGACGCGGATGACGCCGACATCAACCGCGCAGCCCAAGCCACTCCAGATTCGCTGGTGGCCGGACGCGAAGGCGTGCGCAATAAAGACGTCAACGGCTTGCTGAGCTGGCAATTCAGCCCAGAGCAAACCCTGGACCTGGAAGCCAGCTACAGCCGCCAGGGTAATATTTTTGCCGGCGATACCATGCTCAACGGCGGTGGCGCATTCGTTGAAAGCCTGGTGGGCAAGGAAACCAGTGTGATTCAACGCAGCAGCTTCTCTGCAACCCACCGTGGTGAATTTGACTGGGGCTCGACCCTGGCCTCGCTGACCCACGACCTGACCCGCAATGAGCGTCTCAACGAAGGCCTGGCCGGATCCGGCGAGGGCGCGCCTTCGGCCAGCGCCGGGCGTTTCGAATCACGCCTGCGTAACACCCGGGCCACCGCCGAGGTCAACCTGCCCCTGAGCTTCGGTGCCGAACAGGTCCTGACCCTGGGCAGCGAATACCTCTACGAGTCGATGAACGATCCAGGCTCGTTGCGCCCGCAAACTTATGACCCGGGCACCGGCGGCGTCCCCGCCATCCCCGGCGTCAGCCGCAACAGCACCAAGACCACCGCATCGAGCTATGCCTTGTTTGCCGAGGACAACATCGAACTGGGCAGCAAGACCATCATCACCCCTGGCCTGCGCTACGACGACCATGAAGAATTCGGCGGCAACTGGAGCCCCAGCTTCAACGCCTCGCACCAGTTGACCGATGAACTGAGCCTCAAGGGCGGTATCGCCCGTGCCTACAAGACTCCCAACCTGTACCAGTCCAACCCGAACTACTTGCTGTACAGCCGTGGCAATGGCTGCAACGCCAGCGAAGCCAATATGGGCGGTTGTTACCTGGTGGGTAATCGCGACCTGAAGCCGGAAATCAGCGTCAACAAGGAAATCGGCCTTGCCTTCGACAAGGGCACCTGGCGCTCCAGCGCGACGTACTTCCGTAATGACTACAAGAACAAGATCAATGCCAGTAACGAGGCGGCTTTCCGCCTGGGCAATGGTCGCCGCGTACTGGAGTGGGAAAACAGCGGGCCCGCGCTGGTCCAGGGGGTTGAAGGCAACCTGTTCGTAAGCCTGCGCAGCGATCTGGACTGGAACACCAACCTGACCTACATGATCGACTCCAAGGACAAAGACACCGGCGAGCCGTTGAGCATCATCCCCAAGTACACCGTCAACACCACGCTGGACTGGCAAGCCACCGACAAGCTGTCCTTCCAGGTCAGCGGCACCTACTACGGCAAGCAGGAAGCACCGACACTCAACTCACGCAGCGCCAACAGCTATGACCGCAGCGCCCAGCAGGATGTCGACCCGTATGGGCTGATGGGACTGAGCAGTGGTTATGAGTTCAGCAAAAACTTGAGCGTGCGTGTCGGTATCAACAACCTGCTGGACAAGCGCCTGTCACGCAAAGGCAATGCCGAGGATGCCGGTGCCCAGACCTATAACGAGCCGGGCCGGGCTTATTTCGCGTCGGTGACCACCTCGTTCTAAGTCACCGCCGGAGGTCTGAAAAGCGCCTTCCGCCAGCTATAGCCTGACGGGAGGCGCGTTCTTTTCAGCAAGCCTACGTCTGGCTGTCGCCTTCATCTGCGTCGTCGCTGTCAGGCTCGTCGGTAGTCGAGTCATCATCACCCTCGCTGCCGCCCTGGCCTTGATCGCCTGGTTCGGCTTCGGACTTGGCCAACTGCAAGTCCGATGCCTGGCCACTCGTCACCACCCCTACGCTCTGCACCGGGTTATGCGCCCAGGCCGTCGACATCCCCAACGACAACAGCACCAGCACCTTCATCAACAGCACTACGCGTTGAAAAATACTCATGGTTGATTCCGTCCAGTCAGTAAATAAGACCCGCACGGCAGTCATTAACTGCCACCAGCGTTTACGCTAGTCGCGATGCCGGATTACCGCCAATCTCCAGCCTTTTGGAGATCAAAATGTGGGAGGGGCTTGCTCCCGATTGCGGAGTGTCAGAGCCCAATACACTGGCTGACACACCGCTATCGGGGGCAAGCCCCCTCCCACATTCTCTGAAACGCTCAGACCTTAGTGGTGTTCGCGGGTCGCGCGGAATTTCACATCCGGCCAGCGCTCTTCCATCAACGCCAGGTTGACCCGGGTCGGCGCCAGGTAGGTCAGGTGACCACCGCCGTCGACCGCGAGGTTTTCCACCGCCTTGTTGGAGAACTCTTCCAGCTTCTTCTTATCGCTGCACTCGATCCAGCGCGCCGAATACACGGTGATCGGCTCGTAGGAGCACTCCACTTTGTATTCCTCTTTCAAGCGACTGGCGACCACGTCGAACTGCAGCACACCCACGGCGCCGAGGATGATGTCGTTGCTGCGCTCGGGGAAGAACACTTGGGTGGCACCTTCTTCGGCCAATTGCTGCAAGCCTTGGCGCAGTTGCTTGGACTTGAGCGGGTCGCGCAGGCGCACGCGGCGGAACAGTTCCGGGGCGAAGTGCGGGATACCGGTAAAGCCCAGCGCTTCGCCTTCGGTGAAGGTGTCACCGATCTGGATGGTGCCGTGGTTGTGCAGGCCGATGATGTCGCCGGCGTAGGCTTCTTCGAGCTGTTCACGCTCGGAGGAGAAGAACGTCAGGGCGTCGCCGATGCGCACGTCCTTGCCGGTACGCACGTGGCGCATCTTCATGCCTTTTTCATATTTGCCGGAGCAGATACGCATGAAGGCGATACGGTCGCGGTGCTTGGGGTCCATGTTCGCCTGGATCTTGAACACGAAGCCGGTGAATTTCTCTTCCACCGGTTCCACGGTACGCTCGTTGGCGACACGCGCCAGCGGGCGCGGTGCCCAGTCCACTACCGCGTCGAGCACGTGGTCGACGCCGAAGTTGCCCAAGGCGGTACCGAAGAACACCGGGGTCAACTGGCCGTCGAGGAATTCCTGCTGGTTGAATTCGTGGCAGGCGCCCTGCACCAGTTCCAGTTGGTCGACAAAACGGTCGTACTCGTCACCCAGATGGGCGCGGGCTTCGTCCGAGTCGAGCTTTTCAATGATCTTGGTTTCGGTACGTTCGTGACCATGGCCGGCGGTGTAGACAATGATGTAGTCGTCGGCCAGGTGGTACACGCCCTTGAAGTCGCGGTAGCAACCAATCGGCCAGGTGATCGGCGCGGCCTTGATCTTCAGGACGGCTTCGATTTCATCCAGCAACTCGATCGGGTCGCGGATATCACGGTCGAGTTTGTTGATGAAGCTGACGATCGGCGTGTCACGCAGGCGGCAAACGTCCATCAGCGCAATGGTACGTGGCTCAACGCCCTTACCGCCGTCGAGGACCATCAATGCCGAGTCCACCGCCGTCAGGGTGCGGTAGGTATCTTCGGAGAAGTCTTCGTGGCCCGGGGTGTCGAGCAGGTTGACCATGTGGTCGCGATACGGGAATTGCATGACCGACGTGGTAATGGAAATACCCCGTTGTTTTTCCATCTCCATCCAGTCGGATGTGGCATGGCGGTCGGATTTGCGCGATTTCACCGTGCCGGCTACCGCGATCGCCTTGCCCATCAGCAACAGCTTTTCGGTGATGGTGGTTTTACCGGCATCGGGGTGGGAAATAATGGCGAAAGTGCGGCGTTTCGCGACTTCGGCGGCCTGGTGGGTCATGGGAAATCGCCTGGCAGGTGAGTCAAAAAAGGGCGGCGAGTATAGCGCAAACGAGGGGGTACGGACCACCGTTGAGCCCATTGGGGGTGGCTAAATGCGCCCAAGTGTGGAACCTTTTAAAAGGTCGAGACGTCCACTCCCCTGCTACCGCACTCGGAACAGGGGCTGAAATATCAGCAAGTTAGCCTGACGAGGCTGCGCTCATGGCTTGATCGCATACTGCATTGCCAGTATCGGCGAGCTGCTTTTCGCGAACCTATTCGCCGACAGCCAGGAATGGCATTGCCGCCGGAGAATGTGTTCGCCGACAAAAGAAAAAAAGGAGTCCGCCTGTGGCTATTCGCTATGGCAAAGGGCTGATAGGAGGCGCGGTTGTCGTCGCGCTCCTGGCCCTGCTGGTCCACTGGATCGGCATCAACACGATCGAACTGTACCGCGACGATTTGTTGTTTTACCTGCAAGCTCACCTGATTCTTGTCCTAGTCTCCATGCTGGCAGCCCTGATTGTGGGCATCCCCGCTGGTATCCTGCTCAGCCGACCCAACATGGTCGGGCGTGCAGAACGTTTCATGCAGATCTTCAACATCGGCAACACCGTCCCTCCCCTGGCTGTACTGGCCATCGCCCTCGGCGTCCTCGGCATCGGCAGCGGCCCGGCCATCTTCGCGCTGTTTCTCGCTTCCCTCCTGCCCATCGTGCGTAACACCTACGAAGGCTTGAAAAACGTCCAGGGTTCCCTCAAGGAAGCCGCCACCGGCATCGGCATGACGCCGCGCCAGGTGCTGTTTCGCGTGGAACTGCCCAACGCCGTGCCGATCATCATCGGCGGTGTACGTGTGGCCCTGGCGATCAACGTCGGTACCGCGCCACTGGCGTTCCTGATTGGCGCCAACAGCCTGGGCAGCCTGATCTTCCCCGGCATTGCCCTGAACAACCAGCCGCAACTGCTGCTCGGCGCTGCATGCACCGCGCTGCTGGCATTGCTGCTTGACGGCCTGGTGACCATGGCCAGCCGCCTCTGGCTGGAACGCGGGTTGCGCCCGTCTTAACGCCAGGAAAGGAATCGACATGAAAAAACTAAGCTTGATATTAGGCTGCGTCCTGCTGTTTGCAGGTATTGCGCAAGCCGCTGAAAAACCGGTGATTCGCATTGGCGCCCGGGTGTTCACCGAGCAGACCCTGCTCGCCGAAATCACCTCCCAGTACCTGCGCACCAAGGGTTACGACGCCCGTGTGACGGGTGGCCTGGGCAGCAACCTGGCACGCAGTGCCCAGGAAAGCGGGCAACTGGATCTGATCTGGGAATACACCGGCGTATCGCTGGTGGCCTATAACCACATCGACGAGAAGCTCGACAGCGAACAGTCCTACGCCCGGGTGAAAGAACTCGACGCGAAAAAAGGCTTGGTCTGGCTCTCGCCGTCGAAATTCAGCAACACCTACGCGCTGGCACTGCCGGAAAACGTGGCCAAGGAATTTCCGCAGATCAACAGCATCAGCGACCTGACCAAAGCCCTGGCCGAGGACACCAAGGAAAACCGCCTGGTGGCCCTCGACACCGAGTTCGCCAACCGTTCCGACGGCATGGGCGGCATGGTCAAGTTGTATGACATGAACCTCACGCGCAAAAACACCCGGCAGATGGACGCTGGCCTGGTCTACACCGCCCTGCGTAATGGCCAGGTGTTTGCCGGTCTGGTCTACACCACCGATGGCCGCCTGAACGCGTTCAAATTGAAGCTGCTGGCCGACGACAAGCATTACTTCCCGGACTACACCGCAGCTCCGGTGATCCGTCAGGAATATCTCGACCAGCATCCTCAATTGGCCGCAGAGCTCAAGCCCTTGGCCGAGCTGTTCGACGACGCAACCATGCGCGAGCTGAATGCGCGGGTCGACGTCGACCACGAAAGCCCGTCCGCTGTCGCCGCCGATTTCCTGCGCCAACATCCGATCAACTAAGAAGGAGAAGACATGGAATTTTTGAACGCCTTTTCCCATCTTGATTGGGCCCAAGTCCTGCACCTGACCTGGCAGCACATCACCCTGGTCGGCATCGCCGTGATCCTCGCGATCTTTATCGGCGTGCCCCTGGGTATTCTGATGACGCGCTTCCCAACCCTCGCAGGTCCCTTGCAAGCCAGCGCCACGGTGTTGCTGACCGTGCCATCCATTGCGCTGTTCGGGCTGCTGTTGCCGTTCTACTCCAAGTTCGGCCAGGGCCTGGGGCCGATGCCGGCGATCACCGCCGTGTTCCTGTACTCCCTGCTGCCAATCATGCGTAACACCTACCTGGCCCTCACCGGCGTTGAGCCAGGCATTCGCGAGGCCGCCAAAGGCATCGGCATGACCTTCGGCCAGCGCCTGCGCATGGTCGAACTGCCGATTGCCGTGCCGGTGATCCTCGCTGGCGTGCGCACCGCCGTCGTGATGAATATCGGTGTGATGACCATCGCCGCCACCATCGGTGCCGGTGGCCTGGGTGTACTTATTCTGGCTTCCATCAGCCGCAGCGATATGTCGATGCTGATTGTCGGCGCCGTGCTGGTCAGTCTCCTGGCCATCTTCGCCGACCTGCTTCTGCAATGGCTGCAACGCTCGCTGACTCCAAAAGGATTGCTCAAATGATCGAACTTCAAAACCTGTCCAAGACTTTTCAAAGCAACGGCAAGACTGTCACCGCCGTCAACGATGTAAGCCTGACCGTCAACGAAGGCGAAATTTGCGTATTCCTGGGGCCCTCGGGCTGCGGCAAGAGCACCACGCTGAAGATGATCAACCGCCTGATCAAGCCCTCCTCGGGCAAGATCCTGATCAACGGTGAAGACACCACTGACCTGGACGAAGTGACCCTGCGTCGCAACATCGGCTATGTAATCCAGCAGATCGGCCTGTTTCCCAACATGACCATCGAGGAAAACATCGTGGTCGTGCCCAAGCTGCTCGGTTGGGACAAGCAAAAATGCCACGACCGCGCCCGCGAACTGATGAGCATGATCAAGCTGGAACCCAAGCAGTACCTGCATCGCTACCCACGTGAGCTGTCCGGTGGCCAGCAACAGCGTATCGGCGTGATCCGTGCGCTGGCGGCTGATGCGCCGCTGTTGCTGATGGATGAGCCGTTCGGCGCGGTCGACCCGATCAACCGCGAGATGATCCAGAACGAGTTCTTCGAGATGCAGCGCGCGCTGAACAAGACCGTGATCATGGTCAGCCACGACATCGACGAAGCCATCAAGCTGGGTGACAAGATCGCCATCTTCCGTGCCGGCAAGCTGCTGCAGATCGACCACCCGGACACGCTGCTGGCGCACCCGGCCGATGAGTTCGTGAGCAACTTCGTGGGTCAGGACAGCACGCTCAAGCGCCTGCTGCTGGTAAAAGCCGAAGACGCAGCGGACAACGCTCCGTCGGTGAGCCCGGAAACGCCGGTGGCCGATGCCCTGGAGCTGATGGACGAGCACGACCGCCGCTATGTGGTGGTCACCTGTTCCGAGAACAAGGCACTAGGGTATGTGCGCCGTCGCGATTTGCACCGTCAGACCGGTACCTGCGGCCAGTACCTGCGCGAGTTCAACGCCACGGCTGCCTACGACGAGCATTTGCGCATCCTGCTGTCGCGCATGTACGAGTTCAACCGCTCGTGGTTGCCGGTGATGGATGCCGAGCGGGTGTTCCTGGGTGAAGTGACTCAGGAGTCGATTGCCGAGTACCTGAGCTCTGGCAAGTCCCGTGGGGGCAAGACCAGTATTGTCTCGCCGGCCGAGACCGCCCTGGCCTGACCTGATACAACAGGGATAAAAATGTGGGAGGGGGCTTGCTCCCGATAGCGGTGAATCAGTGACTGAGAAGTGACTGACACACCGCTATCGGGAGCAAGCCCCCTCCCACATTTGCCCCTCGGTGAGTCAGGGAAATGTCCTCAATTCCCACTCAGCGGGGAACATCAATCCGTCACACCGGTCGGTTACATAAGTAGCTGGACTGGGTCCCGCGACGAACGCGTGCAAAAACGCGACATTTTTAGTTGATCCCACGCCCATCAAGCCCTAAAGTTCGCGCCGAACGTCCATGCTGGAAACGATCCATCCGGCTCAAGTACTGACGACGAGACAGCAAGGCCAAGGGAAGCTTATCCCGTGGCCTTTTTGCTTTCGGCGACATGCCTTGGGAAGTAGGCGAACCAAAGTGGGGATACGGAGGACGTTCATTTGCACCCATTGCTAATTTCAGTTTGCCCCTAGGAGTCCCCAGCATGTCGATCAACGTCGAAGATTATTTCGCGCGCGCCACCTTTGACAAAATGAAGGCGTTCGCCGACAAGCAAGAAACCCCATTCGTGGTGATCGACACCGCGATGATCAGCCAGGCCTACGATGACCTGCGCGCCGGTTTCGAATTCGCCAAAGTGTATTACGCCGTCAAGGCCAACCCGGCCGTGGAGATCATCGACCTGTTGAAAGACAAGGGTTCGAGCTTCGACATCGCCTCGATCTACGAGCTGGACAAGGTCATGGACCGCGGCGTCAGCGCCGACCGTATCAGCTACGGCAACACCATCAAGAAATCCAAGGACATCCGCTACTTCTACGAGAAGGGCGTGCGCCTGTTCTCCACCGACTCCGAAGCCGACCTGCGCAACATCGCCAAGGCCGCGCCGGGCTCGAAAGTGTATGTGCGCATCCTCACCGAAGGCTCGACCACGGCCGACTGGCCTTTGTCGCGCAAATTCGGCTGCCAGACCGACATGGCCATGGACCTGCTGATCCTCGCCCGCGACCTGGGCCTGGTGCCTTACGGCATCTCGTTCCACGTTGGCTCGCAACAGCGCGACATCAGCGTGTGGGACGCGGCCATCGCCAAGGTCAAGGTGATCTTCGAGCGCCTGAAGGAAGAAGACGGCATCGAACTGAAGCTGATCAACATGGGCGGCGGCTTCCCGGCCAACTACATCACCCGCACCAACAGCCTGGAAACCTACGCCGAAGAAATCATCCGCTTCCTCAAGGAAGACTTCGGCGACGACCTGCCGGAAATCATCCTGGAGCCAGGCCGTTCGCTGATCGCCAACGCCGGTATCCTGGTGAGCGAAGTGGTGCTGGTGGCCCGTAAGTCGCGTACCGCCGTCGAGCGTTGGGTGTACACGGATGTGGGCAAGTTCTCCGGCCTGATCGAAACCATGGACGAAGCCATCAAGTTTCCGATCTGGACCGAGAAGAAGGGCGAGATGGAAGAAGTGGTCATTGCCGGCCCAACCTGCGACAGCGCCGACATCATGTACGAGAACTACAAGTACGGCCTACCGCTGAACCTGGCGATTGGTGATCGTTTGTACTGGCTGTCGACCGGTGCGTACACCACCAGCTACAGCGCGATTGAGTTCAATGGGTTCCCACCGTTGAAATCGTTCTACGTGTAAGAACGCCGCATATAAAAAACCCATGACAAGTCATGGGTTTTTTTTGGCTTCAGGAAAAGGTCGCGGCACGCTGTTGATAGGCATTGGCCATGGCGCGAATCTGCGGCTCATTGGCCAGCGCCAGCGCCTTGTGCGCCGTTCGCAGGAATTTGAGATTCCCATGCGCCAACGCCTTGCGCAGCCACTCCAGCGCAGCGTCGATTTGGCCTCTGTGCGCCAGCACCGCCGCATAACTGAACTGCCCCCGAAAATCCCCGGCTTCGGCGGAGCGCCGGTACCATTCAACGGCTGCCTCAAGATCCTTGGGGCAATACTGCCCATCTTCCAGATAACGCCCCAACAGATTCATCGACTTGGCGTGGCCCTGCTCTGCCGCCTGGCGATAAAGCGTCAGCGCCTGGGCCTGGTCTTGCACAACGCCACGGCCGGTCGCCAGCAGGTTGGCGTAGTTGTACTGGCCCCAATCCAGGCCGGTCTCTGCTGCCAGCCGGTATTGCCGCGCAGCTGCCGCTTCATCGACGGCGCAACCCCAACCATGCTCCAGGCAACGCCCGGCCATATTGCGCGCCATCACGTGCCCGCCCTGCGCCGCAATCTGGAACCAGCGCAGCGCCAGCGCTTCATCGCGTGCAATACCGCGCCCTTCCAGCAGGATCTGCCCGAGCAACGCCTGGGCATCGACCACGCCTTCCTTGGCTGCGATCAGAATCGCCTGGGCGGCGCGCACCGGGGAATCATCAAGCATGGACTGCAATTGCTCGACGTTGAGCACTTCCTGGCGACGCAATAAAAAGCCCATCTCAGACCTCGACCCAGCGGCGCAGGAGGTTGTGATAGGTGCCGGTGAGCTGGATCAGCGCCGGGTGCTCGGGCACGTCGCGGCTCAGTTGCTGGATGGCGCCGTCCATTTCGAACAGCAAGGTGCGCTGGCTGTCTTCGCGCACCAGGCTTTGGGTCCAGAAGAACGAGGCATAGCGAGCACCACGGGTCACGGCGTTGACTTTATGCAGGCTGGAGCCGGGGTACAGCACCAGATCGCCGGCGGGGAGCTTGACCCGTTGCAGGCCGAAGGTGTCCTGGATCTCCAGTTCGCCGCCGTCGTACTCGTCGGGATCGCTGAAGAACAGCGTGGACGACAGGTCGGTGCGCACGCGCTCGTGGCTGCCTTTGGGCTGGCGCACCGCATTGTCGATATGGAAGTCAAAACTGCCACCTGCGGTATAGCAGTTGATCAGCGGCGGGAAGACCTTGTGCGGCAGCGCCGCCGACATGAACAGCGGGTTGCTCCACAACCGCTCCAGCATGGCTGCGCCGATTTCCTTGGCCAATGGGTGGCCTTCGGGCAATTGCAGGTTGTGCTTGGCTTTGGCGGACTGATGTCCGGCAGTGATTTTGCCATCGGCCCATTCAGCCTCTTCCAGGGCTTGGCGAATGCGCAGCACCTCCTCGCGAGAGAACAGGCCGGGAATGTGCAGCAACATGAGGCAATACCTGCGATCAGAGAGGCGCCAATGGTATTGATTCTTATCCGCCCTGTAAAACCCGGGGACGAACGAGAACGCAAAATCCGTAACGAAAAAGTGTAAAGAATGTAAATTCGATGCGAATAGCAATATCTCTCAATTGATACAAAGTCTTGTTGGCCCTATATTCCGCGGCCTCACATCCTTGGGGAAGGGACACGTCATGTCGCGCACTACGCTAATAACAACCGCCAGTTCACCACGTATGCTGGCCTCGGCCATCGGCGTTGCCCTCAGCGCCAGCTCTGCCGCCCACCTGGCGCAGGCAGCAGAAAACACCGAGCAAAAAGGCGAGCGCAACCCTATCTCCCTCGGCGCCACCAACATTACCGGCCAGGACCAGGACAACACCTCCTATCAGGTGGAAAAAGCCTCGTCGCAGAAATACACCGCGCCGCTGGTGGACACACCGCGTTCGGTCACCGTGGTGCCGCAACAAGTACTCAAGGACACTGCCGCCACGTCGTTGCAGGACGCCTTGCGCACCGTACCGGGCATTACCTTCGGCGCCGGTGAGGGCGGCAACCCCCAAGGCGATCGCCCGTTCATTCGTGGTTTTGATGCCCAAGGCGACACTTACCTGGACGGCGTGCGCGACACCGGCGGCCAGAGCCGCGAGATCTTCGATATCGAGTCCATCGAAGTCAGCAAGGGCCCGAACTCCTCGTTCGGCGGCCGTGGGTCGGCCGGTGGTAGCCTCAACCTGGTGAGCAAAACCCCACAAGCACGGGACTTCACCAACGGCGGCTTTACCTACGGCTCCGACCAGACCCGCCGCTACGTGCTCGACGTGAACCGCCAGTTCCTCGACGACAGCGCCGCCTTCCGCCTGAACCTGATGAGCCACGAACAAAACGTGGCAGGCCGCGATGCGGTGAACTACGACCGCTGGGGTGTAGCCCCGTCGCTGACGTTTGGCCTGGGCACGCCGACCCGCGTCAACCTCAGCTATTACCATATGGAAAGCGATGACCTGCCGGATTCGGGGATTCCGTATGGCTATGGTTCCTCGACCGCCACCGCCCACGCGCACGACAAACCCAACGACGGCGGCGACAGCAACAATTTCTACGGTTTGAAAAGCCGCGACTTCCGCAAGACCCGCGCCGACATCAGCACGTTCTCCATCGAGCACGACCTGAACGACAACATGACGCTGAAAAATACCCTGCGCCATGGCAGCACCGGCCAGGACTATGTGCTGACACAACCGGACGACAGCAAACTCAACGTCAACAAGTTCGGCACCGTATGGCGTCGTGCCAATAGCCGTGTTTCCACGACCACCACAACCACCAACCAGACCGACCTGTTTGGCAGCTTCCAGGCGCTGGGCTTCAAGCACAGCTACTCCACCGGCCTGGAGTTCACCGGGGAAGAGACCCGTGTCAGCGGCTATACCGTCAGCCCCAACGCCAACCCGGTGTGCAACCCGGCCAAGGGCAGCCTGGGCGGCCAGTGCACCTCACTGAGCAACCCGAACCCGGACGACGCCTGGAACGGCAGCGTTGCGCGCAACTACATGGGCACCAACACCAAGGCCACCAGCCGCGCCGCCTATGTGTTCGACACCATCGAGCTGGATCCGAAATGGCTGCTGAACGTGGGCCTGCGTTACGACACCTTCGATACCGAGGCCAACAGCAACGCCGTGGCCGGACGCTCCAAGATCAAGGACGACAGCCAGTTCTTCAACTGGCAGGCCGGCCTGGTGTGGAAGCCGCTGGAGAACGGCAGCATCTACGCTTCCTACGCGACCTCGGCCACGCCTGCCGGTGGCCTGATCGGCGAAGGCTCCGACGGCAACCCACTGTCAGCCGGTGCCGCCACCAGCGACTTGCAGCCCGAAGAAACCGTCAACTATGAACTGGGCACCAAGTGGGACCTGTTCCACGATCGCCTGTCTCTGACCGCAGCTATCTTCCGCACCGAGAAGAAAAACACCCGCATCCTGGTGGACGCTCTCACCTACCAGAACGCCGGTGAATCTCAGGTCGACGGCATCGAGTTGTCCGCCAGCGGCAAGATCACAGATAAATGGCAGTTGTTTGCGGGCTACAGCTACCTGGACAGCGAGCTGGTCAAATCCGGCCTGAACGGGCGTAACGGTGTAGTGAGTGCCGGCTCCAACAAAGGCAACCAGATGCCCAACACGCCGAAGAACTCCTTCAGCCTGTGGACCACCTACGACATCACGCCCAAGCTGACCATCGGCGGCGGTGCCTTCTATGTCGATCAGGTTTACGGCGATGTCGGCAACACCGTGTACGTACCCTCCTACACTCGCTACGACGCCATGGCCAGCTACAAGCTGACCAAGAACGTCGACCTGCAATTGAACGTGCAGAACCTGACCGACAAGACCTACTACGACAAGGCCTTCTCCACTCACTTCGCCAACCAGGCGGCCGGTCGTACCGCCCTGTTGACCACCAGCTTCCACTTCTAAACGCAGTCAATGCTCGACCCAAGGCCCCACGCATCGGATGCGTGGGGCTTTTGTGTGTAAAACAGAATTTTTCTCGATAACCCACGGCATAATGCGCGCCGTGACATCGATATCCAGATCAGCGAGGCGCTCCGACGTGTTGAAGAAAACCCTGTTTCAGTTGCACTGGTTCTTCGGCATCACTGCCGGGCTGGTGCTGGCCTTGATGGGGATTACCGGGGCTGCGTACTCGTTCCAGGATGAAATCCTGCGGGCCCTCAACCCCACGGTATTGAACGTACAGAAACGCGAAGCCGGCGTACTGCCGCCTGCCGAGCTGGTGCGCAAGCTGGAGGCCACCGAAGGCAAGAGCGTCGCGATGCTGTGGGTGGAAAGCGACAGCGGCAATGCCGGCCGGGTGTCCTTCACCCCGCCACCGGGGGAGCGTCGTGGCCAGATGCGCTACTTCGACCCGTACACCGGCGACTACCTGGGCGACGCCGTCGGCCAGGATGTATTCGGCTTTATCCTGCAACTGCACCGCTTCCTCGCCATCGGCGACACTGGGCGCAATATCACGGGCGCCTGCACCCTGATCCTGGTGTTTTTCTGCCTCTCTGGTTTGTACCTGCGCTGGCCGCGCCAGGTAAAAAGCTGGCGCGTGTGGCTGACCCTGGACTGGCGCAAAAAGGGCCGCAGCTTCAACTGGGACCTGCACTCGGTGTTCGGCACCTGGTGCCTGCTGTTCTATCTGCTGGCGGCACTGACCGGGCTGTATTGGTCCTACGACTGGTACAACCAGGGCGTGACCAAACTGCTCTCCGATGCGCCGCAGAACGAGCGGATGCGTAAACGCGGCCAGCCGCCCCCGGGCCCTGCCCCGGTGGCCAACTACGAGGCGATCTGGAGTAGCATCTACAGCAACGCCGGCCCCGACCTGAGTGCCTACAATATCCGTATGCCGGCCGTCGCCGGGCAACCGGCAACCGTGTACTACCTGCTCAAGGATTCACCCCATGACCGTGCGCTGAACCAGATCAACCTGGACCCGGCCACCGGTGAGGTCAAATCCCATGATCGCTATGCCAGCAAGAGCCTCAAGGCTCAACTGCTGACCAGCGTCTATGCGTTGCACACCGGCAGTTATTTCGGCCTGATCGGGCGCATCGTGCTCACCGTCAGCTCGCTGCTCATGCCCCTGTTTTTCATCACTGGCTGGCTGTTGTACCTCGACCGTCGTCGCAAGAAACGCCAGGTACGCGAAGCCCGCCAAGGTTTGAGTGCCCCTCACAGCGATGCGCCGGCCTGGCTGATCGGGTTTGCCAGCCAAAGCGGCTTTGCCGAACAGTTGGCCTGGCAGACTGCCGGGCAATTGCAGGCCGCCGGCGTTGCGGTCAAGGTGCAGCCCCTGGGCAGCGTCAGCCGCGACGACCTCAGCCAATCGCAACATGCGCTGTTTGTGGTCAGCACCTTCGGCGACGGCGAAGCCCCCGACAGCGCCCGTGGTTTCGAGCGCAGCGTGCTCGGCCAGGACCTGCCCCTCAAAGGCTTGAACTACTCGGTACTGGCCCTGGGTGATCGGCAGTATGAACACTTCTGTGGCTTCGCCCGGCGCCTGCATTTCTGGCTGACCAACCAGGGTGGCAACCCGCTGTTTGCCCCGGTGGAAGTCGACAGCGGCGACGCAGTGGCCTTGCACACCTGGCAACAGCAACTGGGCCAGCTCACCGGTCACGCATCCGCGGCAGCCTGGCAGGCAGACCCGTACGAAAACTGGACGTTGAGCCAACGCCGCCTGCTCAACCCCGGCAGCGTGGGGGCCGATGTCTACCTGCTAGGTCTCACTCCACCTTCGCCTCAGAGCTGGCTCGCCGGTGACTTGGTGGAGGTCTTGCCGCGCAATTGTCCGTGGGCCGTGGAGCATTTCCTCGACGGCCTCGGCCTGGCCGGCAGTGACGGCGTGTTGATCGACGGCTTGGCACAAACGCTCGATCAAGCCCTGGCCAACCGTCAACTGCCGGACAACCGTGCACACCTGGTCGGCTTGCATGCCCAAGCCCTGGTGGACGCACTGGTGCCCCTGGGTATGCGCGAATATTCCATCGCCTCGATTGCCAGCGACGGCGTGCTGGAACTGATCGTGCGCCAGGAACGCCACCCCGACGGCAGCCTGGGCCTGGGCTCCGGCTGGCTGACCGAACACGCCGCCATCGGTTCGGGTATCAGCCTGCGCCTGCGCCGCAACAGTGCCTTCCACCTGCCGGACGCTCCCGTGCCGTTGATCCTGCTGGGCAACGGCACCGGCCTTGCGGGCCTGCGCAGCCTGCTCAAGGCGCGTATTGCCGATGGCCAGCAGCGTAACTGGTTGCTGTTTGGCGAGCGCCATATCGCCCACGATTATCTGTGCCAGGACGAACTGCAAGGCTGGCTGGCCAGTGGCGACCTGGCGCTGCTGGACCTGGCGTTTTCGCGGGACCAGGAAGAGAAGATCTACGTACAGGATCGCCTGCGCGAATCGGCAGATGTGTTGCGCAAATGGCTGGCGGACGGCGCGGCGATTTATGTGTGCGGCAGTTTGCAAGGGATGGCGACGGGGGTGGATCAGGCGTTGGTGGATATCCTGGGCAGTGAGGCGGTGGAGCGCTTGATTGAACAGGGCCGCTATCGCCGGGATGTCTACTGACCCGTCAGGCAATGAAGATCAATTGTGGGAGGGGGCTTCCTCCCTCCCACAGTTTTAACTGCATTCCAATCAGGCAGGTTGCAGTTTTTGCTCAAACACCGAAACGCCATCGAGATCGCGCAAAATGACGGTCAACTCCCCCGTCTGCCCATCAATCTGCACTTCACCAAAAAACTGAAAGCCAGCAAACGGCGAGGTGTTTTGCGCAGGCGGCGCTTTCTCGAACACCACTTGCGGGCCAAAGGTTTTATCCAACGGATTCGGCCCGAAGCTGCCGGCATTCAGCGGCCCTGCCACAAACTCCCAAAACGGCTCGAAATCCTGGAACGCTGCCCGGTCCGGGTGGTAGTGGTGCGCCGCGCAGTAGTGCACATCGGCCGTCAACCACACATGGTTGCGCACCTTCTGCGCACGCAGAAAGCCAAGCAGTTCGGCAATCTCCAGCTCACGCCCTTGCGCCGGGCCGGGGTCGCCATTGGCGATGGCTTCCCAACGCGCCACGCCGGGGCTGACCTCACCGTCGGGCACGCCCAGGCCGATCGGCATGTCGGCGGCGATCACCTTCCACTGCGCCTGCGACGCCTTGAGTTCGCGCTTGAGCCAGTCCAGTTGCTGGCGGCCGAGGAAGGGTTTTTCGCCGCCCAGGTTGTCATCATTCGGCCCACGATAGCTGCGCATATCCAGCACAAACACGTCCAGCAGCGGCCCGTAACTGAGCTTGCGATAAATACGCCCGCCGCCGTCGGCACTCTGGCGGCGCATCGGTGAATATTCCAGCCAGGCCTGCCGCGCACGGCCGACCAGGGTATTGATGTCGCGGGTCTGGTAACGCTCATCCAGTTGCTTGCTGGAGGACCAGTTATTGATCACCTCATGATCGTCCCACTGCCAGATCTGCGGCACTTGGGCATTGAAGCGGCGCACGTTTTCATCCAGCAGGTTGTAGCGGTAATTGCCGCGATACTCATCGAGGGTTTCCGCCACTTTGCTCTTGGCCTCGGTGGTGATGTTGCGCCAGATACGTCCGCCTTCGGTGGTCAACTGCGCGGGCACCGGGCCGTCGGCGTAGATGGTGTCGCCGCTGTGGATAAAAAAGTCTGGCAGGCGCAGGCGCATGGCTTCGTAGATACGCATACCGCCAATCTCCGGGTTGATGCCGAAGCCTTGGCCAACGGTGTCGCCGCTCCACACAAAGCGGATGTCGCGACGCTGTTGCGGCTCGCTGCGCAAGTGACCGAACCAGGGTTCACTGGCGACGCCGGTCTGGGCGTCTTCGAAGTGAACACGGTAGAAGATCGACTGATCGACCGGCAAACCGGTGAGCTCGACACGGGCAGTAAAGTCGCTGCGGCTGTCGGCCAGCGGGGAAACCAATCGGCGGGGGTTGCTGAACACACTGCGCGTATCCCACTCCACCACCATCTTCGCGGGGCGGTCGCTGCGGCTCCAGATCATCGCACGGTCGCCGAGCAGGTCGCCCGATTGCACGCCATCCGTGAGTTGCGGCCGGTCCTTCACCGAAGCGATCACTGCCGGGGCCAGGCCCGGCAACAACAGGCCGGCGCCCACGGCTTGCATAACGCGGCGGCGGCCGAGATCGAAGTGGCTCATGCAGGTGCCCTCTTGAGTATCAAAAGGGCCACTTAAGCATGATGGGATGAAGCGAAGATGACACCGGCCTTACAAACAATGGAGATCCAAATATGGGAGGGGGCTTGCTCCCTCCCACATTCTGAATCCCATCAGCCCCTGGCAGCAGTGACCGTCAGCTCCACGGCTTCCGGTCGCTTGAGCAGCGCATACACCAACCCCGTCAACACACTGCCCGCCACAATCGCCAGCAAGTACAACAAAGCGTGGTTCATCGCATTCGGAATCACCAGCACAAACAACCCGCCATGGGGCGCGGCCAACTTGCAGCCGAAGTACATCGACAGCGCACCGGTCAGCGCGCCACCGGCGATGCTGGCCGGGATCACGCGCAGCGGGTCTTTGGCCGCGAACGGGATCGCGCCTTCGGAGATAAAGCACAGGCCCAGGATCATCGCGGCCTTGCCGGCTTCGCGTTCAGTCTGGGCGAACTTGCGCCGAGCCAATAACGTAGCGATGCCCATGCCAATCGGCGGCACCATGCCGGCAGCCATGGTCGCGGCCATCGGTGCGCCGCTCGACGCCGCCAGCAGGCCGACGGAAAACGCATACGCCGCCTTGTTGATCGGCCCGCCCAAATCCACGCACATCATGCCGCCGAGCAAAATGCCCAGCAGCACTGCGTTGGTAGTGCCCATGGTGCTGAGAAAATCGGTGAGACCCGTCAGCAAACGTGCGACCGGCGGGCCCACCAGGTAGATCATCACCAGGCCGGTGAACAGGCTGGCCAGCAACGGGATGATCAGGATCGGCTTGAGCGCCTCCAGGCTCTGGGGCAATTGCACCGCACGGCTGATCAGCTTGACGCAGTAACCCGCGACGAAACCGGCCAGGATGCCGCCGATAAACCCAGCCCCCAGCGTCCCCGCCAGCAAGCCGCCGATCATGCCCGGCGCCAGGCCAGGACGGTCGGCGATCGAGTAGGCGATGTAGCCCGCCAGCAGCGGTACCATCAGCAGGAATGCCTGGTCACCGACGCTTTTCAGCGCCGCTGCCAAGGTGCCTGGCTGTTCGAAAGCATGGATGCCGAACACAAATGACAAGGCGATCAATAAGCCCCCCGCCACCACCATCGGCAACATGTACGACACGCCAGTGAGCAGGTGCTTGTAGACCCCGGTTTTCTCCGACTTGGCCTGCGCGCCACTGCCGGCGTTTTCCACCGCGCCTTCAGCCAGGGCTTTGTTAAGGATGGCTTCGGATTGCTTGAGAGCGATACCGGTGCCACAGCGGTAAATTTTCTTGCCGGCAAAACGCTCGGTGGCGACTTCAATATCCGCCGCCAGTAACACCACGTCGGCCTCGGCGATGGCTTGCGGGCTCAGCGGTGTGCGGGCGCCGACCGAGCCTTGGGTCTCGACCTGCAAGTCGTAGCCCAAGCGCTTGGCGGTCTGCTGCAAGGCTTCGGCGGCCATGAAGGTGTGGGCCACCCCGGTCGGGCACGCAGTAATCGCGACGATACGCGGCGCATTCTTCGCCGATACCGGGGCGTCACTGGCGACATACACCTGGGCCTCTTCAGCGCCCCGGCGCAATACGCCTTCGACATCTGCCAGCGCCTGGGCCGGTGTGGTTTGAAACACGCGTTTGCCGACAAAACGCTGCATATCCACCGGCGTGCTGCTGACCAGCAGTACCCACTCGGCATCATCGATCGTGGCTTGGGACAACTGACGTTCCGGGCGCTGCACATCAACGACCTCGACACTGGTGTGCAAGCCCATGCGCTGGGCGGCGGCGTCCAACAAGCGGGCGCACAGCACACTGGTGACCATGCCGTTGGGGCAGGCGGTAACAATGGCTAACTTCATCACAAACCCTCTTATTGTTCTGTCAGCGCGCGTACATCGACGCCGCTTTCCAGGCGCGCCAACTGCGCGTCATCGCTGATGCCAAAACCGATCTGAGTGACGGCCATCGCGGCAATCGCCGTGGCGCGGCGCAAGGTGCGCTCAGGCGTATCGCCGCTGAGCAAACCGTGAAGCATCCCGGCCAGCAGCGAGTCGCCAGCGCCCACGGTACTGGCCACCGTCACCTTGGGCGGCGTGGCGTGTAGCGCTGCGCCTGGGCAATACCAGGTCACACCCGCGGCACCGTCGGAGACCACCACATGCTCGACGCCTTGCTGATGCAGTCGGCTGATCGCATCGGTGGCATTATCCAGGGCCTCTGCCAGCTCTTCGGTATTGGGTTTGACCAGCCACGGGCCAGCCTGCAAACCAGCGCGCAACGCTTCACCACTGGTGTCCAGGGCGACTTTCAAACCGAGGTCTTTCAACTGACCCAACAGTGCTTGAAACCACTGCGGGCTGACGCCGCGCGGCAAGCTACCGGCCACCACCACCGCATCGAATTGCGCACCCTTCTTCGCGATCATCTCAAGCAGCGCTGTTTGCGCCGCTTCACTCACCAGCGGCCCCGGCGCATTGATATCGGTGACACGTCCGTCCTGTTCGGCAATCTTGATATTGCTGCGGGTTTCGCCCGGCACGCGGACGAACGCATCGCCAAACCCGCGGCTGGCGATCAGCGCGTCGAAAGCCTGAGGGTTCGCGTCACCGAGAAACCCGCCAACGCTGACGTGGTGGCCCAGGTCGGCCAGCACCTGCGCCACATTCACGCCCTTGCCGGCCGCGTGGGTCAACATCGCCTCACTGCGATTGACTGCACCGGGCTCCAGGCGCGCCAGGCGCACCGTCAGGTCCAACGCCGGGTTCAGCGTCAGGGTCAGAATCTTCGCCATCTACACGGCCTCCACTAGGGCACGCACTTGCGCGGGCGAACCCACCGCCAGTGCTTGTTGCGCCAGGCCCTGGGCCTCGCTCAGACTGAATTCGCGCACCCGCGCCTTCACTTCAGGAATGCTGCGGGCCGACACGCTCAACTCATCCACCCCCAGGCCGACCAGCACCGGCACCGCCAGCGGGTCTGCCGCCAACTCACCGCACACGCCGACCCATTTGCCATGGGCATGGGCGGCGCGCACGGTGATGTCGATCAGTTGCAAGACCGCTGGGTGCAAGCCATCGGCCTGGGCCGACAGGGTCGGGTGGCCGCGGTCGATGGCCAGGGTGTACTGGGTCAGGTCGTTGGTGCCGACGCTGAAGAAGTCGACTTCCTTGGCCAGTACCGGCGCCAGCAAGGCGGCTGACGGCACTTCGATCATGATGCCCAGTTGCAAATCAGCGACCGGGATTTCCAGGCGCAGGCGCTCGGTCATGTCGCGGGCGGCGCGCCATTCATCCACGCTGCCGACCATGGGGAACATGATGCGCAGCGGCCGGTTATCCGCCGAACGCAGCAGTGCCCGCAATTGCGCTTCCATGATCTGCGGGCGTTGCAAGGTCAGGCGAATGCCGCGCACGCCAAGAAAGGGGTTTTCTTCCTGGGCGATGGGCCAATAGGGCAAGGGCTTGTCGCCGCCTACATCGAGGGTGCGCACCACCAGCGGGCGACCGCCGAGCCCATCAAAAACGCGGCGGTACTCGGCTTCCTGGGTAGCCTCGTCCGGCGCCTGAGGGTGGGCCATGAAAATCAGTTCGGTGCGCAGCAGGCCAATGCCTTCGGCGCCCTGCTCCACCGCACTCGCCACACCGGCGCTTTCACCGATATTGGCGAACACTTCCACGGCGTGACCGTCACGGGTCAGCGCCGGCTCGTGGCGTTGAGCCGAGGCAGCTTGCAAGCGTTGTTCGCGGGTGTCGCGCTCCACGGTGGCGCGTTGCAGGGTAGCGGCGTCCGGGTCGACATGCAGGCGACCGCGCTGGCCGTCGAGCAGCAGTGGCGTACCGCCGCTCAGCAGCAGCACCGCAGCACCAGCACCGACCAAGGCGGGAATCCCCAGGGCGCGCGCGACGATGGCGCTGTGAGCGGTGGCACCACCGCGGGCAGTCAGAATGCCGGCTACGCGGGCCGGGTCCAGGCGCGCAACGTCCGAGGGGCCGACTTCATCCATCACCAGAATGTAGGGCTCGCTGGGTTCCTGGACGGTTTCGACGCCGCACAACTGCGCCAGCACGCGACGGCCGATGTCACGCAGGTCAGCGGCGCGCTCGGCCAGCAAGGCGTCCTGCAAGGCTTCCTGCTGCTTGGCGGCGGCTTCGATCACGCTCATCCACGCAGCTTCCGCGCTTTCGCCCTGCTTGAGGCGGGTATCGACTTCGTCGGTCAGTTCCGGGTCGTCGAGCATCTCCTGATGGGTAATGAAAATCTCGCGGATGGCCTTGGCCTGGCTACGCTCGATCAGGCCCTGGATATCCTTACGCACATCGCCCAGGGCGGTGTGCAGGCGCTGGCGTTCGATGGCGGCAGACTCACCGCGCAGGGGGTAATCGAACAGCTGTGGAATCTGGATATGCGCCGGACCGATGGCGATGCCCGGCGCGGCGGCGATGGCCTGGATCTGGCTGCCGCTCGATGGCGCGCTGAGCACCGGCTCGATATCCACAGGAGCAGGCTGGGCGCTCAGGGTCGGCAATGGTTCGACCTCCTCGCCAAGGCCCTCTTCGACCGCGGCCAACAGTGCAGGCAGTGCATCGCCGGCAATCGTCGGCTCGGCGACAAACTCCAGCACCTGGCCACGACGCGCACCGAGGCTGAGCAACTTGCTCAAACTTTTGACCGATACCGCGCCCACCGGTCCATCAACGATGCGCACGCGGATATCGCCGTCAAAACTTTTCGCCAGTTGCGCAAGGATCTTGGCCGGACGGGCGTGCAGGCCGTGGGCGTTGGCCAGGCTGATGCGGGCGCTGGGCCAGTCTGGTGGCAATTCGCCGCCCAGCACTTCAAGCACCGCACGGCTGCTGGTGGCACGCCCCAATTCCTGGCCGCGCCCTTCAATCAACAGGGCACACAAGCGTTCAAGCAATGTTTGGTGGGCTTCGCCCAGGCTCGCCAGGCAGAACAGGCCGTGCAGCGGCTGGCCGAGGTAGCGCATGGGTTTGTCCGGCGTGACAAACGCCAGGCCCGGACGCTTGACTGTCTGTTCACTGTGCAACCACCACAGGCCATCGCCCAGGGGCAACGCGTCGACCTGTTGCAACACCGCAGCAAAACCATTGCTCACGCAGTCGGCCTGGCGCAGCAGGCGCGCGCCCCTCCATACCAACTCTTCAAAATCATCGGCAGACACGCCCAGGCTGATCATCTGCGCATCCAGCGCCAGTTCCTGGGGCGCACCTTGCAACAGCTTCAACAACGCTTCGGCGCTGCCGGCACGGCGCAACGCCTGGCCGAGGTCGGTTTCACCGAGGGCACGGGTCAGCAGTTGCAACAAGCGCAAGTGTTCGTCGGATTTGGCGGCGATGCCAATCGCCAGGTAGACGATCTGGCCATCGCCCCAGTCCACCCCTTCGGGGAACTGCAGCAGGCGCACACCCGTGGTGAACACCTGGTCGCGGGTCTCTGGCATACCGTGGGGAATGGCGATGCCCTGGCCGAGAAAGGTCGAACCCTGGGCTTCACGGGCTTGCAGGCCGCTCAGATACCCCTCGGCAACCAGGCCATCGGCCACCAGTTTGTCAGCGAGCAGGTGCAAGGCAGCAGATTTATCCACAGCCACCTGGCCCATGGATATCTGCTCTACAGTGAGCTCAAGCATGCCGTTCTCCTAGTTAGTGCGATGTGCGCACTAGGTATTGTTTTGAATAAATCAGCGCGAGACGTTCAAAAATAACTGACTGAGTGGTCAATTGGCAGTAGCCACTCAGCGGCGAACATCGTAAAAATACGCTTGCTGAAACGTTTAATCTAGAATTTATGGCAGATTACGCGTTAATTGCGCAAGCTTGAAGCACCACTCGGCACCTGTCGTGGGACATTGGTCGTGGGCTGGAATCGGTTACGATTGGACAAAATGTCGGGGCACGCTCTAAAAAACAAGGAAATCCCGGTTTGAAACTCAGTGATATTGCACGTCTGGCCGGTGTGTCCGTGACCACCGCCAGCTATGTCATCAATGGCAAGGCCGAACAGCAGCGCATCAGCAACGCAACCGTTGAGCGTGTGCGTGCCGTGGTCCAGGCCCATGGTTTTACCCCCAACCCTCAAGCCGCCGGGCTGCGCAGCCGGCATACGCGCACCCTGGGGTTCATCCTGCCAGACCTGGAAAACCCCAGCTACGCACGCATTGCCAAGCTGTTGGAGCAAGGCGCCCGGGCACGGGGCTATCAGTTGCTGATTGCCAGCTCCGATGACGAAGCCGACAGCGAACGCCAACTGCTGCAACTGTTCCGTGCGCGGCGTTGCGATGCGTTGTTCGTCGCCAGTTGCCTGCCGGCCAGCGATGACAGCTATCGAGACTTGCAAGCCAAGGGGTTGCCGGTGATTGCCATCGACCGGGTGATGGAGCCTGACCAGTTCTGCTCAGTGGTCAGCGATGATCACCAGGCCTGTCAGCAACTCACCAGCAGCCTGCTACAACCGCTGCCCAAGCAAATCGCGCTGATCGGCGCACGTCCCGAGCTGAGCATCAGCCAGGAACGTACTGCGGGTTTTCGTGAAGCGCTGCAAGACTTCACCGGCGAAGTGATCATCGAACAGGGCGAAGCCTTCAGCCGTGACTGTGGCCGACAGCTGATGGAGCAACTGCTGCAGCGCCTGGGGCATTTGCCTGACGCGCTGGTGACTACCTCCTACGTGCTGCTGCAAGGCGTGTTCGATGCGCTGCATGACTTCCCGCTCCGGTCGCGGCCGCTACGCCTGGGCACCTTTGGCGACACCCAACTGTTGGACTTCCTGCCGCTGCCAGTCAACGCCATGGCCCAGCAACATCAACTGATCGCCGAGACAGCTCTGCGCCTGGCCCTGGCGGCCATCGAAGAAGAACAGTACCAACCGGGTGTGCATGCGATTGGCCGCACGTTCAAGCAGCGCATTCACGAGGTCTGAACGTGGAGCTGATCGACACCCACACCCACCTGGACTTTGCGGACTTCGATCACGACCGCCCGCAAGTCCTCGCCCATAGCCGTGAACTCGGGGTGCGGCGTCTGGTGGTACTGGGGGTGTATCAGAAAAACTGGCAGCAGCTGTGGGATCTGGTGCAGCATGACTACGGTTTGTTCGCGGCCTTTGGTTTGCACCCGGTGTATCTCGATGAGCATCGCCCTGCCGACCTGCTGGAGCTGGGTGACTGGTTGACGCGCTTGCACGGCCACCGGCAACTCTGCGCCGTGGGCGAAATCGGTCTGGATTACTTCCTTGAGCACCTGGATCGCGAGCGCCAGCAAAGCCTGTTCGAAGCCCAGCTGAAACTCGCGGCGGATTTCCAACTCCCCGCCTTGCTGCATGTACGCCGCAGCCACGCCGTCGTGATTGCCACGCTCAAGCGCATCCGTCTACCGAGGGGCGGGATCATTCATGCGTTCGCCGGCAGCATTGAAGAGGCCCGCGAGTACATCAAACTGGGTTTCAAACTCGGTCTGGGCGGCGCCGCCACTTGGCCCCAGGCCCTGCGCATGCACAAGGTACTGGCACAATTGCCCCTTGAAGCCGTGGTACTGGAAACCGATTCGCCGGACATGGCCCCGGCCATGTATCCCAACCAGCGCAATTGCCCGCAACACCTGCCGGATATCTGCACCGCCCTGGCTGAGCGTATGGGCATCAGCCCTTTATTGCTGGGTGAGACGAGCACACGCAATGCGTGCGAGCTGTTCAACTGGTAGCGGGCTGATGACCTGCAAGTTCAAGGTCATCCTTTGCCGATAACGGGCGTAGCGCACGGCCAGCAGATAAATCAACACCGCGACCAGCGAAATGTTCAGCTGCCCGATCACGCTGAGCAGCCCCAACCACTCTGCGAACAACGCCATCAGCAAGGTCGCGCACGTCAGCATGATCATGCCGGGCCGCACCAGCGCCCACTGGTCCAGGGCGCGAAACTGACGCAACTGCTTGTGGCAGCACAACTGCAGGCCCGAGTGGCAGTACGCACAGTCAAACGGTACTTCCATGGCGATGGCGTTCAGTTGCCAAGGCTTGAGTTCAAACGTCATGTTGCACTGGGCACAATGCCCTTTGATGCCGATTGCAGCGGCCATCGTCGTATCCCCTCGTGACCGTGACTGATGAAACAAATTCTCACCCATTCACGTCGCGATAAAACACAGCCCGGCAAATCAGGACAAATGCCACGTGATTCATGGCCCAGTCCCACAGAAAGTTCTTACACCCGAAACGCACCAATCAATTGCTTCAGCTCAATGACCTGCGCCGACAACTGCCGGCTGGCCGCTTCGGTCTGTTGGGCGCCTTGTGCTGCATGTTCACCGGCGCGGTTGATTTGGACAATATTCTGGTCGATGTCGTGAGCGACCGCCGTTTGCTGCTCCACGGCAGCGGCGATCTGCTGGTTCTGGTCAACAATCATGCCTACGGCACCGAGGATATTTTCCAGGGCGTGCTGGACCTTTTCCGACTGCCCTACCGTGCCACTCGCCATTTCATGGCTACTGCCCATCGCCTTTACCGCTGCGCCGACGCCGCTGTGCAAGCGGCTGATCATTTGTTCAATTTCTCCGGTGGAATGCTGGGTACGCCGGGCCAGGGTGCGCACCTCATCGGCCACTACGGCAAAACCGCGTCCTTGCTCACCGGCACGCGCAGCTTCGATGGCCGCGTTGAGCGCCAGCAAATTGGTTTGCTCGGCGATGCTCTTGATCACCTCCAATACGCTGCTGATGGACTGGCTATCGGCCGCCAACTGATTGATCACCCGCACCGACTCATCGATCTCCAAAGCCAGGCGTGCGATGCCGCTTTGTTGAGATTGCACCAGCGCCCGTCCGCTGACGGTTTCATCATTGACACTCTGTGCACTGTTGACCGCCGCCGCCGCGCTGCGCGCCACCTCCTGTGCGGTGGCAGACATCTGGTTCATCGCCGTTGCCACTTGTTCGATCTGGCTGCGCTGGCCGGATACCGCCTGGTTACTCTGTGCCGAAATCGTCTGCACCTGGCTGGCCTGCAACTCGACCTGGCTGACCGTATGCCCGACGCGCTCAATCAGGTCGTGGATCTTGGCCACGGTGCCATTGAATACTTGGCCCAGGTCTCCCAGCTCGTCGCGGCTGTGGGCGACGAAAGTGACCGTCATGTCACCGGCCGCGACTTTGTCCATCATCGCCCCCAGGCTGCGCAAGGTAGTGCGAGTGGAGACAAAGAAACCTGCATACAAGTAGAAGATCAGCGCAAATACCGCCACCAGGGCCGCGACCAGCAACACCATGTGCAGGCGGTTTTGCGTCAGACGCTGCTCCAGTTGCTGGCCGATGAACGCTAAGGTGGCGTCATCGAGTTGATAGGTCTTGGCCATCAGTTGACTGACGCCGTCGTAAAAACCTTGCCAAGGTGTATCCAGGGTCTCGGCCATCACTACCTGTTCTTCGAACAACTCACTGCCTTGCTTGAGGCTGGCCTGGCTGGCTTGCGCCAAGCTATCGAGTGCTGCATGCGCGGCGTTGCTGGCGCCCAGCGCGTCCTGCAGCTTCAAGCCGTATTCGCCCTGGAGCTTTTCCACCTGCTGCAGTAACTCGTCAAAGCGCGTACTGGAGGAGGAATTGATAAAGCCCTGGCCCAGGGAATACGCGCCCATCGCGCGGCCCTCACCGAGTAGTTGGGTGACCTGTGGGGTGACCGCAGTGACCAGGTCGCTGAGTTGGCGCAGGTCACTCTGCGCATCACGGCTCAAGCCGGCTTGGCTGGCGATGATTTGGCTGAGCATCTGGGCCTGGTTGAGTAACTTGCCGATCAACGCCGCTTTGTTGAGCAACGAGGTTTCCTGTTGCTGCGCCTTGAACGCGGCGATCAGCTCGTCGCGCTTGTTTTCAAAAACCTCGACTTGCTCGGGCTGCGTCGCCATGGCGTGCAACCCCTGCAACCGCTCCAGCACACCTTGCTCCAGGGCAGTGATCTGCGCTTCAAGATCAGCCGCCTTGCCGGACTGCCCGAGAATGACGTTGATCTGCACCTGGTTGTTGAGCGTTTCCAACTCACGGCGCAATGCCAGGCTGCTGCCAAGCAGGTCGAGACTTTGCAGTTCGATACGGGTGCCCTGAAATTCGCGCCACGAGTCACGCACCAGGTAATAGTTGGTCGCCAGCATCGGCAGCAGGAACAGCACGCTGATCAGGCTGAACTTCATGCCGAAGCTCAGGCGGTTCATCAGCGCGACGGCAGGATAGAGCAAGCTCATCACAGGTGATCTCCCCTTCTTTTATTGTTATTGAGGCGCAGGGCGGCGGCAGATAGCCACTATTTGGCGCTCTGTCTGTATAGCTCAATTCGAAGGGAAGTTTTGTAACGTAAGGTTAACGGCAGATCCGGAGAGCACATGTAGGAGGGCTTGCCCCCGTAACCACGATGCGAAGCGAGCCGCTCTTGATCTTGATCTGCTTTTGATCTTGATTGTACGGACCGGACACATGGTTGACGGGTGTGCGGGGACATGGTGGACACTTTTCGGCGAGCC
>NZ_SPKL01000009.1:52587-132814 GCF_023127755.1 Pseudomonas sp. W2Aug9 | reverse complement strand
TGGTTACTTTCGCGCTTTTCGAAAGTGACCCGCTGTAAAAGCGGAACCAATATCAGCCGTTACCTAAATAACGGATATGTACTCGGCCTGATCCAACATCCTGGTCGGCCCTGAGGCCGCCATCGGGAGCAAGCCCCCTCCCACAGGACCGCCTACACAGGGCAATCAATGCATCTTGCTATGGTCCATCTGGCTGTGATCCATGCCGTCCAGGCCACGGGCATTGGCCTTCACCTCAACGGTCTGCTTTTCACCCTTGGCATCCTTCACCGTAAGGGTCAGCGGCACCTGGTCGCCTTCCTTGATCTGGCCGGTCAGGCCCATCAGCATGACGTGATAGCCGTTGGGGTCGAGCTTGACGGCTTTACCCGCCGGCAGGGCCACCGAGTCAACCGGGCCCATGCGCATCACGTCGTCCTTCATGCTCATCTCATGGATCTGCACGTCCTTGGCCACCGGCGAGGCCACGCTGAGCAGTTGGCTGTCGCTGTCGGCGGTGAGGGTCATGAAGGCACCGCTGGACGGCTGGCCCGGTACGGAGGCGCGTACCCAGGCGTCGGTCACTTGCACCTGGGCGCTGGCGTGGGCGGCGAGGCCGAGCAGGGTAAGGCCGAAGGCAAAGCGTTTCAGGGATTGAGCGGTAGTCATTAGCAGACCTCCATGACGGTGAGCAGGTCTTCTGCGCACTCTTGAGCGGTAAGGGATGCCTGCAAGCCAAGGCGCAGGTTGCCACGGGTGTCGAACACGAAGCTGGTGGCGGTGTGGGACAAGGTGTAGGTGTCGCCGGCGGGGATCTTTTCATAAAAGATCCCGAACTCCTTGGCGGCCACGGCGATTTCTTCCGGGGTGCCGTAGAGGGCTTCGAAGCTGGGGTCGAAGGCCTTGACGTACTTGTCGAGAATCTCGGGGGTGTCGCGTTCCGGGTCCAGGGTGATGAACACCACCTGCATGATCTTGCCGTCGCGGCCCATCAGCTTCTTGGCCTGGGCGGCGCGTGCCAGGGCGGTCGGGCAGACCGCTGGGCATTGGGTGAAACCGAAGAACACCACGGGCATCAGGCCACGGTACGAGCTCAGGGTGACGGTTTCGCCGGCGGTGTTCTTGAGCTTGAAGGTACGGCCCATGATCTTGTCACTGAGGTCCTTGCCGTACTTGAAGTTCAGTTTGGGGCTGTAGTCACAGCCGCCCAGCAGGCTGCCCAGGCCCAACAGGCCCATGCCGGTCAGCACTTTGCGGCGGGTGAATAACGTACTCATCAACTGTGCATCCTGTGAAACGCCTGCAGGGCTGTGAAGCGGCCGATCAGGCTTGGAAAAGGAGTAACGAGAAGGGTGCAGAGTCTATCAACCCTGGCCACCCTGCGTAATCTGCGACGTTCTGCCACAGGGGCGCACCGTACTTCATCCTTTTGCGGCTTCAGTGGTAGAGTCGCCGCCATGAAATTGCGCCACTCTGACCGTTCGCTGATCGCCTGGGCCCTGTACTTCTGCGTGCTGATGAACCTGTTCGCCTGCGGTTTGGGGCACGGTCAGATGATGGGCCAGCAGCTCAATGGCATCGGTGGGCTGTTCTGTTCGGTGGAAGGTGGCCAGTTGCCAATTTCCGATAAAGGGTTGGCTGACCCGAGTTCCAGTAACATCTCGAACTACTTTGCCTGCCCGGTCTGCAACGCCATTACCGTCGCTATCGTATTCCTGATCGGCCTGGCCTGGCTGCTTGGCCTCGGGCAAACCCCGCGCCCGGGCCATGAGCGGCGCAACAAGGCGCCGCCGCGTTACTCCTGGCCCTCGGCCAACCCCCGCGCTTCCCCTGCATTCTGACGTATGCCTTGGGCCTCCTGAGACCAGGGGGCATTCTGCCGTCACGATTATGGGTGCTATCCATGAATCAACTATTGCCTGCAGGCGCCAGCCGCCTGGTCAGCAAGGCGTCCCGTCGCCTGTGCGCGGAGCCCGCGCTGCCCGACTACCCGAGTAATGCCCGTTGCTTTGTGCACCTGGATGCACGCCTGTTACCCCATTGGCACACTTTGTTCGATATCTGCCCGGCATTGCTCAAGCTTGACCCGCCGGAGGGGCTGAACCTGTTCCGCAGCTTTATGACCTGGGCCTATCGCAATCAGCCGCCGTTGGATTGGACCTACCATCTGAACGTCTGCCGCTGGCTGCTGGGCTCGATGTACCGTGCGCAAATAGATAACGAGCCGATAGAAACCTTTATGGCTGCCGCGGCGGCGTGCTGGGTGACGACCGATCAAAGCCCGGCCCAGGGCGTGGTTCTGGCCTGGCAAGACACACGGGTTGTCGATTGGAAGGGCAGGCCGCTGGTTGATATCGAACGCCAGGTGTTGCCTGCCCCGGCAGGGGATTTTGCCTGGTGCCCGTTGACCCGCCAGGCCGGCTTCAGCGGCTGGCAACCGGTGCCTTGAAGTGCTGGTCGAACTATGACGTGAGGCGACGTAAGAAGCGCGAACTTTTTGTAGGATGAAACTGTTTTTTCATACTGCTGATGGGAACGGTATTTTTTTACCCGCAAGAGTGCGATGTTCACGTTCGACGCCAAAAACACAAGAGGCTGCGATGAAGAAGATGTTCGAGACAACCCCTTTGCCCAGTGATCACTACGATGTTGTCAGTCGGGCGCTGCACTGGTTGATGGCCCTGGTTTTCACCTGGATCTATTGCACGGCGGTGGCCCACTACCTGGCTTCCGACTCTACGGTGGACAAACTGCTGTGGCCCTATCACAAGCCCACAGGGTTGTTATTGCTGGTGCTGCTGATACTGCGGGCCAGCTGGAACCTGTTGCACCGGCACCGTCGTCCTCCAAGCGTGAACCGCTGGTCATCGATCGGGCATGGCGCGCTGTATGCGCTGATGTTGCTGATCCCCGTGATCGGGCTGCTGCGCCAGTACGGCTCCGGTCGCGAATTTTCGGCGTTTGGCCTGACGATCATGGAGGGCCTGGAAGGCGAAAAGGTGCAGTGGATGATTGATCTGGGCCGCGACTTCCACAGCGAACTGGGGTGGACGATGCTGGTATTGATTGTCGGGCATATCGGCGCGGTGCTTGTGCATTCGCTGCGAGGCGAGCCTCAGGTATTGCGACGCATGTTCAGTCGTCGGGCTTGAAGCGCTGACGAGAGATTCGGAAGGCCCGCACGCTTCACAGCGTGGTGCGCTGCCATGCGACCTTCGAGCGGATGACTAGGCTTTGTGAACCATTGGTTTTCAGGTTTATCCGCTTATGCCTTCCTTGCACCAAAACACCCCGTCACTGACGGTTTTCGACCCGCGAGGGTTGACCGTGCGTAGCGTGGCTTACCACCGCAACACGCTACAACAGCAACCTCTGGAGTATGTCACACGCCAGGTATTCGGCGCCCGGGGCTTCCTGCAACAACAATGGGACCCCAGGCTATCTGACCTGCACGGCCTTGACGACGCTGTGCCGCCCAATCTGTCCCATCGCCATAGCCTCACCGGGCTACCCCTGAGCACCGATAGTGTGGATGCCGGTAGCCAGGTCATGCTGCCTGGCAGCGCTGGTCAGGTCGTGCAGCAATGGGACAGCCGTGGCGCCCGGCAGCGGTTTGAGTACGATCAGTTGCTACGCCCCGTGGCGGTGTTTGAGCGTGCCGCAGACGAAGCGGCAGAGCGCTGCGTGGAGCGCATGACCTACGCCGGCATGACGTCTCGGGAGGCGGCACGTAATCGCTGTGGCCGCTTGATCCGCCACGATGATCCAGCCGGTACGCTGTTCTTCGATCATTACAACGTACAGGGCAGCGTCACGGTGCAAACCCGGCGTTTGCGCGCACAATACACTGCGTCCGACTGGCCGCTGGCGGAGAGTGAACGCGACGCACACTTGCAGGCTGAAGCATTCACGACCACCTGGCGGTACGACGCGCTGGGCCAGGTGCTGGAACAGGTCGATGCCCTTGGCAATCGTCAGCAATCGCGTTACGGCGTAGACGGCTTGTTGACCCACAGCGAAATAGTCTTCAAGAGCGGAGCGCGCAAGACCTTGGTGGATCAGCGCACCTTCAACGCCTCGGCGCAGGTGTTGGCCGAACGCACGGGCAATGGCGTCGTCAGCGTGGCCGAGTACGCCGATGCCGATGGCCGTTTGATGCGCTTGAGCGCCCACCTCAAAAACACGCCGGGTAGGCTCCTGCAAGACCTTTCATACCGCTACGACCGGGTCGGCAACGTGCTGCGCATCCACGACGCTGCGCAGCCGACGCGGTGGGCGACTAACGTTCAGGTGGCGGCGGTCAGTACGTTCGAGTACGACAGCCTGTCACGATTGATCAAGGCCACTGGCCGGGAAAACTCCCGTAGCGCCGGCACATCCGCGCTGCCGGGCAGGGTCACGTTCGGGGCCACGGACGACAATCTCTGGCGCAACTACACCCGACACTACGCCTACGACCCGGCCGGCAACCTGACGCAGATGCGCCATGTTCCTTCCTCCGGCAGCGGCTTTACCCAGCACATGCGCGCAGGTGAACACAGTAACCACAGCGTGATCGAGCGGGAGGGGGCGACGGCGCCCGGCCTGGGCAATCGCTTTGATCAGGCCGGCAACCTCAAGGAACTGGCGCGTGGGCAGGCGCTGACCTGGAATGTGCGCAACCAATTGGTTCGTGTTGCACAAGTGCTGCGTGACAGCGGCGAACATGACGATGAGGTCTATGTGTACGACGGCGCCGGCCAGCGGGTCAGCAAACGCCGAGTGGCACACACCGGCTCACAGACCCATACCCATGAAGTGCTGTATCTACCGGGCCTGGAGCTGCATCGCCAAGGCACCTCGGGTGAATGGCGCAATGTGCTGCTTGCTCAGGCCGGGCGCACTGCGGTCAGAGGGTTGCAATGGCAACAGGGGCGACCCGAGGGCATGGTGGACGAGCAACTGCGCTTCAGCCTCTGCGATCACCTGGGCAGCAGTACCTTGGAGCTTGACGAAAAGGCAGCCTTGCTGAGCCAGGAAAGTTATTACCCGTTCGGTGCGACCGCCTGGTGGGCCGCGAAGAGTGCGCTTGAAGCAGGCTATAAAAACCGGCGTTACTCGGGCAAGGAGCGCGACGCCAGCGGCCTGTATTACTACGGGTTCAGGTATTACGCACCCTGGTTGATGCGGTGGATAAGTGCAGACCCGGCGGGGGATGTGGATGGGTTGAACCTGTACGCCATGGTCGGGAACAATCCTGTCGGCTACGTGGATGACAATGGCTTGCAGCGCAATCCTCTGGTTGAAGTGGTCATCATCATTATCATGGCGGTGTTGGCTGGGCCAGCCATTGGCCTGGACGCAAGCCAAGCCGCGCAGATAGCTATCGCGGGATTCATGATGGCAGTTGTGGGCGCAACGTTGTGGGTTCGCCAGCAGGCAAGAACTGACAGGAGCTGGGAAAACGAGCGCAGTGCAGTTTATCGAGAACTGGCCATGGAAAATGCCCGGAATATATTGCAAGGGGCCAACCCCAGCGAGGAGGAGATCACTGCGTTTGCGGATTTTCTTCATCAGTTCCGAGTGAACAAATCCGACAGTGGGAGCTACGCCTACGGATTGATACCTGATGATTACGGTGGCATTTATGCCTACACCGGACCCGGTCAGGGCAAGCACGCGGCTTTGAAAGCTGCCCAATCACACAAAAACCCGAATCGGGAGTTAAAAAGACTGGGATTTGAAGCGATGACGCTGCGCCCTCCGCGACATGAAAGGGTTGGCCCACTGCCGGCAGCCGGGCTGACAGCTACCGAAGTACGCCCGCTGACAAAAGCCGCAAGTGCGGGGCGACGAGGTTCTGGCGCAGTTGAAGAGGTGACGGCAGCTGAACGCCCAGGGCCTTCTTCCGGTCGAGCGCCGGAACGCCTTGTGATCGACGAATCAAATATTCTGAACGAGTTGCGTGGGCGTGATGGGGGAATTATCAGGGACGTCCTCAACAGGCTGGCATCCAGAGAATGGGCCATGGAAAGAGGGCACGCTTACGGAAATAACATTCGAGGCTTTGATTTGCCGGGGTATCGCGGCCAGCGCGGTCGCGGTGCGTATCGGCTATTGATTCAGCACGTCAGTGGCTTTCACTATCGGGCTGTCAGGGTGATGAATCCACACCGAGGGTGACGCGTTCTTTTGTCTTGAAGGCCGCTGCCTCGGCAACGGCCTTCAGTGCTGCTAATCGGCAGGATTGTCCTCCTCGGTGTCGTTTTCGTCCTCGCTTACGGTGTACCAGGCCCAATACGTTTGGCGCCGCAGGCCGCCATTGGCGTTGAGCACACTTACAGGGCGCCCCAGAGCATCATGCACCTGTCGCTCGCTGGGGCGTGAGGCGTTGAATGCCTCGTCATCGATGTACCCGGCACGGTCGGCGAAGTAAGGCCGCCAGGTCCGCGCCACGCCACCTCGGTTGTCGTATTCGACGCGCCCACTGATGCGCCAACGGCGACTGGCTTCGACTTGATCGGCGCCCTCGCTTAATGTCCCTGCGTGGTCGACCTCAAACGCGGGGCCTGATTGTGCCTGCTCCTGGGTTTGCCGCACGCGACCAAAACCATCACTGAAGGCGAGGGCTACGTGGATCTGCCGATCGGCCTCACCTGGCGTTCCCTGCCAGTGGTCGTCATGCAGCACCACGGCGTGCACCGGTACTCGACGGGCGGTCTTGATCAGGCTTATGAGCGTTTGATGATGGGGCTGCTGGCTGGGCAGGTGGTTGATGCGCGACAGCGCTGAGGCCCGAATGTGCCCGCTGGGCAGCAGGTAACCGCTGCTCACCCAGTGCCCCTGCACACTGGCAGGCGGGATGCGGCCCATCCAACTGAACACGTCATAAAAGCAGGCGCTCTGGGCATTGTTAAGGGCCGTGGCAGGATCGGCCAGCGCTTGTGTCGGGCCGCTGTCGAGGGCGCGGGTGACGGATTGCCAGTTGTCATAGCCGACAGGCGCGCCCTGTTCCTCACCCCCAAGGCCAGTGGCAATCAGATGTCCGCGGGCATCGTATTGCGCGTACTGCCGGGTGCGCTGTGCGTCGGTGACTATCACCGGCAGACCGTTCCGGTAGTCGTAGTCGGCTTGGGTCGAGCAGCCGTCCGCTGACTGAACCTTGATCACGTGTAGCCAGTAGGCATCGTATTCGGTCTGCGTCGCGGCGTGGCTCATGCTGGCCTGGTGGCGACGAGGCCGGTAGAACCCTTCAGGTTGCGCGTAACGGTTATAGCCGCGGCCGACCGACCAAAGTGTCATTGCATCGTCCTGCCCTGCAATCGCCGAGAGAAACGCGGACATCGGGCGATAATGTTGTTCGGTCAAGGTGGCGGTGATCTGTGGGTCCTGATAGACACTCAATGCCGGCGCATCGAGTTCAGCCACTTCGACGTAAGCGGGCAAAGCCTGGAAACTCGCGGTTCCGGGCGGTAACGGCGTGGTGTGCTCCGCCAGGCAATAGTGCTGCACCGACAGCCCGCCGAGTTGGCGCTGGTCACCCGGCCTCAAGGGGTTGGACGCGTCCTCGGCGACGAATTGTTCATAGCCGATCTGCCCGTGCGGCCATGCTTGCCTGGGTAGCGTCAGTACGTTGCTGCGCTGCTGGTAAGGCAGTTGCAGGCGCCAGCGTTGCGGTGCGTCCAGGTGAATGAAGCGGGCGAGGGTTTCGTTGAGGTAGTAAGCCTGTTGTGCCGGGTCGTGCGCCGCACGCCACCACTGCTGCTCATGGGGTTGGCCGGACGGCGCGGCGTCAGTGGCGCTCTTGCGGCGGGCATAATCGACCACCACGCTGTGCACAAGGCTTGCGTAGGTGTCCCAGCGCAGATTCAACAGGTGCCGACAGCGCGGATCATCCTGTTGGCGCTCGTAGTGACAGGTGATCGATTCCAGCAGCAAAGGCAGCAGTGTCGCCGGTTCGCCAGCCTTTCGCGACGGGCTTATAAGGCGTACCAGATAACGTTGCTGCTGCACCGAGTAGGGCACGCCGTTCGGCGGTTGATCGGCGGCGGCGTAGACCTCCTCGCGCAACAGGCTACCGGCCAGCGCACGCCGCACTTGATGCCAGGTCGATGCCTGCGGGTTGGCAATCAGGGTGTCCAGAGTGCGCCCGGTCTCCAACTGGCTCAGCAGGGTCGGCCCCACCACAGGCGCATGCCGATCCCCTGCATAAAACCCCTCTCGCGAAAGCTCAAGTGTATTGAACCAGCGTTTGGTCAGTACCCCCGATGCGGTATTGGCGGACGGCGGCATATCGGTTTCCAGCACCAGGCCGAAGCCGATGAACCGGCGCTCAACGCTGTCGTGACAGGCTTCACGGTAGCGAAAATACTGGGTCAGCCGATTGCCGCTGACCTGGTCTGTTTGCCGCTGAAGCCGAACCACCGGCACGGGGAAGGGCAGGCTGCTGACTGAGGCTTTCCCCGAGGACTGGCGCTGGTGTTTTTCGTCGAGCCATTCCTGGGCACTGCTGCGGTAACTCAGTTGGGTGGCCGCTCCCATGTTGTTGAGGGTTGCCGTCAACAAATAAGGTTTTCGGCGGACAAAGTCGAAGCGCCAATGCCGGGGTTTGATGTGCGGCACGCTCAGGATCAGGCTGGAACAGCCCAGGCCTTGAAGGTCGGCGAAACTGACCTGACACGTCGCGTCGTGGAGCACGCCGTCTGGCCAGGGCAACGTCACGGGCGGCATCAGCCCGCTGCCGGCGCGGTTCATGAGAATCAGCAGTTGTTCAGGCTGCAGGTAAATCAGGTCCACCGCGCCTGAACCATCGAGGTCAGCCAGGCGGATATTGGCGGCGTCGAAGCTGGCGTAGTCGAACGGCAATGCCGCAAACACGAACCCCTTGCCGAAGCGTCCGCGGCCCAGGTTTGGCCAGCATCTGATTTCATTATGGCGAATACGCACCAAGTGCTGTTGACCGCTGCCCAACGGGTCGCAGAAGGCGACCAGTTCGGTCGATGTATGGCTGAGCGTGGGCAGACCCTCGTCGGCGTGCTCGTAGGGCACTTGGAGGCCGGCGCCATACCCCTCGCCCTGATGATGGGCATACAAACGCACGCTGTGATTGCCGATCAACGCAAGGTCCAGGCGGCCGCTGCCCATCAGGTCAGCGAATTGCCCGTGGGGATGGAAAAACTCCTGGGGTATCGCCGCGAACGGCGTAAAACTTGACCATTGTTGCTGCGTATCGAGGGTGAAAAAACCGCTCATGCCCGGTTGGGCCACCACCCATTCCAGGTGCCCGTCACCATTAAGGTCTGCCAGGGCCTGACGGGTGGCCTGGGCAGTGTCGGCGACGGGAATGCGTGGCAATGCCTGCCATGGCCCATAGGTCACCGCATCGAGGCCGGTCGCACGCGCAGCCCTGAGCGGTTCGCGGTAATACCAACTTTTGTCGGTACGGTGCAGGATGCCCGGCAGACCGTCGTTGCGCAGGTCCACCAGTTGATAGTGTTGCCCATCGTTGACACCCGCCATGCCGTCGAACGGCTGGTAGCGGGCGGGTTCCAGTACCGGCTTGAAGGCGCTATAGGCCAGTTCCAGGGGCGGCCAGGCGCTGGTCGTTCCCTGAGCGTCATATGCCTGGTTGTGCAAGGCATTCAAGCAACTGCCTGCGGCGTGACGGTCGGTGTGTTCCAGCAGCAGTCGCCGGGTCAGCACCGGGTTGGCGCCCATGCTCGGCTCATCCGGGAAGTAATGAAACATCAGGACTTGCCGGCAAAGCCGCTGGGTGCCGAGTTCAAAACCGTAGGCGTAATTGCAGAACGGGTCGTTGCGCGAGAGCCACGGCTGTTGCTCGGCGTAGGTCGGCACCTGGCTCAGCTCGATGTGGCGTTCGCCATAGTCGAGCAGCAGCTCGAAGTGCCATTGTTTCTCGGCGAGCACATCGGTATTCCAAAGCGCCAAGTGTTCGCAGTGTCGCAGGTTGCCGTAGCACACCCTGGCCAGGTAACGCTGCGCACGGTAATCCCTGGTGATTGGAGCGCGCTGGTCTTCTGGCTTGTAGTGGTAATAAATCTGCTCTCCCAGGGGATTGAGACTTTCCTGCAACAACCATTGGGCCACATGGTGGCTGTCCTCCGGGTCTGTGCAGCGAGCCATCAGGGTTTTGCCGAACAGATGTAAGCAGCCGTCCGCACCCTGTACCAGCCAGAACCCGGCAGTATCACTTGAGGATGACCAATGTTCGATCCGATCGAACCTGCCCTCGACGATGGGTACATAGCGCACTACCCGATGCGCTTCACCCAGGTACAGGCCGTTGTACTGGTCGCAAGCTGTGGCGTGAATCTCGCCCTGGGCGTCACGCTCCGGGATCAGCTCGACACCTTGGGGGCTGACGAAACGGTCATCTTCGCCGTAGGCCGGGATACCCTTGCGTGTATCACGGCTGATCGCGCCCGCCGACAGTGTCCAGCCGAGTCCGAACGGGCCATTGCCTTGTGAGCTGCGATACCCGAGGCTCAACGCAGGGGCGAAACCGCGTCCGGGCGAAATCGGCAAAGGCACGTCCAGGCACGCCTCGCCCCGTGAGCCGACAGGCCCCCAACTGACGCCAGGGCCCTGGATGGCACCGCCGCCCTTGGGCAGGGCAGGGATTGCCGGCTGCAAAAAATCGGATGACTGCATGCTCATCGCAGGCCTCCGCTGTTCCTGGCGGTGTAACGCAGGTGCACGATGATATCGGTCAAGGATTTGAGCAGGTCCCCTTGCCGCGTATGGTTGGGGAAGCTCAGTTGCCAGGTGGAAATGGCGCCGGTGTATTCGAACGGCAGATAACGTTCGTCACCGTCGAAGTTCAAAGTAAACAGGCCGCTGTCGTTGAGCCCGTTGGACAGGGCGATTTCCTGCCTGGCGCGCCAGTCTTTCTTTGCTGCAACCTCGGGTTTATCAGAGGTGGGCGCAAGCTGCGTGGTATTGCCGGTCTGGGTCAGGAGGGCCTTGATGTCTTCGTAGGGCCCCAGGGTGGCAGGCAGTGAGACACTGACGCTTTTGATCCGTCGCAGGTAGTGGCCAGGGTAATCGTCGTCGAACAGCTTGCGGGTCAGTTCGAAGCTCAGCGTACCGTTAGTCAGCAGTTCGGCTTTAAGCGTTGCCCAGGGTTTATCGCCTGTGGCTGAAGCGTCTTGGTCGTGAAGCTGACGCAACGACACGGTTTTGGTGATCTCCAGCAGGCGTTCGTTCTGGGTGGCGTAGGCACTGCTCATGCTCAGCAAATTCTGTTTAAGGGCTTCGCCGGCGCTGAGGCCACGGTATTGGCGAACCCAGAGCCCGGTTTGAATGAAGTGTTTGTCCCACTCCGCGCGCTCCTCTTGCCAGCACGCCTCGGCGGCCAGGCACAGGGACAGGGTGGCGTCATACGCCTGGTAGTAGAACGTCGAAAGCTGGCCGTTGAGCCATTGATAGAGCTGAGCGTTGGTAAAGCGTTTACCCAGTAGGTCATACAAGGTTCGCGCCTGGGTGAACGAGGTTTGGGCCAGGCGCAATTGCAGGCGGGTATGTTGCTCTTGTTCGGTGTAAGCCAGCAGTTGTGCATCGACCTGGGCCAGTTCCAGGCGCGCCTGCTCCAGGGCATTGCCCCATTCGGCGGCGCGGCGGGCGAACAGGTCGGAGCGGTCGAGGTGGGCGGCGTTGGCGCGCTGTTCGTTGGCCATGCCTTGGGACATGGCTTGCAGCGCGTGAAAGGCACCTTCGTAACGCACGCCGCCATTGGAGGTGCCGAAAATATTCGGTATCAGCATCGCCAGGCCCGCGCCGGCTTGAGCAACCGCGGCTGCCGTTTCCCAGTGTGCGCTGTCCTGATACGCCTGGGTGGCCTGGGCTTCTGCCGGGCTGATGCCGACCTTGAGTTGCTGCTCGAAGAAGGCCACCCGGGCCTCGACGATGCGACGTCCGGCCAGCAAGGCATGCTTGTTTCTGGTATCGACCTGCACGGCCTGGGCTTGTTGCTCGACGGCTAACCTTGCCAGTTCCCAGGCCTGTTGTTGCTGGGATTCTACAGAGTGGGCCTGCTCCTTGCGCTCCCACAGTGACAGCAAGGTCACTCCCAACTGGATCAGGTTATCGACGGCCTGCAACGCGTGCCCCAGTACCACCTGGAAGCGATAGTGCCCGGCGTGCGCAGTGCGCAGGGTTGTCTGCACGCCGGCGCCGCCGGTGCCTTGCTGGTAGGCGGCCAGCAACGTTTGGGGTGTCAGCGTGGCGGCGTAGAGCGGCAGGCTCATGGGCTTGCCGGTCAGGTCAAGGTGATGGCGAAGGTTGTACAGGCGCGCATCAACCTTGTCCCAGCGCATCAGCAGGTCCGGGCTCAGGGATCGGCACAGCCGTGCTGTGCCGGCAGGCACCGGCGTCATGCCAAGTGACGAGGGACTTTGCAGTTTGTCCAGGGTCGTGGTCACCCAGGGATCAACAGCATTGAGCGGTGGGCGCAGCCCCAGCAATCCTTTAGCGCGGATGTACCACAGCTTGGCCTCGGCCAGACTGTCGCGGCTCATTTCCCGGTAGGCCGCGTCACCGCGATTAAGCAGGATATCGACATACAACAGGTACAGCGCCTGGCGAAAATGCACGGGGCTGCTTTTGGCCAGTCGATGAGCGCAGAGCAAGGTCTGGCTGGGTTGTGGCGTAGTGTCGGCCAACAGCATCGGCTGACGCCAATGGGCAGACTGGTGAGCAGGATCGAAAAGAAAACGTATCCAGACTTCGGCGTCGGCATATTGCTGTTCCAGGTTCAAACGGTGCGCCAACAACCAGGGCAGGTAAAGAAACAGCTCCCAGTAATACGCGCCATGGGCACCCTGGAAGTCCAGCAGGCTGTAATTCTTTTCGCCCGCCAGCGGTGGCTCACGCCAGGCGTCCGTTGGCAAGGAGAACAGGTGATGCACATCAGCCCCTGCGGTTTTTGTCAGCAGGCTCGCGACGCAGGTATTGGTACGAATGGGCGCGCGTTTGTGCTTAGGCGTAACGCCGTACTCGATGGCGCTGCCGTCGAAATCGATGAACTCCGCCGTGCCATAAGGCGCCGATGTGAGACGACGAATGCGCGGGGCCAGCGGGATGACAGGAGGATTGCTATGGGTGCCGAGCGTGAATGTGGCAGTTTTCAGCGCATAGCCCAGAATGGTAGGCGAGGGATAGCGCACATCGCTTTCCAGTATCAACACGCCGTGGATAAGGGTCAATGAGGTCGGGGGAGGATTGCCGGGGTCCTCGCCATAAGGTCTCATCGTCTGCGGCGCGAACTCGATCGGCACGTCAAAAAAATGCTTTATGGACAGTTCCGGGAAGGCATCGCGCAGGTTGCGGCGCGAGTGTTCGGCCTGCCCGACCAGCACGGTATTGTTCCTGTTCAGGGTTTCCGGCAAAGCAGCATCGGCTTGTTTCATATACATCAGTACGGGTCTGTACAGACGTTGTTTTTGGTAGAGCGTGACAGTGCCGATGAACAAGTCGTGCTTATGGTCCGGTGGCGAGCCGTGATCTTCATGGAATGTCAGCGAAACGAGGTAAGCAGAATCCGGGGCGTTGGAAAAATACTCGAAGGCTTCGCGTGAAATGTATGCCCCGTCCAGGTCCAGGGTGACGGAATCTGTGGGGGGGCTGGCATTTTTTTTCGGTGGTAGGGCAAGACTGAACGGTTCATTACTTTGATTGCGAATAAAGTCAGCCTGCTCGACTCCGGTTTTCTGGCATTTGAGGCTCAGCCCTATTTGCACGGAGGACACTTCAATGAGCACGGCGCTCTTGAGATGGATCTGTGAGGTGGCGCTCAACTTCAGTGTTTCATTTGCCCGGGGCACGCCGTTTGTACTCAAGGTCAGGGTAAACGTGACCAGGTCGTTGTCGTAGTTGAAGATCAGGGTGCGATGCGGCTCGAAGCCTTCTGCGAGCCTGGTCGTCACCTCCAGTATGGAGGTCGTGGTATTGAACTTGATATCGGCGCTCGTCAGCGCACGGATCTTGTTCTGGTGGCCTGCATAATTCCAGCCGTTGACAGCGCCATGAGGCGCGTCATGGGTTAAAGCCTCCACGTTTACCTGCGCGGTTTTCGTAGCCCTGAACTGAAACCTGGCATGGTTGTGGTGTGCAAACATGGCCAGGTAGCGCCCCGCCAGTTCCAGGTGAGACTCATCGAGCCACAGGCGCGTCTTGCGGGTGCTACCGATGCTCTCAAGCCAATGGGTGTTGAAGTGTTCGTCCACGCGAATGGCTTGGTAAAAGTTTCTATGGGTACCGTTGTTCTGCGCGGGTGCTGGAGCGTCCGGATGGGCGATGAGGCCCAGAAACAGCGACGGTGCGTGGGTGTTCGCGTCTACAACGGCAATCGTATGGGTGGCACTCATCAAGTCCTCTGAACTCAACTCGTCGAGGTCTTTGGCGATGTTGTATTCCTGGATGCACAGTTGCGGCGTGCTCCAGCTGTCATCGAGCTTTTTGAACGAGAAGTACAGCCGGAACTGCAGGTAGGTACTTTGTATCCGGGTATCCAGGCGTTGCTGGTAGTCCTTGTCGGATTCAACGTCGCCGCGTCCAAACGGGGTGATGTCTTTGGTGGAGGACATCGGATTGATACATTGGGCCCACACCAGGAAAAGACGGCCATTGAACACCACTGGGCGGATCGTCTGTTCGGGAACATTGTCGTCGATGGACAGATGGATTTTTTTCCATCCCGACCAGGCCGTTGGGTTGGGAGCGGTGCCCTCGGCTGGGCGCTCAGACATAGCCAGCGTGCGCCAGTAATAGGTGTTTTCAGAGCTGGATTTGCCAATGAAGTAATAGGCGCTGCTGGCGAAGCTGTCCTTGTCGCCATCGATATAGCCATTGAGGGTTCTGATATTGGCGAGTTCTTCGAAGCGATTGAGGTAACCGTGGACAGCCTTCAATAGCGATGCCGGCTCGGTCCGGAACTGGTTCAACTCGTCTTCCAGTTGTCTGAAACTGTCGCTCTTGTCGTGGCGCAGGGTGGGGCTCAGGTAACTGGCCGGGTACTGGCGAAGTTGTTGGTTGGCACGCCACAGCGAGTAGGTCAGCAAGGTGTCTCGCCATTCGGTCTGCTGGGCATGGCTCATGCCTGTTTTTTCGTAGCCGGGTTCCAGGCCCAGGTAGATGGCGTTGATGTACTGCTGAAGGCTGGCAATCGCGCTGGTAATACGAGTAGTGGGCACCGCGTGGCTGACCTGGGGGTCGAGCAGCCAGTAGGTGTAGACATCGTCGACGCGCTTGAAGGTGTCGGCCAGTTGCAGTGCCTGGACGGTGGGATCTTCGGGCAGTACGGTGTTCATGTAGAACGCCAGCATCGCGTCGCGCAGCTGTTCGTTGAGGTATTGGGTGATGGGGGCAGACATGGTCGTTCCTTGATCCGGTCGCAACAAAGCGGTGTTATGGGGCGGTAGTGATCAATGCCGAACCGACGTGTTTCCAGTCCTCATTCATCAATGTGGCGTGCAGGTCGGTCGCCTTGAGCAGGGTTTTGGCACAGAGCCCGGTGAGTCTGACGGTTTGGTGGCAACGCAGGATCCAGTCCAGGTCGGCCAGGGTTTTTACCTGTTTGTTCGGGAGATGGTCGACCAGATGCTCGATCTCGCCGGCGTCCCACTTGAGCAGGGCGGCCAGTCGTGGGCTGGCCGAGGTGTCGACGTTTGCCGCAGAGGGTGTGTTGGCGCGTTGCAGGTAATCGAGAACGCTGTGTTGGGCAAGCCCATAGGTGTCGAGGCAGTGGGCAAAGCGCTGCAGCAGGTACAGCGTGTTCAGTGTCAGCTTGAGCAGCGAGCCTTGCGTCTGCTCCTGGCTCAACCAGTGCGGGTGGAGCAAAAAGGTGTGCAGGGTCTGGCGGCTCACCGTCAGCTCCAATAACACTTCGGCGTCCGGCAACAGCAGCAGCAGATGTTTGACCAGGTCAAGGGGCGATTGGGCGGTGGCCGCACGGGCAATCTGTCGGGCGGCGAGCTTGCGCGATTGCAGGTACAGTGCCGGATCGCCAGGCAAATGCGATGGGGCGCTGAACAGCGCATCGATTTTGTCCTTCAAGGGCTGCAGCTGCCGATAGAACTCGCCGAGCTTCTTGGTCACTGCGTGTTTGGCATCGGCGTGCAGGGTTGCGTTGCGGGTCGGGTCCAGGCTCAGGGTTCGAGCTTCAATGAGTTGCACAAGTGCCTTGGGCAGTTCGCTGGGGGCTGGCGGCTTGAGCTGGGGGTGGCTGTGCAGCAGGCCCTGGACGATGAGGGCATGCCAGGGAATGGGCGCGGCCCTGGTGTCTGGTTCGGGCTGGGGCAGCGTAAGGTCAGCGATGTCTTCTTGCGCCAGCAGCCCCTGTCGGGTCAATTGCACCAGGTCATCAAGCTGGGTGAGGTACGCCTGGATCCGGGCCGGCTGTGCGTCTTCCTCCAGGACTAAACGACGGCGAAGTTGATCAACCGATTGGCGCGCGTCCTTGAGCCAACCGAGCAGCCAATCCATTTGCATCAGCATATCGAGCATGTCTGGCGGTGCATTGACGCCGGAGCTGCGTAGGGAGGGGGTGACCAGTTGGGCTGTGTAATCCGTACCGCCGAGCAGTGCCGCCACGTGATGACTGTCGAGCACCGATAACCCGAACAACCGTGCGATCCGGGCCTGGCGGTACAGGGCGCTATAGAACGTCAGCGTTCGGCAAGGCGAAGGCAGGTATTGACGCGCCTGTCCGATCAGCCAATGCAAGGCGTCGGGGGTGTCCCCAAGGTTCAGACCGGCACACAGCCGATGTCGCAGGTTGTCCGGCAGCGCTTCATGCAGCGCCAGATTTGGCACATCCACCCGCAGTGTCTCGCCGGGCATTGAAGCGTGGTTGAACACCTGGTCGTACAGCGACAGGCGATTGCCCGACGCCCACACAGGAAGCTCATCCAGCATCGCCGCAAACTCTTCAAGTGGCAGGCCATGACGCCGCTCCAGGTAGCGGTAGACACCCAGCGCCCGCAGGGTATTGTCGTTGCAGGGCTGATGCGGATCAGCATCCTGCTCACGTCGCACAACGCTGATCAACAGCGCGTCCAGATCCTCAAACGGCAGTTGCGTCCAGCGTTGCAGGCGAATCATTCGGTGCAGGCGCTGGTAGCGGTTCCATGAGGTGTTTTGCAGTTCTGTGTGCTCTATCGACAGCGGTTGCCGCGTCTCGGCATTGCTGGTTATTGGGCCGTTCACGTAGGCTGCCCGTTCATGTGTCTGCAGCTCTGGCGTCGGCCTTGGCAGTGCGGCGGCAGATACATTGCCCGAGAGCACCGGCAGGTACCTGCCACATGCCAGTAATGCCTGAGCCTGGTCGCGAGTCAGAGCGGTTTGGTGCAGCCAATGGGGCGTTTTTCTGAGCGACTCCTCCTGGAGGCCATAGTGCCGCGCGAAAAACTCAGTGGCGTGCACATTCCCCGAGTTTTCCAGAAACGGTTCCGTCAACAAGTTTTGCTGTGCAGGGCTCAAGCCGCACAGCAATCGCTGTGCTTCATAGGCCGCGTGCCTGACGACGCCGTAGGCGTTCTGAGCGCGTTGGGTAATGGGCAGCTTCAGACTGATGCGATAGCTGAGTTCACCCAGTTGCGGCTTGCCTGCGGACAAGCTGAGCCAGCATTGCCGATGGGCTCGTTCAAACGGCAGTGCGAACGGAAAACGTTGAAGACCAAGCACCGTATCCAGCGAGCGTCCACGGTTTTCACCGGTGGTCTTTCCAAGGTATGTGTCGATCTGGTGAGTGAGGGTTTCATTAATGATCGACAGTTGGGGGATCACAGCCGTCAGGCTGTGTTCGTCGATGGGCAATGCCTTGAGCTCAGGTCGCCGCTGGTCCAGGGTGACTTTGCCGGCTCGGCCTTTTCCGCTGTCCTCAAGCACCTGGGCAAATAAATACAGCGCCTTTAGATAGGCTGCCGGTGAATCGACTGCAGCCATGGAGGAAGCCGAGCAAAGCAGCTCCCAGTCTTCCTTGAAGAGCCTGGTGTAGGTGGGCGAATGCGTGTCCATTTTGGTGAATCTCCTGAAAGCCCAGTGCCAATGCCATGGGCAACGGCACGCTAGCATGGGCGTCCAGGCCGGCTCGGTCGGCCGGGTCGCCGAGTAGGCGAGGAGAAATCACTGGTGAAGCTCGATAGCGCGACAGACCCCGTGGGGCCGTCGCTTGAGCTTTCATTTGCGGGTCAATCAGGCCGCGAGGGGTTTGTTGGTCGAGGCCTTTTTGTAGGCCGCTTTCATCGCCTCCATTTCGGCCCCCAGCTCTTCAAGTATTGCCTTGCCCAGCAGTTTTTTCGCCTGGGGAAACATCTCCGTTTCTTCCTCTTCGATGTGGTGCTCAAGCAGTTCCTTGACCACTTTCACACGGCCTGAAAATTCGGTGGAGGAGGGTTCGGTCTGCTTCAGGTCGGGCAGCACCAGCGAGTCGACGGTACGGTGCTCTTCCTTGGCCTCGTGGTACATGATGTCTTGCTCCTTGCCACCGGCTTTTCTAAAAGCGGGATAAAGGATTTCTTCTTCGAGCTTGGTGTGCAGGGTGATTTCCATCTCGAGCTTGGCTAGCAACTCGGTGCGCTTTTTAACCCCGCGCTCGGTGGACTCGCTTAGTTGGGTCAGCAGGGTCTTGACGCGTTCATGGTCGGCTTTAAGCAGGTCGATGGCATTCATGTGCAACCTCACGGGTAGTTGTCGGGCATGTCGAAACGCACGCCTCGTAGTGAGGGAATTGCATCAGCCGTACCAACTTTAATCGGGGTTAAATAACTATTTAAATCAAATAGATAGGGATTTATATGGGCGGGTTCGTCGTGCAGCTTGCATGGTCTGGCCCTTTCGAGATTGCACAACGCACTCCTGCCGGTCACGTGCCGGGCTCGCGTGAGCGTTCCTGAAAATTCTAATGGAACCCTTGAGCGATCTGCTTGACCTAACCTTTAGACCTCAGGAGGTGAATCATGCAAATAGAATATATCTGGATCATATTGGCAGTGATTCTGCTGCTCTTGGAACTGTGGGCGATCAATATCGTCTTGCGCAGTACCGGTGGCTGGGAGACCAAGGGACTGTGGGTGGTGGTACTGGTTTTTGTGCCGCTGTTGGGGTTGATCGCATGGGCGGTGTCCGGCCCCAAGCGCGAGATGGCCGAGCATCGCAAGAGCTGAGTCGGTGAGCCATATAAAAACAGGCGCCCATGGGCGCCTGTTGTCATTCGTTAGCCATGATCAGCCGGCCACAGCTCTGGCAATCGCCTCATTGAACGCCGGCAAATCGTCCGGCGTCCGTGAGGTGATCAAGGTCCAGCCATTGGCTTTGCATTCCTTGACCTCAGCATCCACTACGCCCGCAGCGCCAGCGTTTTCCAAGTCGATGCGTACGCTTTTGTACGAGGTCAGGGTTTTGCCCTTGACCACGCCTGCGTCGATCAGCGCCCACGGGCCGTGGCAGATCGCTGCGATGGTCTTGCCGGCCTGAGCGAACTCGTTGATCAAGCGCAGCGCCGCGGCATCCTGACGCAAAGTGTCGGCATTCACCGTCCCGCCCGGGATGACCAATGCATCGAAGTTGCTGCCGACCACATCAGACAATTGCACATCGGACTCAACTGTCCCGTCCTTTTCGGTATCGCCGACAAAGGTCTGGGTGGTGCCGCCCTTGCTGGAGGCGTGCGTCACCGTCGCGCCATAGCCACGCAGGGTTTCCAGGGGTTTGAGCAGCTCGTCGCGCTCGATCCCGGTGTTGGACGTGATGACGAGGATTTTCTTACCCGTGAGTTGCGAACTCATACTCAGATGCCTCCGGTGTCAGGTTGATTATTTGGCGTATTTGCTTTGCAGTTCCTTGGCCATTTTCAAGTGAGCTTCAAGGGTTGGCAGCGTCTTGGTGGCGAAAGCCTTCAGCTCGGCACTGTCCGAAGAGGCCGCTTCTTTCTTGAACAGTTCTACGGTTTTTTCATGGGCGGCCACCTGGTTGTTGGCGTAGGCCTTGTCGAACGATTCGTCGCGCATTTCCAGAATCGCTTTCTTCGCCTTGTCGGTCAGGGCGGCGTCATCCGGAACCTCGATATCGAGTTTTTTTGCCAAGGCCATCAGCTCGTTATTGGCTTTGGTATGGTCGGTCACCATATGCTGCGCAAAGGTTTTTACGTCTGCCGAGCTGCTTTTTTCCAGCGCCAGCTTGCCGGCTTCCACCTCGGTAATACCGCCCTCGGCGGCGTTGTCGACAAAGTCGTTGGACGTGGCCGCCATAGCGGTCGAAATCGAGCCGGCAACGAGTGCGAACGTCAGGCCCATTTGTTTCATCAGTCGAGTTGTCATGGTGTCTCTCCTCAGGAAATGGCGCGATGCCGTACCCAAGTGTTGAGCGGGGGGGCGAGCAAAAGGTTTAATTTTTTTTGCGCGTGTTTGCCCAACGGTCAGGTGTGGCAATTTCCTTGAACCAATTCAAATTCAGCGTGTTCTGCTGCATAAGGCCGCCACTGTTTGGAAGGCCGTTATAGGCAGGAGATTGCACTGTGAACGAACACAAGAGCGCCGATAAAACCCCCGACCCCGTCAGCTCTGAAGACGCGCAGAAGGGTAAGGCTGAAGGTCTGAAAGGGCAGACGCTGGAGCGTGCGAACCCGAAGACCGAAACCATCGACAAAGTGGTGACACCCACCTCGATCAAGGACATTGAACGCCAGACGGATGCGATCAACGAGAAGCTCGACAAAGGGCATTGAGCATGGCCCGCTCCATCAGCGCTGCCCAGTTGGGCATCGAGCTAAAACCCGATGATGACGCCAGTCTGTTCAAGTGGTTCATCGCCAGCTTCCTGATGGGCAAACGCATCCAGGCGCCCATCGCTGCCCAGGCTTACAAGGTGATCATTGAGGAGGAGGGGCGTGATACGCCGCGCAAATTGCAGCACTGTACATCGCGGGAGTTAGTGGCGATGTTGGGGCGGGCGCATTACGTGCGGTATGACGAAACCACGGCGCAGCGCCTGTTGGACCTGAGTGCCCGGCTCAATGCCGATTACGGCGGCAAGATTACCGGGATTCGGCAGGCCAGCGAAGATCGCCAGGCGTTTGAACAACGCTTGGCGGCGTTCGATGGCGTAGGTCCCAAGACCATCGAGATTTTCATGCGCGACGCGGCGGATATGTTGTTTTGATGCCAACGCTGTATGTGGGCTGCACTGGTTGGAGTCTGGGCGAGGAGCCAAAAGGTGGCACTGTCGGGCTTTTTTTATAAGTGACCCGCCGTCAGGGCTGAACTCTTTACTAGGTCTAAAACGGCAGGTTTTTAAGCATCGAACGATATCTATGGATACACAGTCGTTGCTTATTGCGAACCGATATAGCTGACTGTCAACTCTGACAGTAGAAGCTTTTTTACCTGTGCGTATCTTTAAAGGCGTTTACACGCCGGCCTCAAACGGCTGGGTTTCGATAACGTTGAGCAAGGGTATGCAAAAATGGCTGATATAGAGCAACGTGTTAGAAAAATAGTGTCTGATCATTTAGGGATTTCTGAGGCTGAGTTTAGTAATGAGGCATCTTTCATTGATGACCTGGGTGCCGACTCTACGACCCTTGTTGAACTCGTCATGTTTTTGGAGGAAGAGTTTTTTTTCGAAATTCCAGACGATGTCGCCGAAAACATAACCACGGTGCAACAGGCGATCAATGTCATTACGAAAGTGGTTAAGCGTTAATGCTGCAATCAAACCTCCATCCGTAGCACTTCGATGCCTGATTGCTCATAAGCCTCCACCCCCGGCGCATCCCATTCGGTAATGAGCGTATGAATACGGCTGCACGGTGCCACCACAAACGGTTCCACTGCACCGAGTTTGTCTGAGGTTGTCACTGCAACCACTTGGGACGCGCTGTCTATCAAGGCTTGCTTGACTGCCACTTCGGCAAAATGCAGCGAGGTAATGCCCACTTGCGGGTGCAGTGCGCACACGCCGGTAAACAGCAGGTCGGCCTTGATGCTCTGGATCAGGCGTAGCGCTTCATGCCCGCCGGTTGAAAGGGTGGCGGGGTTGAGTTGGCCTCCGGCCAGGATCAGCGTTACATGCGGATGGTCCGCCAGGGCGATGGCGATCATCGGCGATGGGGTGACCACCGTCAGGTGGATCGCCTGCGGCAGTGACTGGGCGATCTGCAGGGTGGTGGAGCCGGAATCGAACAGCACGATCTGGCCGTCTTCAACTCGCTCGGCCGCCAGGCGCGCGAGGTGGCGTTTGACCTCGGTGGTTTCGCCGACACGAGTGAAGAAATCCTTGCCGGTGTCCTTGGGCCGGGGCAGGGCGCCGCCGTGTACGCGCTGCAGTAAACCGGCGGCGGCGAGTTCGCCGAGGTCGCGGCGAATGGTGTCCTGGGACACGGCGAAATGCTCGACCAGCTCGGAAGCCGTGACCTTGCCGTCGCGTTCGAGCAACAACAGAATTTTTTGTTTGCGTAGGGAAGGCAGGTCAATGGCTTGATGGGTGTTGTGCATGTTTGTGCGCTGTTTTGCGGGTTTGTGCGAGATTAATCGTCGGGCGCGTTAAACGCAACGGCTGGTTGCGTGGGCGATGGCCGGTTACTCTCTGTGTTCAGTTCAGGGAGAGGTGACCCGATGTCGTTGATCACAACCATCGAAGACTTACGAAAGCTGGCGCAAAAACGTGTACCCCGGATGTTCTACGACTACGCCGATTCCGGCTCCTGGACTGAGAGCACCTACCGCGCCAATGAAAGCGATTTTGCGCGCATCAAGTTCCGTCAGCGCGTGGCACGCAATATTGATGAGCGTTCGATCCGCGCCAGCATGATTGGCCAGGACATGGCCATGCCCGTGGCCCTGGCACCTACCGGCCTGGCAGGTATGCAACATGCCGATGGCGAGATCCTGACCGCACGAGCCGCTGCGGCGTTCGGCCTGCGCTACACCTTGTCGACCATGAGTATTTGCTCGCTGGAAGACATTGCCGAGCATGTCGGCCAGCCATTCTGGTTCCAGCTTTATGTGATGCGCGACCGTGGGTTTATCGAGCAACTGATCGAACGCGCCAAGGCTGCCGGGGTGGATGCGCTGGTGCTGACGCTGGATTTGCAGATCCTGGGGCAACGCCACAAGGACTTGATCAACGGCTTGTCGGCACCGCCCAAACTGACCCTGCCCAATATCCTCAACATGATGACCAAACCGCGCTGGGTCATGGGTATGCTCGGCACCCAGCGGCGTGGCTTCGGCAATATCGTCGGGCATGTGAAGGGCGTGGCCGACATGAGTTCGCTGTCGTCCTGGACTGCCCAGCAATTTGACCCGCGCCTGAGTTGGGACGATGTGGAGTGGATCAAGCGGTGCTGGGGCGGCAAGTTGATCATCAAGGGCATCCTTGACGTGGAGGATGCGCGCCTGGCGGCCGACTCCGGCGCGGATGCGTTGGTGGTGAGCAACCACGGTGGTCGGCAACTCGATGGCGCGCCGTCGAGTATCAGCCAGTTGCCCGCCATTGTTGAGGCCGTAGGCAACCGTATTGAAGTGTGGCTCGACGGTGGTATTCGTTCCGGCCAGGACGTGCTCAAGGCCATGGCGCTGGGCGCCAGGGGCACCATGATCGGTCGCCCGCACTTGTATGGCCTGGGGGCGATGGGTGAGGCGGGCGTGACAAAGGCGCTCGATATCATCGCCCGTGAGTTGGACGTGTCGATGGCGCTGTGTGGCTATAACGATATACGCGATGTGAACCGCGAAATTTTGCTGCCTGGCACCTTTCCTGAAAGTGCTGCCTGAGCAAAAAAACGTAAAAATATAAAAAGAGTTGTCCACGAAAACCGTGGGTATCTCTGTGGATAACTTTGCGAAGGCCCGGCTGCGTTGGCGATTTGCGTGAAGATCATTATTTGATCAACTTGTGTTTCGAGCCAGTATGGGCAGGGTTTGCGCTTGACAGCCAAACGCGAACCCAGTGTCGAAAAGTGTATTTATGACGCGTTGTCGCGCCCTGTGGAGTGTGTCACTACCCGGGCGGGTATCTGCGTGCGCATCAGGTTTTCCAGCGTCTTGCCATAGTTGCGACCGGCCAGGCTCATGCTGTTGTTATGGCTGGCAACGGGCACCCATAACAATTGCTTGGGGTTGCTGGGCGGCTTCAAATAATTGCTGGCTGAAGCGCGTGGTTACGTGCGGTAGCTACAAAGTTGTGTAGATATTTATGCGGTGATGACCAGGCAGTTGATCGCCGACTGACGGTTGTTGTCAGAAATTTCCTACAGGAGTACAAATGTACTCCATGACCAACCTGACTCCCCGCCGTACCGCCATCCTGACCTTCATTCGCGAGCGCATCGCGCACCAAGGCCAGCCCCCCAGCCTCGCCGAGATCGCCGAGGCGTTCGGCTTCGCCTCGCGCAGCGTCGCCCGCAAGCATGTGGTGGCCTTGACCGAAGCCGGTTTCATGGAGGTCAACCCCAACCAGGCCCGTGGCATTCGTTTGCTCAATCAACCCGCGCGTCCCGAGTGGCTGGATGTCCCGGTACTTGGCCGCGTGGCGGCTGGCCGGCCCATCGGTGCCGATGCGGACGTGCACAGCCACTTGCAACTGGATCCGGCCACTTTCGCCAAGACCCCTGACTACCTGCTGCGAGTACAGGGCGATTCGATGATCGAAGATGGCATTCTCGACGGCGACCTGGTGGGCGTACGTCGCAGTGCCGAAGCCTTGAACGGGCAGATTGTGGTGGCGCGTCTGGATGGTGAGGTCACCATCAAGCGTTTTGAGCGCAACGGCGAGCGGGTGCGTTTATTGCCGCGCAACCCGGCATATCAACCCATTGTGGTCGGCCCCGACCAGGACCTGGCCATCGAAGGGGTGTTCTGTGGCCTGGTGAGGCAAGGCTGATGGGCGCCGTGGTTGCCCTGGACTCGCTGTTCAATGGCGGGCGAGTCTGGAAGGGCCGGCCCGCCGCACGACCGGCCAGCGTGCACCCCACGGGGCTGGCGGCGCTGGATGCGGTGCTGCCCACTGGCGGCTGGCCAGAAGCGGCCTTGAGTGAAATCCTCATGGCCAAGGACGGGGTGGGCGAATTGCAACTGGTGCTGCCAACCCTGGCACGCTTGTCGGCCCTGGGTGAGCGCATTGTGCTGGTGGCGCCGCCCTATACGCCGTATCCCCATGCCTGGCAGAACGCCGGGGTAGATGTGCGTCAGCTTTCCATTATCCAGGCCCAGGAGCGCGATGCGCTGTGGGCGGTGGAACAATGCCTGCGCTCCGGCAGTTGCGGTGCGGTGTTGTGCTGGCCGCGCAAGGCCGATGATCGGGCCTTGCGGCGCTTGCAGGTGGCGGCGGAAACCGGACAGACCCTGGCATTTGCCTGGCGCTCCTTGAATGAGGCGGTCAATGCCTCGCCCGCGGCCTTGCGCCTGGCGGTCGAGGCAAAGCCTGCACAAGTGCGCGTGCTCAAGTGCCGGGGCGGGTTGGCCCATCCGGCACCGATTGCCCTGGCGGGGCATTGAGGTTGCCATGCGTTGGGTCTGTATCGTATTCCCGCAATTGGCGCTGGACGGGGCGCAGCGTGTGCATCCCGAACCTGACCAGCCTCTGGCACTGCTGGCCGGCACGCCGCAGCGGCGTGTGCTGCAAACCGTCAACGCCGCCGCCCGCGCCCTGGGCTTGCGCCCTGGTCAATCGTTGACGGCAGCCCATGCCCTGGCCAAGGGCTTTGCCTGTGTGGAATACGACCCTCTGGAAATCGAGCGCTTGCAGCAGTTGCTTGCCGCCTGGGCCTACCGTTTCAGTTCCCAGGTCAGCCTGTATTACCCGCGCGCCTTGTTGTTCGAGATCGAATCGAGCCTGGGCCTGTTCGGGCCCTGGTCGCAGTTCGAGGCGCGCTTGCGCAAGGAGTTGACCGACCTTGGCTTTCGTCACCGCATCGTCGCAGCGCCCAATCCGGCGGCGGCGCGGGTGTTGGCAAACCTTTACGATGGCCTGGCCGTGGCCGATGACAACGCCTTGATGCAGGCCCTGGCGCCACTGCCTGTCGACCGCGCCGGTCTTGACCCGCAGGCCGCCACCGCCTTGTCACGCATGGGCCTGCGCACCCTGGCCCAGGTGCAGGCATTGCCGCGGCATACCCTGGCGCGACGTTTTGACGCCAGCCTGCTCAAGCACCTCGACGCCTTGAGCGGGCAACGCCCCTTGGCCCTGGCGTTCTATCAGCCGCCGGACCAGTTCGAGGCGCGCATCGAGTTGAACTTCGATGTGCAATCCCACCAGGCCTTGCTGTTTCCATTGCGGCGCTTGACCGGCGACTTGTCGGCCTTCCTTTGCGGGCGCGACAGTGGCGTGCAGCGCTTTGACCTGCACCTGGAACATGCCCAGGCGCCCGACAGCGTGATCAAGGTGGGCTTGCTCAGTGCCGAGCGTGAGCCTTTGATGCTGTTCGAGCTGGCCCGTGGCCGCCTGGAACAGGTCCAGGTCACCTCGCCGGTGCGCGGTTTGCGCCTGGTGGCCGAGGACTTGCCGGTGTTCGTGCCCCAGCGCCAGGACCTGTTCGACGACCGTCCGCAGCAAACCCTGCCGTGGGAACAATTGCGCGAACGCTTGCGTGCGCGCCTGGGGGATGAGGCAGTGCAGGGCCTGCGCTTTCACGCTGACCATCGTCCCGAATGCGCCTGGCAAGCCGCGACCGACAGCCGTCCATGCCCGAGCTTGAGCAAGGTGCGGCGCCCCGGCTGGTTGCTGTCCGAACCGACGCTGCTGGCCGAGCAGGGCGTGCACATTCTGATGGGCCCGGAGCGCATCGAATCCGGCTGGTGGGATGGCGCCGATATCCGCCGCGACTATTACCTGATCCAGACCCGCGCCGGCCAGCAAGGCTGGGCCTACCGCAATGTGGGGTGCAGCGATGGACTGTGGCTGCAAGGCTGGTTTGCATGAGCTCGGTAGGAGCGAGTAGCGCATGAGTTACGCCGAACTGCATTGCCTGTCCAACTTCAGCTTCCAGCGCGGTGCCTCCAGTGCACTGGAGCTGTTCCAGCGGGCCAAACACCAGGGCTACAGCGCCCTGGCAATCACTGATGAATGCACCTTGTCGGGCATCGTACGGGCCTGGCAAGCAGCGAAAGCGGTGGATTTGCCGCTGATTATCGGCAGTGAAGTGCGCATCGAAAACGGCCCCAAACTGGTGCTGCTGGTGCAAGACCTCAACGGCTACCAGCATCTGTGCCGTCTGATCACCCTGGCCCGTCGCCGTGCTGAAAAAGGCCGTTACCGCCTGCTGCAGGAAGACTTCGAGCAACCATTGCCCGGCCTGTTGGCGCTGTGGGTGGCGCAGGACCATGACACCCAGGCCTCGATCCAATGGCTGTGCCGCACTTTCAACGGGCGCCTGTGGCTGGCAGTGCAGCTGCATTGCGGCCAGGACGATGGGCGCCACCTGGAGCAGCGTCTGAACCTGGCCGCCCGGTTGCAGATCCCGGCGGTGGCTTGCGGCGATGTGCACATGCATGCTCGTGGCCGCCGTGCCCTGCAAGACACCATGACCGCCATCCGCCATCACGTCGCGGTGGCCGACGCCGGTACCTTGTTGCATCCCAATGGCGAGCGGCACTTGCGCAGCCTCGATGCCCTGACCGCGCTGTACCCGCAAGCGCTGCTTGACGAAACCCTGGCGATTGCGCGGCGTTGTACCTTCGACCTCAGCCAGTTGCGCTATCACTACCCACGCGAACTGGTGCCGACAGGTCATGACGCCGCCTCCTGGTTGCGTGCGGTGACCGAAGAAGGCATTGCCCGGCGCTGGCCCGAGGGCGTCGATGCCAAGACCTTGCAGCAGATCGACAAGGAGCTGCTGCTGATCAGCGAGTTGGGCTACGAAAGTTATTTCCTCACGGTGCACGACATCGTGCGCTTCGCCCGCAGCCGCTCGATCCTGTGTCAGGGTCGTGGCTCGGCGGCCAATTCGGCGGTGTGTTTTGCCTTGGGTATCACCGAAATCAACCCGAGCTTGAGCGACTTGCTGTTCGAGCGCTTCCTTTCCAAAGAGCGCAATGAACCGCCGGACATCGACGTAGACTTCGAGCACGAGCGCCGCGAAGAAGTGCTGCAATACGTATTTCAGCGCTACGGCCGCAATCGTGCAGCGTTGACGGCGGTGGTCAGCAGCTACCACGCCGCCGGCGCAGTGCGCGATGTAGCCAAGGCCCTCGGGCTGCCACCAGACCAGATCAACGCGTTGGCCGACTGCTGCGGGCGCTGGAGTGATGACGCGCCACCTCTTGAACGCCTGCGTGAAAGCGGTTTCGATCCGGACAGCCCACTGCTGCGCCGCGTGTTGACGCTCACCCGGCAACTGATCGGCTTTCCCCGGCACCTGTCCCAGCACCCCGGCGGTTTCGTGATTTCCGAATACCCGCTGGACACCCTGGTGCCAGTGGAAAATGCGGCCATGGCCGAGCGCACCATCATCCAGTGGGACAAGGATGACCTCGACGCCGTCGGCCTGCTCAAGGTGGATATCCTCGCCCTCGGTATGCTCAGCGCAATCCGCCGCTGTTTCGATTTACTGCGTCGGCATCGCAACCTGGATTTGAGCCTGGCAGGCATCCCAAAGGAGGATCCGGCGACCTACGCCATGATCAGCAAGGCTGACACCATCGGCGTGTTCCAGATCGAATCGCGGGCGCAGATGTCGATGTTGCCCAGGCTCAAGCCGCAAACGTTCTATGACCTGGTGATCGAAGTCGCCATCGTGCGCCCTGGGCCGATTCAGGGCGGCATGGTGCATCCGTATTTGCGCCGCAGAAACAAAGAGGAAGCAGAAACCTATCCTTCACCCGAATTGGAGGCCGTGCTTAAACGCACCCTGGGTATCCCTTTGTTCCAGGAACAAGTGATGCAGATCGCGATGGTCGCCGCCGACTACAGCCCTGGCGAGGCCGACCAGTTGCGCCGCTCCATGGCCGCCTGGAAACGTCACGGCGGCCTGGAGCCGCACCAGAAGCGCCTGCGCGACGGTATGCTCGGCAACGGCTACACCGAAGCCTTTGCCGCGCAGATTTTCGAGCAGATCAAAGGCTTTGGCAGCTATGGTTTCCCCGAGTCCCACGCGGCCAGTTTTGCCCTGTTGACCTACGCCAGTTGCTGGCTCAAATGCCATGAACCGGCGGCCTTTGCCTGCGCCCTGATCAATAGCTGGCCCATGGGTTTCTACAGCCCGGACCAGATTCTGCAGGACGCCCGGCGCCATCGCTTGCAGATTCGCCCGGTGGATGTGCAGGCCAGTGACTGGGATTGCAGCCTGGAGCCCATCGATGGCCAGCAACCGGCGATTCGTATGGGCTTGCGCATGATCTCGGGGTTTCGCGAGGACGACGGGCGGCGTATCGAAGCCGCACGCCACCGGCAACCGTTCAGCGACATCGCCGACCTGGACGCACGCGCCGGCCTGGATGCCCGGGCCCAGGCGCTGCTGGCGGATGCCGGTGCGTTGCGCGCCCTGGCCGGCAACCGACACCAGGCGCGTTGGGACGTGGCCGGTGTGCACAAGCAGCTCGGCTTGTTTGCCGGCCAGCCAGGTCAGGATGAAACCGTGGTGGCATTACCCGTGCCCAGCGTAGGCGAGGACCTGCAAGCCGATTACGCCACGCTGGGCACCACCCTTGGGCCGCACCCCTTGGCCTTGTTGCGCGCCGAGCTGCGCAAGCGACGCTGCCGCAGTTCCCAAGAGTTGCTGGCGGTGGAGCATGGGCGCAATGTGAGCATCGCCGGGTTGGTGACCGGTCGCCAGCGCCCTGGTACGGCCAGTGGCGTGACCTTTGTCACCCTCGAAGATGAATTCGGCAACCTCAATGTAGTGGTCTGGCGCGACCTGGCCGAGCGCCAGCGCAGGGCGCTGGTGGGGTCGCGCCTGCTCAAGGTGGATGGGCGCTGGGAGGCGGTGGGCGAGGTGCGGCATTTGATCGCAGGGCGCCTGACCGATTTGACGCCGCTGTTGGATGGCATGGTGGTGCGCAGCCGGGATTTTCATTGAGTTCAGTGGTTTCTGCATTCCAGCGTACACAAGATGAAACCATCCACCGTCGGCGCGCTCCAAAACTTGCGATCGTCCTCTCCTGCGCACAGAGCCCAATGATGCAATTTTTATCCAACCCCCACGGCTGTGAAGGCTGGGCCGGCGAAATGGCTCAGCGGATACGCACCTTTGACTGGTCAACTACCGACCTTGGCCCTTTGGATCAGTGGTCCACAAGCCTGGCTTGCACCGTGCAAATGATGCTGGCCTCACCCGTGCCGATGGTGATGCTGTGGGGGCAGGCGGGGTACATGATCTACAACGACAGCTATTCGGCATTTGCCGGCGGGCGCCATCCTTACCTGTTGGGCACGCCGGTGGAACTGGGCTGGCCGGAAGTGGCCGAGTTCAATCGGCATGTGGTGGATACGTGCCTGGCGGGCGGTACCTTGTCGTTCAATAACAAGGAACTGGTGTTGTCGCGTCACGGCCGACCGGAAAGCGTGTGGCTGGATCTCTACTACAGCCCGGTGGCGGGTGACAACCAGCAGCCGGCCGGCGTGCTGGCGATTGTGGTGGAAACCACCGAGTTGGTGAAGTCCGAGCGGGTACGCCAGGAGCTTACCCATAATCTGGAGCAACGCGTGGCCGCCGAGGTGCAGGCGCGCTCTGCCGCCGAAGACCAGTTGCGCCAGTCACAAAAGCTGGAAGCGATTGGCGGCCTGACCGGGGGCGTGGCCCATGACTTCAATAACCTGCTGCAAGTGATCGCCGGCAATCTGCATTTGCTTGCCCGGCATGAGCCGGACAATTGCCAGGTGCAACGTCGCGTGACCGCGGCCATCGCGGCAGTCGAGCGTGGGGCCAAGTTGTCATCGCAATTGCTGGCGTTTGCCCGTCGCCAACCGTTATCACCCGCGGTGTACAACCCGCAGCGCATTTATGCCGGCCTGGGCGAGTTGCTGCAACGGGCGCTGGGGGAAACCATCCATATCGACGTGCAATTGCCCCAGGACTCCTGGTGCATCAATGTCGACCGTAACCAGCTGGAAAACGCCTTGCTCAACCTGGCTATCAACGCCCGGGATGCCATGCAGGGCGAAGGGGTGATTCGGATCACCGGGGAAAACGTCATCCTCAACCCTGACGATTGCATCGGCAAAAGCATCAAGCCTGGCGAGTATGTGCGCCTGGCGGTGGCCGACACCGGTGTGGGCATGTCCCAGGCCACCCTCAAGCGCGCCTTCGAACCCTTCTTTACCACCAAACGCGAAGGCCACGGCACCGGTCTGGGGCTGAGCATGGTGTTTGGTTTTGTGCGCCAAAGCGGCGGGCATGTGGATATGTGGAGCGAGGAGGGCAAGGGCTCACTGGTGCAGATGTACTTCCCCCACAGCCTGGAGCCCGAGTGCCTCGACGACTACAGTGACGTGGACCCGCAAGGTGGCGGCCAGGAAACCATCCTGGTGGTCGAGGACAACGAAGGCGTGCGCCTGACGGTGGTCGAGTTGCTGCAGCAGTCGGGTTATACCGTATTGACCGCCGAAGATGGCGACCGCGCGATGCAGGTGTTGCAGCGCGGCGCAGCGCCGGACCTGATCTTCACCGACGTGGTGATGCCAGGCCGGGTCAAGAGCACTGACCTGGCCACTTGGGCGCGTACGCAGAACCCGCCGGTGGCGGTGCTGTTCACCTCCGGCCACACCCGCGACATCCTGTCCTCCAATCATTTGCTCGGCGCCGACATCCACTTGCTGAGCAAACCCTACAGCCCCGAGGCCCTGACTCAACGCGTGCGCAGGGTGCTCAGTGCAAGACAAGGTTGCCCATGACATCACAGCGCAACATCCCTGCGGTTACCGCCCAGCAACCGGGCTTTGTCAGGGTGCGTGGCGCCCGTGAACATAATCTGCGTAACGTCGATGTGGATATTCCACGCGATGCCCTGGTGGTGTTTACCGGGGTATCCGGCTCCGGCAAATCGTCCCTGGCGTTTTCCACCGTGTATGCCGAGGCGCAGCGTCGCTATTTCGAATCGGTGGCGCCCTATGCGCGACGCTTGATCGACCAGGTGGGCGTGCCGGATGTGGACAGCATCGAGGGCTTGCCGCCGGCGGTGGCCCTGCAACAGCAACGTGGCACGCCGAGTGCGCGCTCTTCGGTGGGCAGCGTCACCACGCTGTCGAGCTTGATCCGTATGCTGTATTCACGCGCCGGCAGCTACCCGCCGGGGCAGGCCATGCTGTATGCCGAGGACTTTTCCCCGAACCTGCCCCAGGGCGCGTGCCCGCAATGCCATGGCTTGGGCCGCGTGTATGAAGTGACCGAAGCGCTGATGGTGCCCGATCCGTCCTTGACCATCCGCCAGCGTGCGGTGGCGTCCTGGCCGCTGGCCTGGCAGGGCCAGAACCTGCGCGACATCCTTGTGACCCTGGGCTATGACGTCGACATCCCCTGGCGTGACCTGCCGAAAAAACAGCGCGACTGGATCCTGTTCACCGAAGAAACCCCCACCGTGCCGGTATACGCCGGCTTTACCCCGCAGCAGACCCGCGATGCGTTGAAACGCAAGCTCGAACCCAGCTACCAGGGCACTTTCAGCGGCGCACGGCGCTACATCCTGCACACCTTCGCCCATACCCAAAGCGCACTCATGAAAAAGCGTGTGTCGCAGTTCATGCAAGGCAGTGCCTGCCCGTTATGCCACGGCAAGCGCCTGACCCAGGCGGCACTGTCGGTGAAGTTTGCCGGGGTGGATATCGGAGAGTTGTCACAACTGTCCCTGGCGCAATTGGCCCAATTGCTGCGGCCGGTGGCGGCGGGGCAGGACAAGATGAAATTGTCGGTGGAAAAGCGTCTGGCAGCCCAACGCATCGCCCAGGACTTGCTCGAACGGGTGAACACCCTGATCGAGTTGGGGCTGGGCTATCTGTCGCTGGAACGCAGCACGCCGACCTTGTCCTCCGGAGAGTTGCAGCGTTTGCGCCTGGCGACCCAGCTGGGCTCGCAGTTGTTTGGCGTCATCTATGTGCTGGACGAGCCCTCGGCGGGCCTGCATCCGGCGGACGGCGAAGCGTTGTTCAGTGCGCTTGAGCGCTTGAAGGCCGCGGGCAATTCATTGTTTGTAGTGGAGCACGACCTGGAAACCATGCGCCGCGCCGACTGGTTGATCGACGTGGGCCCGGCAGCCGGTGAGCATGGCGGGCAGGTGCTGTACAGCGGGCCGCCTGCGGGGTTGGAGGCTATCGAGGCGTCGCAGACCCGTGAATACCTGTTTGCTCCACAGCGCCCGGCCAACGTGGCGCGGCGCGAGCCCACTGCCTGGCTGAAGCTCGAAGGCGTGACGCGCAATAACCTGGATGACCTGAAGGTGGACTTCCCGCTGGGCTGCTTTACCGCGGTAACCGGTATTTCCGGCTCGGGCAAATCCAGCCTGGTCAGCCAGGCGTTGCTGGAACTGGTGGCCACGGGCCTTGGGCGCGTGCTGGAAAATGACGACGAGCCAAGCCTGGAAGACGCCGCACCGCAAGCCAGTGGCGGGCGCATCAGTGCCGGGCTGGAACACATTCGCCGCCTGGTGCAGGTGGACCAGAAACCTATCGGCCGCACGCCGCGCTCTAACCTGGCGACCTACACCGGGCTGTTCGACAACGTGCGCAAGCTGTTCGCCGCTACGCCGGCGGCCAAGAAACGCGCTTACGACGCCGGGCAGTTTTCGTTCAATGTCGCCAAGGGCCGGTGCCCGAACTGCGAGGGTGAAGGCTTTGTCAGCGTTGAGCTGCTGTTTATGCCCAGCGTGTACGCGCCGTGCCCCACTTGCCACGGTGCGCGTTACAACCCCGAGACCTTGGCGATCAAATGGCAGGGTTTGAACATCGCCCAGGTACTGGGCTTGACGGTCGAGCAGGCAGTGGAAGTCTTTGCCGAACAGCCTGGCGTACTGCGCTCGTTGCAGGTGCTGCGCGATATCGGCCTGGGCTATCTGCGCCTTGGCCAGCCGGCCACCGAACTGTCCGGCGGTGAAGCCCAGCGCATCAAGCTCGCCAGCGAACTGCAACGCAACGCCCGCGGCGCTACGTTGTATGTGCTCGACGAGCCGACCACCGGCTTGCACCCCAAGGATGTCGACCGCTTGCTCAGCCAGTTGAATCAACTGGTCGATGCGGGGCATACCGTGGTTGTGGTCGAGCATGAGATGCGCGTCGTGGCCCAGAGTGACTGGGTGATTGACATCGGGCCGGGGGCAGGGGACCTGGGCGGGAAGGTGGTGGCGTGTGGTACGCCGCACAAGGTTGCCAAAAGCAAGCACAGCCGAACCGCGCCTTATCTAACCCAGGCGCTGACCTAGCAGTTGTTGATGACCAAATGTGGGAGGGAGCAAGCCCCCTCCCACATTAAGCCAAGCGCTAGTCAGTGAGATTATGCTGGATCTGCTCCTTGGCCAGCTTCACCACATTCTCCACGGTAAACCCGAACTTCTCCTGCAACTTGGCCAATGGCGCCGACGCGCCAAAGCTGTTCATCACCACCTTGGCACCGGTTTGCCCGACATAGCGATCCCAACCCAGGGGCCCCGCCTGTTCCACCACCACCCGCGCTTTTATCGCAGGCGGCAAGACGCTGTCGCGGTAGGCTTGATCCTGGTCTTCAAACAACTCCCAACTCGGCATCGATACCACTTGCGCGGCCACGCCTTCGCCCGTGAGTTGCTCGTAAGCGGCCACCGCCAGGCTGACCTCACTGCCTGTCGCGATCAGAATGACTTCAGGCTTATCCGCAGCGGCCAATACATAGGCACCTTTGGCCGCACCGGAGGCGCACGCATACTGGGTGCGATCCAGGGTTGGCAGCGCCTGGCGCGACAGCACCACGCAGCTTGGCCGATGGGTTTGCGCCAGGGCCACCTTCCACAACTCCAGGGTTTCATTGGCGTCGCCCGGGCGCAGAGTCAGCAGCCCTGGCGTGGCGCGCAGTTGGGTCAGGTGTTCGATCGGTTGGTGCGTCGGCCCGTCTTCACCCACGCCGATGGAGTCATGGGTAAACACGAAAATCACCGGCAATTCCATGATCGCCGCCAGGCGGATCGGTGGTTTCATATAGTCGCTGAACACCAGGAAGGTCGAGGTGTACGGGCGCAGGTAGGACAGTGCCATGCCATTGGCAATTGCGCCCATGGCGTGCTCGCGGATGCCGAAGTGCAGGTTTCGCCCGCTGTAGTCATCGGCGCTGAAGCGCCCGGCGCCGTCGAACGTCAGGTTGGTTTTGGTCGACGGCGACAGATCCGCCGAGCCGCCCAGCAACCAGGGGATCTGTTGGGCGAAGGCATTCAATACCTCGCCGCCGGAGGCCCGGCTGGCGACGCCCTTGGCATCGGCGGCGAAGCTGGGCAGGTGCGCCTGCCATTGCTCGGGCATTTCGCCGGCGCGCATCCGGTGCAGTTCATCGGCCCGTTGCGGGTCGAGGGATGCCAGGGTCTGGTTCCATTCGGCGAACAGCGGTTCGGCGCGTTCGTAGAGGGCATCGCGCAGTACCGTGCGGGCTTCGTCGGGCACCAGGAAGTTCGAATCCTGCGGCCAGCCATAGGCAGCCTTGGTCAGGCGAATCTCGTCTTCGCCCAGAGGCTCGCCGTGGGCGGCGGCGGTGTTGTGCTTGTGCGGCGAGCCATAGCCGATCACGCTGTCGACCACGATCAGGGTCGGCGCGCCGGTATTGGCCTTGAAGGTTTCCAGCGCCACGCTCAACGCCTGCAAGTCATTGGCGTCGGTGACGTGCTGGGTGTGCCAGCCGTAGGCCTGGAAGCGCTTGATCACGTCTTCGCTGAAGGCCAGTTCAGTGTGGCCCTCGATGCTGATGGTGTTGTTGTCGTAGATCCAGCACAGGTTATCCAGCTTCAAGTGGCCGGCCATCGAGGCCGCCTCGCTGCTGATGCCTTCCATCATGTCGCCGTCACCGCACAGGGTGTAGACGTCGTAGTCGAACAGCACCTGGCCGTCGCGGTTGAAGCGTTCGGCCAGCCAACGCTGGGCCATGGCCATGCCCACGCTGTTGGCGCAGCCCTGGCCGAGCGGGCCGGTGGTGGTTTCCACGCCGGTGGTCATGCGGTATTCGGGGTGGCCTGGGGTCTTGGAACCCATCTGCCGGAACTGCTTGATATCGTCGAGGCTGATGGCCGGCTGGCCGGAGCGCTGGCCGTGGGCGTCAATCTCCACCACACCGGCCAGATGCAACAGCGAATACAGCAGCATCGACGCATGCCCCACTGACAACACAAAACGGTCACGGTTAGGCCAATCGGGATGTTCGGGGTGATAACGCAGGAAGCGACTCCACAACGTATAACCCACCGGCGCCAGGCCCATGGGCGTGCCCGGATGCCCCGAATTGGCCTTCTGTACAGCGTCCATGGCCAGGGTGCGAAGCGTGTTGATGCATTGAGTGTCGGCAGCAGTGGCAGCGTGATTCATGAAACCTGTCTCCCTCGGGTGGCGATCTACAGTGGAGGGCAGGGCACGGCAAAGGTTTGATCCCATCGCATGCTGCACGACGAACGGGACTGTATTGACCTCAAACATGACAAGACCCATTGGAATGGGCTAGCTTCAAGGGCGTAGACCATTGATCAATTTGTGGAGGTACGCCATGCCAGTGAAACACGACCTGTATGAGGACTTGGGTGTCAGCAAGGAAGACGTTCACAAGCGCAGGGCGGACGACAAACGGCTGGATTCGCTGCTCACTCAATATGACGATGCCGACGCGAATGTGCTGGAGGCGGAAAAAGCCAGTGCCAGCGATGAGAAAGTGGAAAACCTGAAGAAGAAACGGCTGCTGATCAAGGACGAAATCGCCGGGCGATTAGGCTAGGCGCAAAACGGCAATATTTGTTCAGATTTGTATGCGGGACATCGCAGGACTGTGTCTTTATGATGCGCCCCGTCCACCCGGCTCTGGGGACTGTTGCGGCGCAAGGATTGTGCCGCTGAGCCGGGGAGGACACCCTATTTCAGGCCAGCAGTGTGCCCAGGCATTCATCAATGGAGCGCTGCTGCGTCTCGCCGTAAAGCTGCAACTCATCAATCGTCTTGCGCCCCAGCGCCTGTTCGAATTGCGCCTGGTTGGCGTTGGCCGCGTAATGACTCTGCGCCGCATCCCCCAGGTTTGACTGGAAAATCCCCGCCGCACTGACCGGCAGAAAATCCTCATACACCAATGGCTCCACCGCCACGTGATCGGCGTTGACCAGCGCTTGCAACGTTCGCGGCTGCTCGGGCTGGCCGCGTGCCGCCAGGCCCTTTGCGGTAACGAAGTAACGAAAGTACGCCAGGCCCTGCTCGCGCATCTGTGCGGGGGTATCCGGGAACGCCGTAAAGTGCCGTTCCATCAATTGCACATAACGTTCGGCGTTGGCCTCATTGGGGGACGCGCCGAGTTCATCGCGGGCGGCGTTCAGCAGTTGGTCGTACAGGGCGCGGCCTTTAGGCGTGAGCGCTACACCGCGTTGTTCGATTTCGCCAAAGCGTGCGCTGTGGCTGCCGTGGGCGTCGGTGAACGCGATCGGTTCGTCGAGCGCCTTGAAGCTGGTCTGGCGCAGCAGGATCGGGCAATGGCGCCGGGGTGGGCCTTCGATCACGGCTTTGGGCGTAATGCCTTTGCCGGGCATGGCGGCCTGTACCTGGTCGATGTCCAGGGTGCGTGGCGTGAGATGGTTGATATGCGGGCCCCTGAAGGCGACCACGTCGGCGATCAGGCGGTGCTGGTTGCTCAGTTGCTCGTATTGCGCGCCTGTCACGGTGGCGGTGTTATGCCAGCGGAACGTCTCCAGCGCCTCGTCGATGAAAGCCTGGGCGTCGCGGGCATTCAAGCCGCCCTGTGTTTCGGCCTGTTCGATCAGCGCCAGGGCGCCGGGGGTGAAGATCGAGCGCTTGGCCAGGGCACTTTCGGCGAAGGTGCGCAGCTCCAGGTTTTCGATCAGCTCCAGGCGCAGCAGCGAAGTGAACACCCGGAACGGGCTGGTTTGCAGCGCGTGCTCATGCACGGCGCGAAAGGCCGTGGAATGCACCGGCACACCGGCGGGGGTGAGGTCGTAGTAGCCCACCGGTTGCATGCCCATGACCGCGAACAGGCGGCTGATTGTCGCCAGTTCTGCGGCAGTACCCAGGCGGATGGCACCATGGCGCTCCATGTCCAGGCGCTGGATTTCTCCGGTGCGCTGCAACTGCTGCACCAGCTCAGGTTGGCTGTCGAGTACGCGTGCATTGGTTTGGGCCACCAGTTCCAGCAGCGCGCCGTACAGAGGTACTTCATCGCGGTACATGTCGGACATGGCCTTGGAAAAGCCCTTGCGGATCTCATCGGGGCTGACATGTGCAGTGGCGTGCATAGAAAAATTCCTGATGGCTGTGGCGAGCAAAATGACCTTTGCCCGATTTTGTTGAGGCGCAGGCCGGCTTGCAAACGAAGATTCCTCTGGACTTCATTCTGCAAATGAATGAGATGCCATGAACAGGAGCAAACCCAGCCCCAGCGGCTTGTCAACGCCTGGTGCTGTGAGTCTTCATGTGCAACCGGGCACCATTGGGTTCTACACTGCGCCTCACTGTGTAGGTGATGGAGGACTCAATGACGGCCGTACCCGCAAACCGCCTGCTTGACACGATTGAAGGCCAGCGCCTGGCGACGCAAGATGCCGAGCGTTGGCGTGAGTGGGGCCCGTACTTGAGCGAACGCCAGTGGGGCACCGTGCGCGAAGACTACAGCGCCGATGGCGACGCCTGGGCCTACTTCCCCCATGAACAGGCGCGCAGCCGCGCTTATCGCTGGGGCGAGGACGGCCTGGCCGGTTTCAGCGACAAGGCACAACGCTGGTGCCTGGGCCTGGCGCTGTGGAACGAACGGGATGCGATCCTCAAGGAGCGCCTGTTCGGCCTCAATAACGCTGAAGGCAACCACGGTGAAGACGTCAAGGAACTGTACTTTTTCGTCGATGGCGTACCGAGCCATGCCTACATGCGCATGCTCTACAAATACCCCCATGCCGCCTTTCCCTATGCCGACCTGATCGCTGAAAACGCTCGCCGTGGGCTGGGCGATACCGAGTATGAAATCCTTGATACCGGCGTGTTTGAAGACAACCGTTACTGCGACATCAGCGTCGAATACGCCAAGCACCAGCCCGACGATATTTTCATGCGTGTCACCGTGCACAACCGCTCGGAGCAGCCGACACGTCTGCAGGTGCTGCCCCAGTTGTGGGCGCGCAATGACTGGAGCTGGACCTTTGATGCGCCCAAACCCAGGTTGACGCTGGACGGCGACCGCGTGCTCGCCCGTCATCATGAGATGGACGATCGCCAGCTCACCGCCTGGGGCCAGGATGGGTGGCAATGGTTGTTCTGCGAAAACGAGAGCAACTTCGCCAAACTGGGCGGGCAGCCGACGTCCGGGCCGTTCAAGGATGGCATCAACGATTACGTGGTGGAGGGTGATCAAGGGGCCATTCGCGGTGACGCGGGCACCAAGGTGGCGGCGCGATTCAGTCTTGAATTAGCGGGCCTGGAAAGCAAAAGCCTCTATCTGCGCTTTGCCCCTCTGGACGCCCCCGAGGTCAACGCACGCAAGTTGTTCGAACAGCGCCGCCGCGAGGCCGATGACTTCTACGCAGCCCTGCAACAGGGTATCGCCGATGACGATGCGCGCAATGTGCAGCGCCAGGCCCTGGCCGGCTTGCTGTGGTCCAAGCAGTTGTACTATTTCGACGTCAACCAGTGGCTCGACGGCGATCCGGCCCAGCCTGCGCCGCCGCCCGAGCGTTTGCATATCCGTAATACCCATTGGCGGCACCTGTCCAACTTCGACATCCTGTCCATGCCCGATACCTGGGAATACCCGTGGTACGCCTCCTGGGACCAAGGCTTCCAGGCGGTGGCCATGGCGCTGATCGATCCCGGCTACGCCAAGCAACAGCTGCTGTTGCTGGTTAAAGACCGTTTCATGCACCCCAACGGCCAATTGCCCGCCTACGAATGGCGCTTCGACGATGCCAACCCGCCAGTGCATGCCTGGGCCAGCTGGCGCGTGTATCAGCAAGACAAGGCGCTGACCGGCGTGGGCGATATGGACTTTCTGGAGCGGATCTTCCACAAGCTGCTGCTGAATTTTTCCTGGTGGGTCAACCGCAAGGACGCTGAAGGCCGCAACCTGTTCCAGGGTGGTTTTCTGGGCCTGGACAATATCGCCTTGTTCGACCGCTCGGCCACGCTGCCGCCGGGTTACCAGTTGGACCAGGCCGATGGCACTGCCTGGGTCGCGGCCTATGCCCTGGATCTGATGCGCATCGGGCTGGAGCTGGCCAAGCGCAACGCCGTGTACGTGGACATTGCGGTAAAGTTTTTCGAGCACTTCCTGTATATCGCCGGCGCCATCAACCGCGTCGATGACAGTGCCGAAGGCTTGTGGGATGAGCAGGACCTGTTCTTCTACGACGTACTGCACCGTCCCGACGGCCAGAGCGAACCGGTGCGTTTGCGGTCCATCGTCGGCCTGATGCCGCTGTTCGCTGTGCTGGTGCTGGAACAGCGCGAACATGAAGGCTTGAAAGGCCTGCGCGAGCGTCTGCTGGGGTTTATGCATCACCGGCCCGACCTGGCCAAACTGGTCTCGCGCTGGAACGAACCGGGGCAGGGCAATCGCCTGTTGTTGGCGTTGCTGCGTGGCGAGCGTACCAAGGATTTGCTGCGCCGCATGTTGGATGACCAGGAGTTCTTGTCGACCTTCGGTGTGCGCGCCTTGTCCAAGACCTTTGCAGAGCAACCCCTGGCGCTGAAGATGAATGGCGACACCCTGTGCGCCAGTTACCAGCCCGGCGAATCCGACTCTCGCCTGTACGGCGGCAACTCCAATTGGCGCGGGCCGCTGTGGATGCCGGTGAACTACATGTTGATCGAATCGCTGCGCGAATTTCACCGTTACTACGCGGATAACTTCTCAGTGGAATACCCCACAGGCAGCGGCTATCTGGCGTCGCTGGAAGACGTGGCCGACAGCCTCAGCCAGCGCCTGACCGGATTATTCCTGCGCGATGAAAATGGCCTGCGGCCATCCATGGCAGGGTATGCGCAGCTGGAGGCGGACCCGGCCAGCCGCGATCTGGTGTTGTTTCATGAATACTTTCATGGCGAGACAGGGCGAGGGTTGGGGGCGTCGCACCAAACGGGGTGGAGCGCCCTGGTCGCCTTGCTGCTGCAGCCAAAGGTCTAGCACCCATGGCGTGCATAGGCATCGGTAGCTACACCCCTTTGGCGCCGCGTGCGCTCGATCTCTTCAAGCAAGCCATCTATGCCCGCCAGGCGTGCGCGGTTGTCATGTTCCCAGGGGTGAAACCCCGGTTTGAAATAATGCAGCCACGGCCTGAGCATCCGCGGGAACACGCCCTTGGGGCCGTACAAGTATTTGACCATGCGCCACAGCCCCTTCAGCGTGCCGCCCGAGCTGCGGTCGGCAATCAGCAGCCGCACGTGGAAGTCCAGCACCACTAGCCAGAACATGACGGTGGTGGTCAGCATGGTGCCGGTGCGCAGCAGGTAGCGTGCGGGGCCGGGTTTGATTACCTGGTTCCATACATCGAAGGCTACGGCTTTATGTTCGGTTTCTTCCAAGGCGTGCCAATACCACATCTGCTGGTAACCCTTGAGTGAATCACCAAAGCGCGAGGGGTCGCTCAACAGGATTTCCGCCAGCATCGCAGTGTAGTGCTCAAGAGCGATGGTCACCGCCAGGTTGAACGACGGCGGCAGGTGTTTCTTCTGCAAGTCGAGGAAGAACTTCAGGCGTCGGTCGAGGGTGTGCGCCGGCAAGCCCGCCGCTTGCAGCAGGTCGTTATAGGCCACATGTTCGCGGCTGTGCATGGCCTCCTGGCCTATGAAACCCTGGATTTCCTTTTTCAGTTCGGGATCGTCGATCTGCCCGCGGTAGTGGCGCACGCTGTCCATGAAAAACAGCTCGCCCTGGGGAAACAGCAACGACAGGGCGTTGAAGAAGTGGCTGATCACCGGCCCTTGTTCATGCCAGTCTTTGATGCGCTCGGCAGGCAAGGCAAAACGGATATCGCGACGGATCGGCAACATGCTGCGTCCTCCTGTTCAGAGATGGGACTGGTCGTTGGTTTCAAAGACCTGTGTGCGCGGCTTGGGCGCCATGCGTTTGCTGGCAAACACCACCAGTGCCTGATAGGCCGAAGGCAGGCAACGGGCGAGCAGGTCGAGAAAATAGGCGTCGCGGCCGATCAGCACACGGCGCTTGTTTTTGCGTACACCTAGCAGGATCACTTTGGCGGCCTGGTCGGCGTCGGTAATGAACAGCTTTTCGAAATCGGCGCGGGCCTGTTGTTCGCTGTGGATGAGGAAACCGGTCATGTTCGCGTCGATACGGCTGCTGCGGCAGATATCAGTACGAATACCACCGGGGTGCACACAGGTGGCCGATACGCCGCAGCGTTGCAGGTCGAGTTCCTGGCGCAGAGCCTCGGTGAACCCGCGCACAGCAAACTTGGTGGCGTTGTAACCGCTCATGCCGGGTTGGGCGAACAGGCCGAACACGCTGGAAGTATTGACTATGTGGCCTTCGCCGCTGGCCTTGAGATACGGCAGGAACGCCTTGGTGCCATGCACCACGCCCCAGAAGTTGATGCCGACGATCCATTCCAGGTCGGCGTAGTCCACGCCTTCGACGGTACTCGACAGCGCCACCCCGGCATTGTTGAACACCAGGTTGACCTGGCCATGTTCCGCGGCACAGCGTGCAGCCCAATCCTGCATGGCTTGGCGGTCAGAGACGTCCAGCACCTGCGTGGTAACGGTCACGGGCGACAAGGTCGATGTGCGGATCAGCTCCAGGGTCTGTTCCAACCCCTGGTTGTTCTTGTCGGCCAAGGCCAGGTGGCAGCCTTCGCGTGCCAAGGCTAAAGCCAATGCGCGGCCCATGCCGGAGGCTGCACCGGTGATCGCCGCAACGCGGCCATTGAATGACTTCATGACAGGCTGCCTTCTGTTGCGGAGTGAGGGGCTGGTACGGGACGTGGCAGAGCGGGCGCCGGCAACGGGCTGGCGACGTAGTCCTTGAGCGCAAAGTGACGGGTGAGCTGTTTGAAACGCCAGGTAGAACCGGGCCACAGCGTGGTGTTCTTGCCGGTGCGTGGGTCCAGGTACCAGCTCTGGCAGCCGCCGGTGTTCCAGATGGTGCGCTTGAGCTTGTCCTGCAACTGGTGGTTGTAGGCGTGCTCTACGGCGGGTTTGACCTCGACCGTGGCAATGCGCTGGCGCCGCATATGTTTCAAGGCATCGAGGATGTAGGTGACCTGAGCTTCGATCATCAGGATCATCGAGTTATGCCCCAGGCCGGTGTTGGGTCCGACGATCAGAAACAGGTTGGGATAGCCCGGCACGGTGGTGCCTTTGAAGGCATGGGCGCCGTCGCTCCAGGCGTCCATCAGGTCGATGCCGTCGCGGCCGATGATGCAGTCTCGCGGCAAGGGGTCGCTGGCCTGGAAGCCGGTGCCGAAGATCAGGCAGTCAGCGGGATGCTTGATCCCGTCGGCGGTGATCACACCGTCAGCTTCGATGCGCAGCACCCTGTCGGTGACCACCTCGACATTACTGCGCGACAGCGCCGGGTAGTAGTCATTGGAGATCAGCACGCGCTTGCAGCCGATGGTGTAGTCCGGCGTCAGCGTCTTGCGCAGGGAAGGGCGGGCCACTTGTTTGCGCAGATGCCGCAGGGCGATTTTCTGCACCATCTTCATCAGGCGTGGGTGCAAGGCAAAACCCACCACCCGGCCTTCCAGTGCCCAATAAAACGCGCCGCGCACCAGCTTTTGGGTGAACGGCAGGTGTTTGAACAGCCAGCGTTCAAGCGTTGAAATCGGCCGGTCCGGTTTGGGCATGATCCAGGGCGGCGTGCGCTGGAACAGGTCCAGGTGCGCCACTTGTGGCGCGATCTGCGGCACGAACTGGATGGCACTGGCGCCGGTGCCGATCACGGCCACGCGCTTGCCTTTCAACGAGTAGTCATGGTCCCACTGCTGGGAGTGAAAACGCTTGCCGTTGAAGCTGTCCAGCCCCGGGATATCCGGCAGCGCCGGGCGAGACAGCCCGCCCATGGCCGAGACCAGCACCCGTGCGCTGACTTGGCGGCCATTGCTGAAGCTCAGGTGCCAGCGCTGCTGTTGCTCATCAAACACCGCACGTTGCAGGGCCATGCCAAAACGCAGATAGGGCGCCAGCTCAAAACGTGTGGCGCAGTGTTCCAGATAGGCGCGGATCTCAGGTTGTGTCGCGAACTGTCGCGACCAGTCCGGGTTGGGCGCGAAGGAAAATGAATACACATGGGACTGCACGTCACAGGCGCAACCCGGGTAGTGGTTATCGCGCCAGGTACCGCCGAGGGTCTCGGCCTGTTCGGCGATGAAGAAGTCGGTGAGCCCGGCCTCCTTGAGCTTGATCGCCATACACAGGCCAGCGAACCCCGAGCCAATGATGGCAATGTCAATTGAATCACTGTGGGCAGTCATGGGCGTGCCTCATAGATAGAAAGCGGGTGGGCATCGGATGTGCTCCTCTTTTTGTTTTGTCTTTTAGATAGAACACCATTGCAAAGGAAAATTGAATTAATTATTTTAAAAAAGATTTTAAATAATCTACCTGAAAATTTCGCCTACGCTAGGACCTTGTTCCGCATGTGCGATTTGTCCGACGGACGAGCGTGGTATGCAGGACGTCCAGGTCCAAGGGGTGGACGATGGCTGAGGCCCTGATCAATTCCGGTCGGGTCGCCAGCAGCAGGGAAGCAGAGGACCGAGCTATGGCTGTGGAATGGGTTGTCGCTGCGGGTGTGCTGGCCGGCGCCAGCGTGGCGTTATGGGGCTTGAGTGCCTGGATGACGCGGCGCATTGAAGCGCGGGTTCCGATCAACGGGCGTTTCGTCGAGGTGGATGGCGAGCGCTTTCATTATGTCGAAGAGGGCAAGGGCCCGCCGCTGGTGATGATCCACGGGCTGATGGGCAGCAGCCGTAACCTCACATATGCCTTGTCCGGTCAGTTGCGAGAGCATTTTCGCGTGATCACCCTCGACCGGCCGGGGTCAGGCTATTCCAGCCGACACAGTGGCACGGCCGCAGACTTACCGGGTCAGGCCCGACAAATCGCGGCCTTTATCGACACGCTCGACCTGGGCAAGCCGTTGGTGCTGGGCCATTCCCTGGGTGGCGCGGTTGCTCTGGCGCTGGCCCTCGACCATCCCCATGCGGTATCCGGGTTGGTACTGGTAGCGCCTTTGACTCACCCGCAACGCATGTTGCCGCTGGTGTTCCTGTCATTATCGGTGCGCCCGGCCTGGCTGCGACGCTGGATGGCCCACACCCTGACGATGCCTGTTGGCCTGCTGAGTAAAAATGCAGTGGTCAAAGGCGTCTTCGGCCCCGATGCCGCACCGCCGGACTTCGCCACCCGGGGCGGCGGGCTGCTGGGCATGCGTCCAGACAACTTCTATGCCGCGTCCACCGAAATCAACCGGGTCAACGACCACCTGCCCGACATGGTCAAGCGCTACCCGCAACTGACCTTGCCCATCGGGCTGATCTATGGCACCCGCGACAAGGTGCTCGACTTTCAGAAACACGGCCAGGCCCTGGCGAGCAAGGTGCCAGGGCTGAAAATGCAAGTGGTCGAAGGCTGTGGGCATATGTTGCCGATCACCGCGACAGAGCGAGTGGTGGCGCTGGTGGAGCAGGTCGCCAAGCGCGTCAGGCCCGGGGCAGGCATCCGGCTGTTGCACCCTCCCAAGGCCCTGGCGAGTAGATAAGGGTGCACCCGACTCGCGGTTCAAAGGCGTTGATGCCTGTCCTAGACACCTGACCAGACGGCTGAAAAAGAGACTGCCCGGTCACGGTAAAAAGGGCGGGAGAAACTAGTTGACGACCTAACGATTCCGCGCTATTTATTTAAAAAAATTATTTCAATGTGTAATTTGAAATTATTTTTGAAATGCCTAAGAGCGAATAAAATAATGAAAAAAACGCCTTTTATCGCATGGTTGATTTCTCGGGGCAGTCAGCGCTCCGTAAACCTGTTTGCTGCCCCAATGCACACCGGATGTGTACGGAGGTTGCCATGAATCAGACCCTGGCCGCCCCGCACGTCTGGACCGACGCAAAGCGCCACCTGTGGTGGCTCGGCATCATGCCACTGGCAACCCCCTTGCTCTCCGGCGCCCTGGCGATCGGCACCGGCGTACAGCAATTGTGGTGGGTGGGTGTGCTGGTGATCTTCGGCTTGATCCCCCTGATCGACGGCTTGCTCGGCGAAGATGTCAGCAACCCGCCTGAATCTGCCGTCAGCAACCTTGAATCCCAACGTTATTATCGCTGGATCGTCTACACCGGCGTGCTGTTTGTGATCTCTTCAGTGATTATCACCGGCTGGCTGGCCGCCGGTGGCATCGACTGGATCATCAACGGCGGCCTGCTGAACGCCACGGCCACACTTGAGCCGTCGAGCTGGCTGGCCAAGGCTGCTGCATTCGTCACCGCACGCACTGAACTGCATGGCCACATCAGCGTGTTCACTTACCTGGGTATGGCAATGTCCACCGGCGCTGCCACGGGCATCGCGATCAACACCGCCCATGAACTGGGGCACAAACCCAAGCCCCTGGAAGTGTTCCTGGCCAAGGTCACCCTGGCGCCGACGTTCTACGGGCACTTCTACACCGAACATAACCGCGGCCATCACGTTCGGGTCGCCACCCCGGAAGATCCCGCCAGTTCGCGGCTGGGGGAAAGTTTTTGGGCATTCCTGCCGCGTTCGGTGTGGTTCAGCGCCGTGTCGGCCTGGAACCTGGAGCGCGAACGCCTGCGCAAACTCGGTTTGCCGGCCTTGCACTGGAAGAACGCCGTGCTCAGTGCCTGGATGTACAGCGTGGTGTTGTGGGGCGCGATGATTGCCTGGTTGGGCGCGGCGGTGATTCCGTTCCTGATCATCCAGGGCATCTACGGGTTCTCGTTGCTGGAGGTGGTGAACTACGTCGAGCATTACGGCCTCAAGCGCCAGAAGTTGCCCAATGGCCGTTACGAACGCTGCTCGCCGCGCCATTCATGGAACAGTAACCGGATTGTCACCAATATCTTCCTGTTCCAACTTCAGCGGCATTCCGATCACCATGCCAACCCCACGCGCAGTTATCAGTCGTTGCGCCACTTCGATGAGTCACCGCAACTTCCGTATGGTTACGCGAGCATGATTGTCTGGGCCTATGTGCCTTACCTGTGGCGACGTCGTATGGACCATCGGGTACTCAATCATTATGCCGGGGATATCACCCTGACCAATCTTCAACCGTCACAGCGTTTGAAGTATCTGGAGAAGTACAGCAACAGCGCCAAGCCGTTTTGAGATGAAGTAAGCAGTACGGGCGTACTCGGGATCTGTGTATCGCGCAGGTCCTTGTCGCCCCCAGTATCAGGTGCAAGAACGTGGTTTGACCCTACAAAAATAATTTCAAGGGAAGGACGTACACCATGCAAAGTTCTGCCAAGTTCACCGCCCATATCCTGCTGGCAGCGATGGGCCTGATTGTTTATCACCAGGCCCAGGCTGCCCGTATCGAACCTGCCGGCAGTGCCTTCACGGCTCAAGGGCCCATCAGCTTTTCCAAAGGCAAGCTGATCAGCGCCGACTGCACGATCAAGGTGGCCGGCAAGGTCGCGGCCGATGGCTCATCGGTGAATGTCGATAAAGTCGAGTTTGACGGTGGCCTCAAATGCAGCCGTGTCGAAGCGATCAATTTGCCCTGGGTGCTGGTCGCCAAAGATACAAAGAGTGGCTCGATGTCCAGGATCAGCGTCGATGTGCACGCCTTTGGCCTGGGCGGCAAGTGCGGCCCTTCAACCGCCGACGGTACTTGGGATAACGCCACAGGCAAGTTGGAAGCCGCCAATGTTGCTATTGGCGAAGACTGCAAGATCAACACGGTATCCATCAAGATGCCGCCCAACTTCAAAGTGGTCGAATAAACCGTTCCAACTGTTGCAGCGGTAAATGCATTGAAATTTGGCTGGAAAGGGAAGTTCTGCAGTTTCACCGTGACCTCTCGATCATGGCCATTACCCCTGGCGAAATGAATCGCCATAACATGTGAGGAAAAACAATGAAAAGCTTGAAAACTCTCGTGTCGTTGACTGCCCTGGCTGTTTGCATGGGTGCTGCTTCGATGGCCAGTGCGGCTTCAATCAGCCCGGAAGGCCCTTTCACCACGACCGCAGGCTCCATCGTGGTGCAGTCACCGTCGTCGTTCGGGGGCTCTGTGACCTGTGGCATTACCTTCAGCGGCAATGTCAGCGGCGGCGTTGCGACTATCAACAATGCCTCGCTGACCGGCGGTGGCCTGTGTGCATTGCCCACCTTGAAAAGCATCCCGTCGCCAGGCTGGAAGCTGACGGCCTTGTCGGGCACTACCGGCCAAGTAGAGAACGTTGGTTACACCATTAAAAAGACCATCGTAATCCCAGGTACCGACTGCGGTCCATCCACTATCAGCGTGGCCTGGAATGCTGCGACTCACACGCTTACGGCTGCCAACCAGGCTCTGAGCGGTGGCTGCAACGTGGTCTCGCTGACCACCACTGCTGCTGGCCTGACCGTCAATCCATAACGGCTGCTTGTTGCTGGATAAAGGGTTGATCACCCGCTGAAAGGCCGGTACCTCGCCAGAGGTGCCGGCTGACGTGGAAAGCCGGCCATGCCGGGAGCGCATAATAATAAGGAGTGCCGCATGATCAGTAAGAAACAACAGGCTCAAACACTGCTGGGGCTGGCAATATTGGGAGGCTTGATGACGACTGCGCCCGTGCAGGCGGGTGGTTTCTCCACGCCGACTTATGGTGCTCCAGGCTGGGGCCGGGCATTCGGCGGCGGCTCTCTGTTCAAGAATGATCCAAGCTCTGCCTACAACAACCCGGCGGCCATGGCGTTCGTCGACCAGTCCGTGGTTCAACAGACCGTTGACTATGCCCGGGTCAAAATCAAATACAGCGGCCAAGCCTATGATTACACCGGTAACCCGGTCAGTAATACGGCGGTAATGCCTGATGGCAGCTTTGACCCCAGCACTGCAGCACTCAATAACAACGATGGCGGCCAGGGTGGTTTCACCGCCTGGTTGCCTACCGGCTTCCTCGTTATTCCAATCGGTGACCGCTTTGCATTCGGCCTCAGTCAGGTCGTGCCGCAAGGTATGCGCACCACCTGGAATGAAAACTCCAAGTTTCGCGACTTCGCCGTGGACACCAAAATCGAGACCGTCGGTCTGACGGGCTCCTTATCCTTCAAGGTGCGTGACGACTTCTCCATCGGGGGGGGCCTTATCGTTCAGCGCAGTCAAGGCTTCGTCAGCCAGAATGTTGACCTGTTTTCGGCCGCGTCAGTCTCACCAGGCTTGGGTAACGGGGCATTTCCGGCGGGCGTCGGCACCGCGCTGATGCGGGTGAAGGTCGATAACATCTCCACTGGCTGGTTTACCGGTGTTGTCTGGAAGCCGACTGATCGAGACTCGCTGGGCCTTAACTATCACGCCAAAATCAAAAACAAGCTGACAGGCAAATACAGCGTCCGGGCTGATGCCTTGAACAATGGCCTGATGACTGACGATACGATCTTCGGTAACGGCAAGACGCTGGTCGAAACGGCTTATCCGGGCCTGACGCTGTACCCCGGTGGCGCCCATGCCAGTACTCAGTTGGATATTCCAGCCACCGCGGCGCTCGACTGGGTGCACCAGTTCAACGACCGCTGGACCTTGGGTGTCAGCGCCATGTGGACCCAGTGGTCGTCCTTCAAGGACCTCACGCTCAAGTCTCAGGGTTCGACTATCGTCGCCATTCCCTATAACTACAAAGATGCGTGGATGTACTCGGTGGGGGGAGATTTCAAGGCAACGGACGAGCTGACCTTGCGCGCTGGTGTGGCCTATGACCAAACGCCAACCCGCAATTCGACGCGCGATCCGCGTATTCCTGACGGTGACCGTTATTTTCTCTCTTTGGGTGCGGGCTACGATATCAAAGCCGTTCCTGGCTTGACTCTGGACGCCGCGTACTCGCATCAATTTGTCGAGAAGGTCAACATCAAGACCCAGAACGTAGACCGACTGGGCGGTGGCAGGCTTGACGGCAAGGCCGAGTCCTCAGGCGATATTGTCAGCCTGTCAGCCACGTACAAGTTCTGAGCCCACCCTGACAGCGAGTACCAGAGCATCTGGTGCTCGCTGCTCAACGATTTTGATAACTGTTTTGAGGCCTTCGTTCGGCCTCAAATTATTGCGCTCAATGACTAAATAAAAATTTCAAAACAAAATTTGAATTTAGTCATTCAAGTTTGTAGTGTGGTTTTACGCCGCCGCGCAGCTCGACCTGCCTGTGCTTTGGCCACATCTCGAATCAAGTAGAGGTATCCCTATGCTTATCTGGTTATTGGTGGGTTTCGCAGCAGCGATTGCCCTGGCGTATCGACAAGCCGCCGCTACCCTGTGGCTGGTCACTGGCCTGGTTTGGCTGGCAGCGGGTTACCTGTTCAACGTCGTGGCCGGCCTGGGCACCGCCGTCGCGGCGGTACTGGTGGTGTTGCCGGCCCTGGTGCTGGCGCTCAAACCCCTGCGCCGCACGCTGTTGACCAGCAAGGCCCTAGGCCTGTTTCGCACGATCATGCCGGCGATGTCCGACACCGAGCGTGCGGCCATCGAGTCCGGCACTGTGTGGTGGGATGCCGAGCTGTTCAGCGGCAAGCCCAACTGGCAGCGCCTGTTGCAAGCCGCGCCGGCCAGCCTGAGTGCGGAGGAGCAAGCCTTTCTCGACAATGAGGTCGAAACCCTGTGCGACATTGCCAACGACTGGGAAACCACCCAAGTCTGGCAGGACATGTCCCCCGAAGGCTGGCAATACACCAAGGACGCCGGGTTCCTCGGCATGATTATTCCCAAGCAGTACGGAGGCAAAGGCTTCTCCCACTACGCCCACTCCCAGGTGGTGATGAAGCTGTCGACTCGCTGCTCGGCGGCGGCGATTTCGGTGATGGTGCCCAACTCCCTGGGCCCGGCCGAATTGCTGCTGCATTACGGCACCGACGCCCAGCGCAATTACTACCTGCCGCGCCTGGCGCGGGGCGAAGACATCCCGTGTTTTGCCTTGACCAGCCCGTATGCCGGCTCTGATGCGGGTGCGATCCCGGACCTGGGCATTGTCTGCAAAGGTCTGCACGAAGGCGAAGAAGTGCTGGGTTTCAAAGTGACCTGGGACAAGCGTTACATCACCCTTGGCCCGATTGCCACGGTACTGGGCCTGGCATTTCGCGCCGAAGACCCGGACGGCCTGCTGGGCGCGGCCGGTTCCCTGGGTATTACCTGTGCGCTGATCCCGACTTCTCATCCAGGGGTGAACAGCGGTCGTCGTCACTGGCCGCTGAATGCGGTGTTCCAGAACGGTCCTACCACCGGCAAGGACGTATTCATTCCACTGGAGTGGGTGATTGGCGGCCGTGAACAAGTCGGTAACGGCTGGCGCATGTTGATGGAGTGCCTGGCCGCGGGCCGGGCGATTTCCCTGCCTTCGGCGAACGTTGGCCTGGGCAAGGTCGCCGTGCGCGGTACTACAGCCTATGCGGCGATGCGCAAGCAGTTCGGCTTGCCCATCGGCAAGTTCGAAGGGGTGCAGGCTCCGTTGGCGCGCATGGCCGGGCACCTGTATGCCTGCGATGCGTTGCGCAAGGTGTCGGTAGCGTCCCTGGATGCCGGTGAGAAACCTTCAGTGATCTCAGCCATTGCCAAATACCACGTCACTGAGCGCGCGCGCATCATCGTCAACGACGGCATGGACATTGTCGCCGGCAAGGGCATCTGCATGGGGCCCAATAACTTCCTCGCCCGTGCCTATCAGCAAAGCCCCATCGCCATTACGGTGGAAGGCGCCAACATCATGACCCGCTGCCTGATCATCTTTGGCCAGGGCCTGATTCGTTGCCACCCCTATGTGTTGCGCGAAATGGAAGCGGCGCGCAACCCGGACCGGCGCAAGGCGCTGGAAGACTTCGACAGCGCGATGTTCGGCCATGTGAGTTTTGTGCTGGCCAACACCGTCCGCGCAGCGGTGCATTCCCTGACCGGCGGGCGCCTGCTCGCCGCGCCAGCCAAGACCGACCCGGCGCTGGCGTCCTACTACCGTCAGGCCAATCGGCTGTCGGTGGTGTTGGCGTTGATCTCGGACATTTCCATGGGCGTGCTCGGGGGGGCCCTCAAGCGCAAGGAAAGTATCACCGGGCGTTTGGGGGATATTCTGTCGCAGCTGTACATCCTGTCGTGCGTACTCAAGCGTTTCGAGGACGACGGCCGGCCCCAGGAAGATCTGCCGCTGGTGCATTGGGCGGCGCAGGACGCGTTGCTGCGCGCCCATGAAGCCTTGGCTGAGGTGCTCGACAACTACCCGTCGAAACCAGCGGCGAGGGTGGTGCGCGCGTTGAGTTTTCCGTTTGGCATTCCCCTGCACAAACCGTCGGATCGTCTGTTGGCGCAAGTGGCCGATGTGGTGCAAACCCCTGGGGAAACCCGCGACCGCTTGCTGGCCAATTCCTACATACCGCGCCCGGAAATCGACAAGCTGGCCTACGGCGAATTGGGCTTTCGTTTACTGCCACAGGTGGAGTCGATCGAGGCTCGGCTTAAACCCGCCATCAAGCAAGGTTTGCTTGGCCCGCTGCCGATTTCGGCCACGGCCTTTACCGAATGGCGCGTCAAGGCGCGGGCGCTGGACTTGATCAGCGACGACGAGGACGCCTTGCTGGGCCGCTATGTGGAATACGCCGATCACGGTATCCAGGTGGATGACTTCCCCCAGGATTTTGGTTTGCTGGAGGCGTTGCAGCAGCGCAAGCAGGCGCTCGAACCGGCCGCCAAACGGCGCAGCAGCCAAAGCGAAAACGCCCCGGTGAATTGACAGTGTGGGAGGGGGCTTGCCCCCTCCCACATTTGATTGGGTTTACAAGGCAAATGTGTGGCGTGAATGAGTGCTTACCATGAGTGACAACTACCTTTCATTCGTCAACTCCCCCTGGGGCCGTCGCCTGGCCCAGGCTATTGGCTTGCCGCAACCCTTGGCGCTGCAGCGTCATCGCAGCGGCCAGGCCGGGCTGGCCAACCCGGTGATCATCGCCGGGGCAGGGCGCCTGGCGGCGTCGGTGCTGCGTATCTTCAGCGCCACCGACACCGTCGCCGCCACGGCGGCAACCCTCAAGGCACCGTCCACGGTCAAGGTGCAAGGCGCAGTGTTTGATGCCAGTGGCGTGGTCGATCTGCAACAGTTGGACGAGCTCTACCTGTTCTTCCACGCCAATGCCAAACGCCTCGGTCAACATGGCCGAGTGGTGGTGCTCGGCACCGCGCCGGAACACAGCAAGGACTTGCCCCAGGCCATCGCTCACCGTGCTCTGGAGGGCTTGGTGCGCTCGCTGGCCAAGGAGCTGCGTCGGGCGATCACCGTGCAATTGTTGTATGTGGCGCCGGGTGCCGAGGAGGCGTTGGACAGCAGTTTGCGCTTCTTCCTCTCACGCCGCTCTGCCTATGTCTCGGGGCAGGTGGTGCGCCTGGAAAGACCTGTGGATGGCAACACCACCGTCAATTGGGACAAACCCTTCGCCGGTCACCGTGCCTTGGTCACCGGTGCTTCCCGAGGCATCGGCCTGGCTATCGCCCAGGTGCTGGCGCGTGACGGCGCCCATGTGGTGTGCGTGGACGTGCCCCAGGCCCAGCAAGCTTTGCAACAGGCCGCCGCCAGCGTCGGCGGGTCGTCGTTGCCCCTGGACATCACCGCCGCCGACACCGCCGCGCTGTTGCAAGCCCATGTCAGCCAATACGGTGGCTTTGATGTGGTGGTGCACAACGCCGGGATCACCCGTGACAAGACCATCGCCAAGATGACCGAAGCCGCCTGGCGCAGCGTGATGGCGGTCAACCTGCAGGCACCGTTGCAGCTCAGTGAAGCCTTGCTCGACAACCAGGGCATCAACGCCGGTGGGCGCATCATCTGCGTGTCGTCGATCTCAGGGATTGCCGGCAACCTGGGGCAAAGCAACTATGCCACCTCCAAGGCGGGCGTGATTGGCCTGGTGCAAGGTCTGGCACCGCGTGCGGCGGCCCGGCAGGTCACAGTGAATGCGGTGGCGCCCGGCTTTATCGAGACCCAGATGACCGCGAAGATCCCGTTGATGATCCGTGAGGCGGGGCGGCGCATGAATTCATTGTCTCAGGGCGGGCAGCCCATTGATGTGGCCGAGACTATCGCCTGGCTGGCTCATCCTGCGTCGGGCGGAGTGAATGGCCAGGTCGTGCGAGTGTGTGGCCAAAGCCTGTTGGGAGCCTGAAGCGATGGACTATGTGACGCAGATTATCGACCCGCCGCCGTCGCGCACGCAGCTGCTGCTCGACGGTATGCGCGCTATGCGCAAGCCCAAGCTCGACGGTGCGCCGCTGTTACCCACGGCGTGCCTGGTGCGCTCTGCAGTGGCGCTTTCCCCCGCGGGTATCGCCGCTTACGCACGGGCCTGTGGCTTTCGTCCCGAACAGGGCGTGCCGCTGTCCTACCCCCATGTATTGGCCTTCCCCTTGCACTTGATGCTGCTGACCCGGCCAAGCTTTCCGTACCCGGCCAGCGGCATGGTGCATCTGGCCAATCGTATTCGTCAGCACCAGCGCCTGCACCAGGGCCAGGCGTTGCGCGTGGAGGTGTACTGCGAGCGCTGGGTCGCGCATCCCAAGGGGCAGGCATTGAGCATCGCCACCCGTGCCTTCAGTGCGGGCGCGCTGGTGTGGGAAAGCGACAGCCTGTACCTGCGCCGTAACGTCAACAACCCCGTGGGTGAGCCATGGAATGACCCATTGCCATTGCAGGAGGAAGGCTTGCTGCGCACCCAGCGCTGGGTGCTTCCCGCCGACCTGGGGCGACGCTTTGCCAAGGTTTCGGGGGATTTCAATCCGATTCACACCTCGGTCATTGGGGCCAGGCTTTTTGGTTTTCGCCGTGCCATCGCCCATGGCATGTGGACGCTGGGCCGTGCATTGGCGGCGCAACAACCGCCCGGTGGCCTGGAGCAGGCGCAAGCGCATTGCGATTTCAAGTTGCCGATTTTCCTGCCAGGCCAGGTCGCCCTGTGGAGCCACCCGGTGACTGGCCCACGCCGTGAGTTCGAAGTGCGCAATTTCGCCGGGGACAAACCCCATATGCGCGGGCTGTTTATTTGGAAAGAGAACCAGTGATGAGTGACTACAGCTTCAACCCGGCGCCAACTCGCCGCGTGGCGATTATCGGCGGCAATCGCATTCCGTTTGCTCGCTCCAACACGGTGTATGCCCATCACAGCAACCAGGATCTGCTGGTCGCCGCTCTCCAGGGCCTGGTCGACCGTTACAACCTGCATGGCCAACGCCTGGGCGAATTTGCCGCCGGGGCAGTGATCAAGCATTCGCGGGATTTCAACCTGGCCCGTGAAGCGCTGTTGTCCACCACACTGTCGCCGCAAACCCCGGCCTATGATGTGCAGCAAGCCTGCGGCACCGGGCTTGAAGCTGCGCTGCTGGTGGCGAATAAAATCGCTCTGGGCCAGATCGAAGTCGGCATTGCCGGTGGCGCCGACACCACCTCCGACGCGCCTATTGGTATCAACGAATCCTTGCGCCATACCTTGCTTGCGGCCAATCGCGCCAAGGGCATGGGCGACAAGCTCAAGCAACTCCTCAACGTGCGCCCGTCGATGTTGTTCAAGCCGCTGCTGCCGCGCAATGGCGAGCCGCGTACGGGGCTGTCCATGGGCGAGCACTGCGAAGAAATGGCCAAGCGCTGGCAGATCAAGCGCCTGGCCCAGGACGAGTTGACCCTTACCAGCCATCAACGATTGGACGCGGCCTACAACCGTGGTTTTTTCAACGACCTGATCAGCCCCCATCGCGGCCTGGCCCGCGACAATAACCTGCGTGCCGATATCAGCCTGGAGAAACTGGCGGGCATGTCGCCGGTATTCGACCGCCAGAACGGCACCCTCACTGCCGGCAACTCCACGCCCTTGACCGATGGCGCTTCGGTGGTGCTGCTTGCCAGTGAAGAATGGGCCACTGCCAATGGCTGGCCGGTGCTGGCCTACTTGCGCACGGGTGAGACGGCGGCGGTAAATTTTGTCGACGGCACCGAGGGCCTGCTGATGGCACCGGCCTACGCCGTGCCGCGCATGTTGCAACGGGAAGGCTTGAGTTTTGCCGACTTTGATTTATTCGAGATACACGAAGCGTTTGCCGCCCAGGTGCTGTGTACGCTCAAAGCGTGGGAAGACCCTGAATATTGCCGCGAGCGGCTCGGCCTTGAGACGCCCTTGGGCACCATCGAGCGCAGCAAGATGAACGTCAACGGTGGCTCACTGGGCTGCGGCCATCCGTTCGCGGCCACTGGCGGTCGGCAATTGGCGGCGCTGGCCAAGGCGATCCATGAACGCGGTGGTGGCCGCGGCCTGATCTCGATCTGTGCGGCGGGTGGATTGGGCATCACCGCCATCGTCGAAAAGTAACGCTTTTAAAAACAACAATAAGGACACTGCCATGAACGCTATCAGCCTGGAACACACCGAACGTATCTGGTTGAACACTTACCTGCCCGGCGTTCCAGCCGATATCGAGGCCGGGATCGAGGAGTATCCGTCGCTGCGTGAAGTGTTCCTGGAGCATCTGGAAAAATTCAGCGAGCGGGTGGCCTACGTCAGCATCGGCACCGAAATGACCTACGCCGACTGGCGGGTTCAGGGCATCGCCTTTGCCGCTTGGTTACAGGGCCAGGGCGTAAAGAAGGGCGACCGCGTGGCGCTGATGATGCCCAACTGCTTGCAATACCCGATCTGCCTGTTGGGCACGATCCTGGCCGGTGCCGTGGTGGTCAACGTCAACCCGTTGTACACCGCCCATGAACTCAAGCACTTGCTTAAGGACAGCGGCGCCGAAACCGTGGTGATCTTCGAGAACTTCGCCCACACCCTGGAAAAAGCCATGGCCGGCAGCAGCGTCAAGCGCGTGGTGCTCGCGGCTATCGGTGATTTGCTGGGGACCTTCAAGGGCGCGGCGATGAACTTTATCCTGCGCCGCGTGCAGAAGCAGGTGCCGGCTTTCAAGCTGCCCGGTGCGCTGCGCTTCAATCAGGTGCTTGAACAGGGCAGGGGGCTGCACCACTTGCCGGTTGCGCTGGATCGCGATGAGCTGGCCTTCCTGCAGTACACCGGCGGCACTACCGGCGATGCCAAGGGGGTAATGCTCAGCCATCGCAATATCATTGCCAACCTGCTGCAAGCCAAGGCCTGGGTCGGCGACCAACTGGACCAGCACAAGCAGGAAACCAATGTGACCCTGCTGCCGCTTTACCACATCTTTTCGCTGACCGTGAATTGCCTGATGTTCATGTGCCTGGGTGGGCGCAATATCCTCATCGCCAACCCGCGGGACGTGAAGCGGGTGCAGATGATCCTGCGCAAAGAGCGCTTCAACGGGATTGCCGGGGTTAACACGCTGTTTAATGGCTTGCTGGAGAACAAGGAATTCTGCTCGCGGGATTTTTCCGACCTGCGCCTGGTGATCGCCGGCGGTATGGCCACCCACACCGCGGTGGCCAAGCGCTGGAAGGAGGTGACCGGGCTGCCGATCATCGAAGGCTACGGGCTGACCGAGTGTTCGCCCGTGGTGAGCATCAGCCCTATCGATATTTCGCGTATGCGCGAGATGGAATTTACCGGCAGCATCGGCGTGCCGTTGCCGTCGACCTGGGTGCGTTTCATGCGCGAAGACGGCGAGCTGGCTGACATCGGCGAGCAAGGCGAGCTGCAAGTACGCGGCCCGCAAGTGATGCAGGGCTACTGGAAGCGGCCCAAGGAAACCGCTGAGGTATTGGATGCCGACGGTTGGTTGTCCACCGGTGATATCGGGGTGATGGACGCGCGCGGCTATATTCGCCTGGTGGACCGCAAGAAGGACATGATCCTGGTCTCGGGTTTCAATGTGTACCCCAATGAAATCGAGGATGTGGTGGCGATGCACCCGGGTGTCGCGGAAGTGGCGGCGATCGGTGTGGAAGATGCCGTGAGTGGGGAGAAGGTCAAGATCATCGTGGTGCGCAAGGATCCGGCCCTGACCCAGGAGCAGATTCTTGCGCATTGCCGGGGATACCTGACGGGGTACAAGGTGCCCCGGTATGTGGAGTTCCGCAGTACCGAGCTGCCCAAGACGACGGTTGGCAAGGTACTGCGGCGCGCATTGCGCTGACTCGGTTTACCGGGGCTGGCCAATCGTCAGAGGTAACCATCGTCGGGGAAATTGAGACCAATGACATCCTGGCTGTGGATCGGTCGGATGCTTTTGATCAAGAAATCAGTCTTGCCATTTCCCGTCAAATCGACACCGAGGAAGTACCTATTGGTTTTTGGGTTGAATGTCAGGATGGTATCGCCCGGTTGTCCGCTGTACTGACTGACGTAGTTGAGTTGGACTTGCGAATTTTCGCTCAGGCTGCTCAAGTCGATTTTGTCTTGGCCTGTGGTGAAGTCCATAAGCAAGTCAGCGTTGTTGCGCGGGGAGTCGCCGGCGGCATGATAAGTAAACGTGTTGGAGCCACCGTTGCCGGTCAGTATGTCGGCTCCGCCACCTCCAGTCAGGACGTTGTCCGCACTGTTTCCGGTAATACGATCGTTGCCTGTGCCGCCTTTGGCGTTTTCGATAAGGGTTTGGGCGCTGATGTGCACGTTGTTAGTCAAACCACCCACGCTGGAGCGTGAATCCGGGGCCAGGTTGATTCGCTGGTTTTGCGCGAAGCCAGAGAAGTCCAGCGTGTCATTGCCTTGTTTGTCGTGCACGCTGAAACCGGGCCTGTCGGTGGGAGACGTAAGGCTGGTTTCGGGCTTGCCCGTGTTGGAGTTGAAGCCGTAGACAGTGTCGGCGGCTGTGGATTGCGCAAGTGGAGGCGTAACCGGGGGTGGCGTCGTGGGTACCGGAGTGGGAACGGAAGGGCGTGTAAGTTTTGATTCAGGTGGCACCACTGGGGTGGCATTCGTCAAAATATCTGTGGGCTTTATGGGCTTTTCACTCAGAATCACCAGCATGGAATAGGGGTCGCCAGTTACATTCATGATCAGCCTGTAGCGCTTGATACTCTCATCGTAGTCCAGCGTCAGTTCACCTTTCTTCCCCGTGTGCCAGTCAACAAGCTTGGGTTTCTGGATGCCCGCATCTTTCAACATGGTTGTCAGGTCAATCTTGTCGATGCCACTTGTGAAGTCTGTGAGTGTATCGGGGTTTTCACCAGGTGAGTCGCTGACACTGTTATATACAAAAGTATCTGCGCCACCTCCACCGGTCAGCGTGTCGCCGCCAGCACCTCCCCTCATGCGGTTGTTGGCATTATTGCCGATCAGCACATCGTGCCCCGAGCCGCCAATGGCATTTTCAATAAACGCCCTTGGCAATTGATACATTACCCTCACGGCCGCCGACATCCGAGAGTGTTCCCGCGTTCAAGTTGATCCTTTGATTTTTTTTGAAACCGGAAAAATCCAGAGTGTCTTCACCGCCGTTATCCCAGACACAAAAGAACGGCAAGTCGTTGGGGGAGGTCAACGTGTAGTGGTCGCGCTCTGTGTTGGAGTTGAAACCGTAGGTCGTATTGCCTTTACGGGTTTCGTCGTTGGCCTTGTATTGCAGATGAGCGCCGGCAATATCGTGCATCATCGGGGTTTGGGAAGAGTCCGATACGAACGAGTTTTTATTATTTCCATTGGGGCGAAACAAGCTGAATTTATAACTCATAGTGCTATAGACGTCGCTGCTTTGAGGCAGGTCAAGATCCGGATGCTCAAGTCCCAAGGTGTGCCCGATCTCGTGGACCATTGCCGCATGCAGCCCAGCCCCTTCATTTTTTCCGATGTTTACGTCCTGAGCGCCGTGAGCATTTGGCAACGTAGCGTCACCGCCCCCACCTGAGACTTCCCGAACTGACAGGTGAGTGTCAGCATTTTTGCCATTTTCGACAAAATTGACTTTTATAACATCTTCCCAAGACCGAAGTGCCTGCCTGAATGCTCTCTTTTTGGTCTCGCTGAATTCGGTAAATGCATAGGACACAGTGAGTTGTCCGTCACCATTGCGATCTTGTATTTTATAGTTGCTGCGAGTGAGACTTTTAGCAACTTCATTGGGAGGATCGGAAGAGAGTGAGTTGCTAGCGGATAAGTTGCAAGTTTCGGTTGTCACAGAGAACGATTTTGCGGGCGGGCAGTAAGCGCGAATCGACGACATGATTGAGACCCTTGAGTAAGTGGGTATTAGTTGCTGGCCATGCTTGCAATTGATGTTGAAGGCGGGGGTAAGTTAGACGCTTTTGGGAGGCTGCTCTAGGGGTACAGTATTTCGATATATGATTGTGTTGTTAGGTAACTGTGATCATGTTGCTAGTGTGCTAGGTGTTGTCGGAATAATTACTTTGTGGGGGAGGTGCCAAGATAGTTAAGCGAAGGGCGAGGGTTATCTTGTCAGATGGAGCGGGCGTTGAATGGCTCGTGCGCTCATATTTTCGTTATTTAGAAAACAAGCAATGAGTGCGTGCCTAGAACATGCAACAATGAGTGACGTCGCCCGTAGACAGGGCGACGTGATTGATCATTTGCACCGTGATTGATTAAAGTGCGCTGACCTTGACCCAACGTTCTTCGAGGGCCGCCACGCGAATCGCTGTCGCCAACCGCTCCACCTCCCATGCAGCATCAAAGTCCGTGCCATCCGCACCTTGCCCCGCAAGCGCCATGATCAACTCCTGCACCTCCAGCGTCTTCAACTCGTTGTAGCCCAACTGATGCCCCGCCGCCGGGCTGAACGCCGCATAGCCGGGCAGCGCAGGGCCTGCCAACACGCGTTGAAAGCCGTCCTGGCCGACGCGGTGCAGGCGCAGTTCATTCAAGCGCTCCTGATCGAACGCCAAGGTGCCTTTGGTCCCGCTTATCTCAAAGCACAGGTGGTTTTTGTAGCCGTGCTTGAGCCAGCTGCTGCTCACCGTGCCGCGCGCACCGTTGGCGAAGCGCAGCAGGGCGTGCACCTGGTCATCCACTGCGATGGATTTCAAATCAGTGCTGCCTTGGGTAGCGGGGCGCTGAGCATGCACGGTCTGGGTATCGGCACACACACTGACCACATCGCCCACCAGGTAACGCGCCATCGACAGCAAATGGCTGCCCAGGTCAGCCAGAGCACCACCGGCGTGTCCCACTTCGCAACGCCACGACCACGGCGAGACCGGATCGGCCATGAAGTCTTCGCTGAACTCACCCTGGAAGCTGATGATCTGGCCCAGCTCACCCCGGGCTAGCATCTGGCGCGCCAACACGATCATCGGGTTGTTCTGGTAGTTGTAGCCCACTCGCGTCACCACCCCGGCGTTGCTGGCTGCACGGCGCATGGCATCGGCTTGCTCCAGGCTGATGGCCAGGGGTTTCTCGCAATACACCGCTTTGCCCGCCGCAATCGCGGCCATGGCCATGGGGTAGTGCAGGTGGTTGGGGGTGGTGATGGCCACGACATCGACCTTAGGGTCCTCGATCAGCGCCTGCCAATCACCATGGGCCTGGTCAAACCCCCAGGCCGTGGCGCAGCGTTGGGCTCGCTCGGTGTCGGCATCGGCCAGGGCAGCAAGCTTTAGCTGTACCGGCAACTCGAACACTGTGCGCGCGTTATTGAACGCTAACGCGTGGGCACGGCCCATGAAGCCTGTGCCGATCAAGCCGATTCCGAGTTCACGCATAGCCGTGGTCCTTTGATTATTGTTTTCAGGGATGGCATTAATGGAATAAAAATTCGCAAAGATCAATAGTTGGAATAAAAATTCACTCATCACTTCAGTTGATATGAACCTATTCAGCCGTAGCCAAACGCCGCCAGTTAACAAAAGATAACGTAGCGCCGATTGTCAGACGATTCCAAAGCCCGATAGGATGGCCCGTGCTGACTCCAGGCGCTCTAGATTGCAGGTTTCAACGTCCTGGAAGATAAGCCGACCTAACAATAATAAATGGGAGAAAGGTCTATGAGTGAGCCTGTCATGGGTTGGGTTGTTTGCCGCCCACGCGCCGCACGCAGGGTTGCGTTGCTGGCCACAGCGCTCTCGCTGCTTGCCGGTGCGGTGTTGTCTACGCCCGTACTGGCCGCCAGCGATACCTCCGCCGCCGCGGTATTTGCGATTCAATCCCCCAAGGCCGCCAAAGGCTTGATGATCGATGTGGTTCACGCCGGCAAGCGGCTGGTGGCGGTCGGTGATCGTGGGCATATCCTGTATTCCGATGACCAGGGCAACACCTGGACCCAAGCCAAAGTTCCCACCCGGCAACTGCTCACGGCGGTGTTTTTCGTCGATGACCAACAGGGCTGGGCTGTCGGCCATGATGCGCAAATTCTTGCCAGTTCCGATGGCGGCGCCACGTGGACCCAGCAATATGAAGACCTCAAGCGCGAAGCGCCGTTGCTCGATGTGTGGTTCAACGATGCCAAGCACGGACTGGCCGTCGGCGCCTACGGTGCGTTGATTGAAACCACCGACGGCGGCACCACCTGGGCCGACGTCAGTGACCGCCTCGATAACGAAGAACAGTTTCACCTCAACGCCATCGCCCGGATCAAGGACGCCGGCCTGTTTATCGTCGGCGAACAGGGCAGCATGTTCCGCTCCAGCGACGATGGCCAAACCTGGGAGAAACTCGAAGGCCCCTACGAGGGCTCGTTGTTTGGCGTGATCAGTACGGCGCAGCCGCAGACCCTGCTGGCTTATGGCTTGCGCGGCAATCTCTACCGCTCCACGGATTTCGGCAGCACCTGGGAACAGGTCGAACTCAATGCCACACGCGGTGCGCTTGAGTTCGGCCTGTCTGGCGCCACCTTGCTTGATGATGGCGCCATCGTCGTCGTCGGCAACGGTGGCAGCGTGGTGGTCAGCCATGACGACGGCCAGACGTTCAGCGTGTTCAATCGCCCGGACCGGATTTCACTCTCGGCAGTCACAGCCGCAGGCAATGGCAACTTGATTCTGGTGGGGCAGGGTGGCGTTCGTGTCGCCACGCCAGCCGGCGCCGAACTCGTAAAACAATAAGAAGGGCGGGGAACGCATGAGCAGTCATCACAACGATAAAGCGACCTTTCTTGAGCGCCTGATTTTTAACAATCGCCCGGCGGTGATCGTCATCTGCCTGCTGGTGAGTATTTTCCTGTTCTGGCAGGCGACGTTGATTCGCCCGTCTACCAGCTTTGAAAAGATGATCCCCCTCAAGCACCCCTTCATCGAAAAGATGATGGAGCACCGCAACGACCTGGCCAACCTGGGCAACACCGTGCGCATTTCGGTGGAGGCCAAGGATGGGGATATCTTCACCAAGGACTATATGGAGACCCTGCGTCAGATCAATGACGAGGTGTTCTACATCTCTGGCGTCGATCGTTCGGGCCTCAAGTCGCTGTGGAGCCCCAGCGTGCGCTGGACCGAAGTGACCGAAGAAGGCTTTGCCGGCGGTGAAGTGATCCCGCAGAGCTACAACGGCTCGCCGCAAAGCCTCGACCAACTGCGCAACAACGTGCTCAAGTCCGGCCAGGTCGGGCGTTTGGTGGCTAACGATTTCAAGTCGAGCATTGTCGATATCCCGTTGCTGGAGTCCTACCCGGACCCGCAGGACCAGGGCAAGCTACTGGCCCTGGACTACCAGAAGTTTTCCCACGAGCTTGAGGACAAGATCCGCAACAAGTTCGAGGCGCAAAACCCTAATGTAAAAATCCACATTGTCGGCTTTGCCAAGAAAGTCGGAGACCTGATTGACGGCCTGATCATGGTGGTGCTGTTCTTTGGCGTGGCCTTTGGCATCACCCTGATCCTGTTGCTGTGGTTCACCAACTGCCTGCGCAGCACCATCGCGGTGTTGAGCACCACATTGGTGGCGGTGGTATGGCAGTTGGGCCTGATGCATGCCGCCGGTTTCGGGCTGGATCCCTACTCGATGCTGGTACCGTTCCTGATCTTCGCCATCGGTATTTCCCACGGCGTACAGAAGATCAACGGTATCGCCCTGCAGTCCGGTGAGGCCGACAACGCCCTGACGGCTGCGCGCCGTACCTTCCGGCAACTGTTCCTGCCGGGAATGATCGCGATTCTCGCGGATGCGGTCGGCTTTATTACCCTGCTGATCATTGATATCGGCGTGATCCGTGAACTGGCCATCGGCGCGTCGATCGGCGTGGCGGTGATCGTGTTCACCAACCTGATCCTATTGCCGGTAGCGATTTCCTATGTAGGGATAAGCAAGCGCGCCATCGCCAAGAGCAAGAAAGACGCGAACCGCGAACATGCGTTCTGGCGCCTGCTGTCCAAATTCGCCAGCCCGAAAGTCGCGCCGGTCTCGATTTTCCTGGCCTTGGTCGCCTTTGGCGGCGGCCTGTGGTACAGCCAGAACCTGAAGATCGGCGACCTCGACCAAGGCGCACCGGAACTGCGCCCGGACTCGCGCTACAACAAAGATAACAACTTCATCATCAGCAACTACTCCACCAGCTCCGACGTGCTGGTAGTGATGGTCAAGACCCGTGCCGAAGGCTGCTCGCGCTATGAAGCCATGGCGCCCATCGACCAGTTGATGTGGAAGATGCAGAACACCGAGGGTGTGCAGTCGGCGATCTCGTTGGTGACCGTATCCAAACAAATGATCAAAGGCATGAACGAGGGCAACCTGAAATGGGAAACCCTGTCGCGTAACCCTGACGTACTGAACAACTCCATCGCCCGTGCCGATGGCCTGTACAACAACAACTGTTCCCTGGCGCCGGTGCTGGTGTTCCTCAACGATCACAAGGCCGAAACCCTCGACCGTGCGGTGCACGCTGTGCAGGACTTCGCCAAGGAAAACAACAAGGACGGCCTGGAGTTCATCCTCGCTGCTGGTAACGCAGGGATCGAAGCCGCCACCAACGAAGTGATCAAGGAGTCGGAACTGATCATCCTGATCCTGGTGTACCTGTGTGTGGCGACCATGTGCATGATCACCTTCCGGTCCTGGGCGGCGACTTTGTGCATTGTGCTGCCGCTGGTGCTGACCTCGGTGCTGGGTAACGCGCTGATGGCGTTCATGGGTATTGGCGTCAAGGTTGCGACCTTGCCGGTGGTGGCCCTTGGTGTGGGGATTGGCGTGGACTACGGTATCTACATCTACAGCCGTCTGGAAAGTTTCCTGCGTGCAGGTTTGCCGCTGCAAGAGGCGTACTACCAGACGTTGAAGTCCACCGGTAAAGCTGTGCTGTTCACCGGCCTGTGCCTGGCCATTGGTGTGTGTACCTGGATCTTTTCGGCCATCAAGTTCCAGGCCGACATGGGCTTGATGCTGACCTTCATGTTGTTGTGGAACATGTTCGGCGCGTTGTGGCTACTACCCGCACTCGCGCGGTTCCTGATCAAGCCTGAGAAACTGGCGGGGCAGAAGGGCAATTCGTTGTTTGCGCATTAAGCCAATGCAAAAAGCCGCACTGTGCGGCTTTTTGCAGAGCGTCAGTTGATCAGCCTCACAGCTCCAGAAAGAGCTTCTGGTCCAGCGGGGCTGTAATACTGGCTTTGGTTATTTTCTCCACGACGCCATTGTTTCCTGCTTCTCTAATCAAGTCCTTTTGGGTCTTGTAGCGTTGGGATGGGATTTTCAGATGCGCAGCGTTGTGGTCGGCTCGCTTCCAGCCTTTCTGCGGATAGTGGAAGTGGGCATACCACAACGGTTCGACTTCGCCTTTTTTGCGAACTTGGTACTCGGTGAGAAAGTCGTTTGGCTTTAATTGGAAGTCCCGCTTTACCAGGTTGATATCGACAAAGCGATGGGTCCACAAGAAGTCGACATTTTCCGCTGTCGGCGGCTGAACCAGAAAGCCGTCTGCGGCGTGTTGACGGGCCTTTTGCAGCAGCTCATCTGCGGCGGCCCTCCATTGTGCAACTAAGTCGGCGGTTTCCGGTCTGGCTCTATGGCTGGCTTCGGCTTGATCCGCTGTCTCCCTGAGTTTATTGGCCAGCGGTTCTAGCATATCGTTCCAATCCTTGGGGGTAACAGTATCGCGCCGCGCCGGATCGTTAAGTTTGCGTTTCTGGAAAAGAATTGACTGCTCCTCTTTCGCCGCGTCACTCATCAGCTTTTGTGCCTCGCTCTTATAGTTCGCCAGGGACCTCGGGGGGGAGGCAAGGCGGGGAGGTGTGGGCTGCCCACGGATGATCTTCACCCACCCACGATCATTCGCGTGTTCGCTGTAACTCGCCACGGGTTGGCCGCTTTGTGGGTCTATCACATCGACAATGTCAAAGGTCTGGCCCGGTTCCGGAGCGCGCAGGGTGCCGATCAAGGTCTCATTGTCTTCAGTCTTGAATACGCGTTGATTACTCGGTTTGGCCCGTTGGTCGCTGCGTGGGGGCGCTTTTGGAATTAGAAACTGCTCTTCTTCGACGACCTGGACCAACTCGGCTTCCGCTTCGGCGATGAGCTTATTGAGTACCTCGGTGAAACGCTGGTGGTATTGCGCCCGAAAGAGCTCTGGGTGCTCCTCCTGCATAAGGAGGCTGTCGCTCAATACCTGTTTGTATTTAGTGATAATGGTAGTCAGCGCGGCATTGCGTTCGCTCAAGGTGTAGCCGGTGTATTGGTGCAGATCATTAAAAGCGACTATTTCGGTTTTCAGGGATTCTGCCAGGAAACGCTTCATCTGCAGGTGGTCAGTTGCCCCTGCGCTGCGGGCAGACCATGTCGTGGTTAGTAATTTGAGGAACGACATCCTATTCAGTTTTGATGTCAGTATTCTGGCGGCGGGAGGGGAGGTGTAACGCTCTTTGATGTACTCCTCGGCTTTTTTATTACCGAAGGGGGAGTCGTTCTTCCACTGATCAAATGTGTCACTGACCGCCTGCTTCGACGCCAATAGGTTTTCAGTAGCGTGATAGGCCATTTCGGACACTTCCATCAATTCATCGTAAGCGATCTCGGAGTCGTTATTGGACTGCCGTATCAACTCCTCCAGCGAGGCGCCGTTCACTCCAACGTGGCGGGCGTCGTTGGCCAGCTTCGTGTAAACGTCATCTATTTCAGTCAGGGCGTGCAGGACTTTTTCGTACACCTCTGAGCGGTCCTCTTTGAATTTGGACAGGTCGTCGACCCCGCCGAATTTTTTGGGTGCAATGATTTCAATGGCTTTTTCGCCAGCCACCTTTAGGGTTTGTGTCAGCGGCTTGAGCGCCTGAAGTTGCTGGTCCAGGTTGCTCTTGAGCCGCTCGGAGGCCTCGTACTGTTCTAGATAGGGCGCAAGAAATCGCTGTGCCGAACCCTCACTCCTGGATAGGTTGCGAAGCGTCTTGAGTTTTTTTCGAGCGGTCTCGTAGTCGGAGAGGCTGGTTTGGATTTCTTTGAGTGCGCTTGTATGGGCTTCTACCACTTTGGTCAATTCCCGCGTGCTGCGCTGAAAGTTCGCCTTTGCTTGCTTCTGCGCTAGCAGGTTTTTTTTGACCATATCCTGCGGGCTCTCGTTTTTTGGCATGCCTCCCTTGAGCTTGGGTGCCACGTCAAAATGCCAACGACCCTGGGCATCGCGTTGTATTGGCGGTGCCGTACGTGCCTTGTTCTGTTCATCAATAACGTACGGGCCATCCAGGTCGGTCGCTACGCGATACCAGTGATTGTCGATGTTGGCATACAGCTTATCGTTCACTTGGTACAGACCTTTTTTGATGCCTTCGGCGATGGGCAATCCAGGGGCGGTCGGAGCCGTTACTTTGAACGAGTCTATGTGTGCAAGCAGGCTTGGCGTCAATCCACGCGGGCTGGATAAGCGGATATCGATGGCCATACCGTTGCCGCCAAAATTGCCGGAGGAGGGAGGTGTCGGGTCCTGACGGATCACAGCCTGGCGTACTATCGGCTGATTGCTGTCGCGAGGGCGCGGACCGCGGCTGTCGGAATGGGCGTCCTGCTCGAAGTGTTCAAAGGACTGCGCTGGTTTGCCAGGTTCGCCGGTCGGAGCATGGGTCAGCGTCATGCCCAAATTGATCAGCAGGTCGATCACCGCCGAAGTCGGGTCCGGGTCGCTTGGTGTGGAGAGCCGCTTGATGTCCTCTTCGCTGTTGGCCAATTGCAGTAACCAGCCCGCCATAGCCCCCGGCCCGCGCAATACCGGCAGCAACGTGTTGAACAGCAGCCAACCGAGTTCCTTGTGCGAGGCCCAGCGGCTTTCAGCGTCGGAGGTGGATTGGCCTTCCGCCAGGGTGACGAGGCTGTTGGCGTTGGATCGGAACCAATGCGTGAACAGACCACCGTTGAGCTGGTCCTGGCGTAGCGTGGTGGCCTCAGCATAGCCGTCGACGGCGAGGGTGGTGGGCTTGGGCGTGGTGGGTGGGTCGAACTCATTGAATACGGTGAAGCGTGCAATATTGGGGGTGCGAAAACCGCCATTGCCATACACCGCTCTGACCTTGTCATCCTTCAACCAGGCCAGCACGCTGTCTTGCAACGCACCCGGCTGGCGGATGGCTTCCAGCAGCGCGTCGCGGCTTGCAAACTCCAGCAACGCGGGCTTCAGTTGCGCACGATAGAGAATATGTGGGCCGCTGGTACCGGCCACTGGTTCGATGATGAACATGTTGTCGACAACGTCTGGCGTTGCCCCTGGTTTGCGCACAAATGCCAGGGGGCGCACGGTAATCTCCTGTCCGTCCACCTGTTTGCTGCCCGCACCGGGCTGGGTGAGTGCTTCAATAAAGCGGTAACCCTGGGCGCTCATGCTGGCTTCGCCCTTGAGCTTGAGCTCCAGCGCCTGCATGGCGAGCTGGATCGGTACCTGCTCGACAAAACGCGCTGCCCGGTCCCGGGATTGCTGGGTCTCGCTGAGCAGTTCGCGATTGAGCAGTTGTGGGTAGTGGCGACCGATATCCACGCTGCTGATCAGGTTCTTGAGCATCTGCGGCATTTGCGGGTCGCTGCTCGGTTGCCCACGCAGATGGACTTCCATCTCGCCCTTGGGCAAGCCGGCGAGATTGTTCAGAGCCATATCCACCAGGCTCATCTTCACCCGCTCGATGTAGCCGCTGCCCAGATTACCCACGGCGACCTTGAACACCACCTCCACATCCTTTGCCGTGTAGCCCTTACCGGACAATTGCTCGTCCAGTTGCTGCTGGGCGTAGGTGCGGATATCGGGAATGCCGTCGAGAAACGTCCGGCCGTTGTTACGTTGTACGCTGCTGGCCAGTGCCAACGAGTGACGCCGGTAAGTGTCACGATCTGCTTCGCTGGCGTTTTTGAGCCAGCCTGGCAAATTATCGCGCAGCCGCCCAAGCTCGGCCGCATTTGCAGCATAGGCTCCGGTGAACCAGGGGCTCGGGTCGCTTGCACGGAAGAAGGCCTGCTCCAGTTGATCAGGCGTGCCCGACGTTGGGAGCTCAATGGATGCGACGTTTTCCACCATGGCATTGAGGATGAGCGCCGCTTGTGTATCAAAAATGTTTGTATCGATTTCCTGGCGCTTCCAATTCAGGCTGTCGAAAACAAACACTTTCTCCAGGTTTCTCCCCCAGGCTTCGCCGAATGCTTGCAATGAGTCATACGGTGTGACGACTCCAGCGGGGGTTGTATGCAGCACTTGCGTACGGCCGTCGACTTCTCGTGTGATCAACAGATCCGGGCTCAGTTGAGCTGAATTGCTGGCGCCATGGCTTACGGTGGTGTCGAGGATAAATACCTTGGCCGCTGCGTTGCCTTTTGCGGCTTGGCGGTGCACTTGATCCGGGTAGGTGGCGAGCTGATCGAGAGTCTCGCGTTGCGTGTCGGTGAGCCCGGGTTGTTTCAATGCGGCGGTTCGCAGGGTGTCCCTGAGTGTGTCGCTCAGCCATAGCCAACGGTTTGTCTCAAGATTGGGGATGTCCTGGGTGTTATAGGCGTTGCCGTTGAAGTGGCGAACCAGCGCTTGTTCGAAACCGCTTTTGAGAGTGGTTCGCAGGCTGCGGATGATCAATTCGATGGCTTGCATATCGATGCCCGGCACCAGCGCTCCCGCCAAGGGCCCCGGTTTGAGCATATGGCCCGTGGCTTGATCAATCAGCGTGCAGGCCAGTGAGTGTTTATCGGTAAAGTCCAGCTCGCCGTCGCGGGTCAGGTGCTTGAGTGCTACGTCCAGCAAAGGGGTCAAGCAGTACTGGGGGGGATTGTTGGAAATGGGTTCGGCCAACGCTGTGTATCGAGGGTCAAACGCCAGGGTGGGATACAGGTTTTTGATGGCGTCGCTGAGCAGGTTCGACACCACTGAGCGCAACGTGGGCCGGCCAGCGAACTGGTGTGCAACCGTATTGGCTGTGATGTCGGCAGCGGGCTGCGGCGTTGAGACCGTAGCGGTCGGCGTTGGGCTTAGCGGCACAAAGCTCAAGCCGGATCTGAGCGATGACGACCCCGGCGATGTTTCGTAATGGACGCTGGTATCGCGCCGGGATCTGCGCAGTGATTGATCGTGGTCCGTTTGGAGCGACGCCTCGGAGTGGCTGCCAGGGGGTATTTCGAGCACTTTCCCCGACTTGTGGGTAACGGGGGGGAGCGGTACGGGGCTCAAGGTGTAGTCGGAAAGTCTTGGAGGGTGGTTTCCATGGATCATCGTGTAGCTTCCTTGTCGTTGAGATCTTGCTCGGCGTAGCGATTTGACCCTGAACGCCTAAAGCGAACAGGCGAGCGAAAATTAACGACCGGTGCTTAACCGTCAAATGAACAATGAGTAATCAGCTGTTTCCGGCAACGCTGTATCAGCGGCAAAAGCTGATAATGCGCAGGCCGACGTAGGGGGGAGTAATTATGGCGGCATGTGAACGCCCCCGATGGTTGAACGCAGCGTTTAGGCCGATGCAACAATTTGGCCTATCATGAGGTCTTTCCTCTGAACGACTGATGTGATGACTGCCGAATCTGCCACCCTGCCGGACACCCTTGAAACCAGCGACATGCTTGAAATCGATGGCTTGCACGCCTTTGACTTCGAACTCGATAACGAGAAGTTGCTGATCACCGCCATGGACGGCCGTGCAGAAAAACGCTGGGCGTTCAGCCTGGCCCAGGTGCAGGCGGCCACGTTCGACGGCACCCTGCAAAGCTGGACCCTTACCGGTGAATCGGGCGAGCACCGCTTGATCTGCATGAGCGCCTTCACCGGCAACAATAACGATGAGGATGTAGCCGATGATGATGCGTAAATTCTGGCCCTTGCTGATGGCGGGCAGTGTCGGTGCCATGTCGGTGCAGGCTGCACCGGCTGACACCTATGAGCTGCTGGTGGGCAGCTATACCGCCGGCACCAGCGAAGGTATCTACCGCCTGCAATTCGACAGCCGCACCGGGCAGTTCAGCGGCAAGCCGGTGCTGGCTGCCAAGACGGCCAACCCGTCGTGGTTGACGGTTTCCAAGGACCAGAAGTACCTGTTTGTGGTCAACGAGAACGGTCCAGGCCAGAAAGACCCGGTGGGTCGTGTCAGCAGTTACAGCATCGACCCGCAAAATCATCAGCTCACCCTGATCAACCAGGTGCAGAGCCTGGGCAACGAGCCGACCCATTCCAGCGTCGCCGCCGATGGGCGTCACCTGTTTGTTGCCAACTATTCGGTACTCGAAGACCCGGGCGGCAGCCTGGCGGTGCTGCCGATAGGCGCCGAGGGCAAGCTGTCGGCCCCGGTGCAGTTGAGCGGGCATCCGGCCAGCCGGGTAAATCCTGAGCGCCAGGCGTCCAATCACGTGCATTCCGTGGTGTCGTCACCGGATGGCAAGTACGTATATGTGCAGGACCTGGGCGCGGACAAAGTGTTTGTCTACCAGTACGATCCCAAGGCCAATCACGAATTGCCGCTGACGCCGGCCAACCCGGCCTCGGTGCAACTGCCACCCGGCAGCGGCCCGCGTCATTTGCTGTTCAGCGCCGACGGCAAACACGCCTGGCTGACCACCGAAATGAGCGCCCAGGTCGCGGTGTTCGATTACAGCGACGGCAAGCTGACGCAAACCCAACTGCTGGACTATGCCGCTGGCCAACCGGTGTCCGACAAGGCCGGCGCGGCGCTGCATGCGTCAAGCGATGGCAAGTTCCTCTACGTGAGCAACCGCGGTACGGCCAATCAGTTGCTGGTGTTCAGCATCGACCCGGCCACCGCGCACCTCAAGGAGATCCAGCGTCGCTCTGTCGAAGGTGATCACCCTCGTGAGTTCAGCCTCGACCCGAGCGGCAAGTTTCTGCTGATCGCCAACCAGAAAAGCAATGAAATCATGGTGGTTGAACGCGACCCCAAGACCGGTCTGTTGGGTAAAACCGTGCAGCAATTGCCGATCGATGCCCCCAGCGACCTCAAGTTCCTGGTGCGTCAATAAGCCACAGGCCCCGCAGTGCGGGGCCTGAGCCTTTGTATTAATTCGGTTGATAGCGGCTACTGTTTCAAAGCATTTCTAAGGTTCAATCCTCGGGCGTAAGTTTGGTTCCAAGGCCTCCACCGGCCACTCAACCAAACGAACACAAGGGTTACCGCCATGAACTTGAATCTCTTCTCCATCATCGCCGCTTCCGCTGTTTCCGCCACCGTGGCATTGCCTGCCAGCGCCAGCGTGGAAGTCACTGACAAGAAATCCAGTGTCACGGCCTACACCCAGAAATACCTGCAACAGAGTGCCAATTTCTATGCAGCGCTGGATCACAAGACTCAGCACTGAGCTTCAGACAATAGAGGCCTGATGTGGGAGGGGGCTTGCCCCCGATGAGCATGGGTATCTACACAACTTTTGTAGCCACCGCCGAGCGTAACCACGATGCGAAGCGAGCCGCTCTTGATCTTGATCTTGATCTGCTTTTGATCTTAAGCGCCCCGTCAAACCACGCTGGCCGGAATTCGACAGGGATTTGGGGGGTAAACCGGCAGGGATGCCGGTTTAGCCGCCCCGCGCCATGGATGGCGCGTGGCGGCGGCCCCCCAAATCCATGGCGGATTACGGGCACACCGAGCCTAAGCGAGGTGCCGAGTGGTGGGGCAAGAGCGTTTTGCTTACTTTTGCGCTTTTCAAAAGTGAGCCGCTGTAAGAGCGGAACCAATAGTAGCCGTTGCCTAAATAACGGATATGTACTCGGTTTGATCCGGCATCCTGGTCGGCCCTGAGGCCGCCATCGGGAGCAAGCCCCCTCCCACAGGTACAGCGCCATACCAGAAGTTGTGTAGATACCTATGCCCCGATGAGGGAGTATCAGTAAGCACACCTGTGACTGACCCACCGCTATCGGGAGCAAGCTCCTCCCACATTTAGTCGAGTAAGACTCAGGTTTTTGCCATCACCGCAATAAACAGCGGTGATTCCAGAAACCGTTGAAGCCACGCCTGCAACCGGTAGTACGGCGTCCCCGCAAACCACTCGCGATCCACATGGGCAAACTGCCTTACAAAGGGCACCAGCGCCGCATCTGCCAGGCTCAGGTGATCGGCAAGCAAATACTCCCGCTCTGTCAGCAAACCCTCCAGCTTGCGCAAAAACACCTCGCCCTCGGCCCGATAATGTTCCATCGGTTGCTCCGGGTAGCGTTCGGCGTACTTGTATCGATTCAAGTGATGTTTGAACACCTGATCGTTCTCGCTAATCAGCGCCAATACCGCAGGCTCACCCTGCAACAACCAATCCTCGGGATCGTGCTGTGCCAGCGCCCACTGCATGATCTCCAGGCTTTCTTCGATCACTCGGCCTTCGACGCTCAACACCGGCACCGTGCCCTTGGGCGACAGCGCCAGCATCTCGGTCGGTTTGGCTTTCAGGCTCACTTCGATAATGTCCACCGGCACGCCTGAATAGCGCAGCGCCAATCGCGCCCGCATTGCATAAGGGCAGCGCCGGAACGAATACAGCAGCGCCTGGCTCACTTGACCTCCAGGGTGCTCAGGCCATTGCCCTGGCGCTTGACCTGGATTTGCACCGGGATACGCTCGTGCATTTCCTGAACGTGAGAGATCACCGCCACCTTGCGGCCCTGAGCCTGCAAACCATCCAAAGCGTCCATGGCCAATTGCAGGGACTCGGGGTCGAGGCTGCCGAAACCTTCATCGATAAACAGCGACTCGATCTTCAAGGTGCTTGAGGCCATGGACGCCAGGCCCAAGGCCAGCGCCAATGACACCAGGAAGGTTTCGCCACCGGACAGTGAGTGTACCGAGCGCAATTCGTCACCCATCTCCGTGTCCATCACCAACAGCCCGAGCATACTGCCGCCGCGTTTAAGCCGGTAGCGGCGCACCAGTTGGCGCAACTGCACGTTGGCATGGTGCACCAGCAAATCGAGGTTGTAGGCCTGGGCGATCTTGCGGAAGGTGTCGCCGGTGGCCGAACCGATCAACGCATTCAGGCGCGCCCAGCGCTGCCATTCTTCATAGGCCTTGGTGATCTGTTCGGCCAGGGCCTGGTTGGCGTCCTGGCGGCGTTGATCTTCGGCTTGGCGGGCGCGCAGTTCGGCGCAATGCTTCTCGCCTTCGGCCAGCCGCTGATTGAGCGCCGCCAGGGTGTGGTCCAGTTGATCGGCGTCGAGATTGCCGTTGTGCAAGGCCTGGTGTTCGGCCAAGCGCTGTTCGCGCTCTTGCAGCAGCACCTTGGCTTGTTCGACAGTTTTTTCGCTGCTGTTCAGGTCCTGGCGTAGCTGCGCGATCTGAGCCTCATCGAAGGCTAATAAACGTGACAGGCCCTGGTTATCCAGATCGGGGTGCAGCGTGCGCCATTCATTGATGCGTGTTTCAAGCGCTTGTTGTTCCGCTTGCAGCGCGTGCTGGCGGTCCTGCTGGGCCTTAAGGTCAGCAGCCAGTTGGACCAGGGCCGTGTGCACGGTGTGCAGCTCGTGGTTGGCGTCGGTCTCGCTTTGGCGTGACTGCGCGACGGTCTGCTCCAGTTGCTGCTGCCAGTGTTCGGCGCTGGCGTGGTCGCCCAGCAAGGCGCTGAGTTTTTCTTGAACAGCTTGTTGCTGTGAGGCCACTTCGGTGACTTGCAGCGTGAGCGCGTCGAGCTGCTGCTGGCGATGTTGCTGGTGGGTCTGCTGTTTCTCGATGGCCTGCTGGCGCTCCTGCTGCTCGGCCAGTTCATCGCGCTGATGGCCCAACTGCTCAAGGCGTTGACTGACCTGCTGGTCGAGCTGCATGAAGGTCGCCGCAGGCGCACTGCGCAAGCCCTCCAGGGTTTGGGTGGGCAACAGGGTGGCGAAGGTGGCGAGTTCTGCGTCGAGGCGTTCGCGGTCCTTGGCCAATTCCCGTTGCTGGTCCACCAGCAACTGCCGGGTTTGCTGGCTGGCCTCCTGAGCGGCTTGCAACTGCTGCTGAAGGCGCCCGGCGTTTTGTTGCAGGTTGAGCAGGGCGTCCTGGCGTTGTTCGTCCTGAGTGAGGCTCTGGGTCAGTTGGGCCAGTTGCTGAGCCAGCCAGCCGCTGCGTTTGGCCGCGTCCTGATTGAACAACGAGGCGTACAGCGGATGGGCCTCCAGGCTCTGTGCCAGGCCTTGCTGTTGTATCGCCAGCTGTTCCTGTTGGCGCAGGAACTCCTTCTGTTCGGCGATCAGTCCACCGACTTCACCGCGCAGTTCATTGAGTTTTTCCTTGAGGTCGTCGACCGCCTTTTGCGCCGTGGCTTCTTCGTTCTCGTCATGGCGACCCAGGCTCTGCAACAGGGCTTCGGGCTGGTGATACGGATGCTCGTGGCTGCCGCACACCGGGCAGGGCTGGTCATCCTGCAATTGCGCGCGCAACTCTTCGACGCTGGCGCTGCGGGCCAGGCGCTGACGTTCCAGCAGTTGCTTGGTCACCGTGAGGGTTTGCTCGGCCACGCTGAGTTCGGCCTTGGTTTGCAAACCGCTCTGGTTCAGTCGCTCGCGGCGTTGCGCGGCATCGGCGAGTTGTTGTGTCAGCGCGCCTGTCTGTTGATCCAGTTGCTGCTGGCTGTCCCACAAGCGGGCCAGGTCTTCGAAAGCACGCTGTTGCTTGCGATTATCCTGCAGCAGGCTGGCCAGCAACTGAATTTGCTCGGCCACCGCGTGGGGTTCGGCACCGGCTTCCTGATAGAGCAGGTCGAGGGCTTCGCGCTGTTGGGTGAACTGATCGGCGGCGGCGCTGGCACGCTGTTCGAGTTGCGGCAGTTCGGCCTCGCCCTTGTTGAGGCGATTGCCGATCACCATCAGCTGTTGCAGACGGTCGCGGTAGGCGTTCCAGGCTTCGCTCAGCGGGGCAAGGGCGGTGCTGTGCTCAAGCTCGGCAGCCAGGCGGTGCAGGCGCTCGGCGACTTGGGTTTGCGTGTCTTGCAAACCCTTGAGCAGGGCGTGGCCTTCGTTGCAGGCGCTTTGCTGTTGTTGTTTTTCTTCGCTGCGCTTGGCCAGTTCCCGGGTCAAGTGGGCGAGGGTGTTCTGTTCTTCAACGGCCTGGCGCAGCAGGGGAGCCGCCTCGGCCTGGTTTTTCAGGGCGCCGGCCAGCGCCGCTTGGGCGGCCACTTGCTGTTGTTGCGCCTGGTCCTGGCGGGTATGCAGGGCGACTTGCTGCTCCAGCTGTTGCTGAATCTGTGCCGCGAGTGGCGTCAGCAGGGTGCCGAGTTCAGCCTGGCGCAGGAAGTGATGACGTTGCGGTGCCAATTGCTCCAGGCGATTGAGGTCCTGGCGTTGCGGGCCTTGGCTGTCCCACTGCTGCTGGGCCTGCTGCAGTTGTTCGACGGCGCTGAGCTGGCGCTCTTGCCACTCACGCAACTCTTTAAGCCAGGTGTGCTGCAACTCCAACTGCTTGAGCTGGGCCTGCTGGGTCTTGAGTTGTTGCTGGGCCTCGGCCAACTGTTGATCGAGTTCGGCGCGGGCTTCAGGTGCCAAGGGCACTACGCCGGTGGCCTGGTCTTGCAGCTGTTTGTGGGCGTCCCTGGCCTCCTTGGCCTTGTCGAATGCACGTCGCCCCAGTTGGGTGTACAGCGCGGTGTCGGTGAGCTTTTCCAGCAGTTCGCTGCGCTCATTGTCATTGGCCTTGAGGAAGGCGCTGAACTCGCTTTGCGCCAGCAACACCGCACGGGTGAACTGCTCGAAGTTCAGGCCCAGGGCCAGCTCAAGCTGAGTCTTGTATTCGGTTTTCTGGCTGGCCAGCAGTTGCTCGCTGTCCAGGTCGATCAAGCTTTGCCGGCTGTTCTGCAACTTGCCGCTGGCCTTGTCGCGGGCGCGGTTGGCTTCCCAGCGCGCACGGTAGCGACGGCCACTGACGCCGACGAAATCCACTTCGGCATAACCGCCGCCGGTGCCGCGCCGAATCAGCGTGCGCGGATCGCCGATGGAGATATCGGTGTCGGCGTCCGGCATCTTGGCCTGGCCGGTATCGCCCAGGCGCGGCACCGCGCCGAACAACGCCAGGCACAATGCGTCAAGCAGCGTGCTTTTACCCGCGCCGGTCGGCCCGGTGATAGCGAACAGGCCCGCACTGGCCAGGGGCTCGGCGGTGAAGTCGATCTCGAACGGGCCGGCCAGGGAGGCGAGGTTTTTCAGGCGGATAGCGAGGATCTTCATGGCTGTTCGCCCTCCTGTTGCACTTCCTGGAGCAGCACGGCGAAATCCTTCAGGGTTTGTTTATCCACTTCGCTGCCATAGCTGTCCTGCCAGGCACGGCTGAACAATTCCTGGGGCGTGAGCTGGTCGAGTTCGATCAAGCGCTCATCGTCGCTTTCGCTGTTGCCGCGCTGGCCGGCGTATTCGGCGGCGATGCGCACCAGGCGTACGGCCTTGCCTTGCAGGGCGGTTTCGATCTGCTGGCGCAGGTCTGGCTGTGGTTCGTCGAGGCGTACCCGCACTTCCAGCCAAGGGTGACGTTGGGTTTCGGCCAGCAGGTCGATGTCCGGCAGGTCGCGCAGCTGCTTGAGGATGTCCGCCAGCGGTGCGGCTTCCAGACGTTGCAGGTTGACTGAACGGGGGATCAGCAGCGGTTCGACGCCCACCAGCCGTTCGCCCTGAAATGTCACGTCGAGCACCTGATGCTTGTAGCCAATCTCGGAAAACGACAGCGGAATCGGCGAGCCGCTGTAGCGAATGCGCTCTTCGCCATTGACCTGTTGCGGCTTGTGCAAATGGCCGAGGGCAACATAGCCGACGGTTTTGTCGAACAGGCTGGCCGGCAGTGCCTCGGCATTGCCGATGATCAGGCTGCGCTCGGAGTCTTCCGATACCGACCCCCCGGCCATGTGCGCATGACTGATGGCTATCAGTGCCTGGCCTTTTTTGCGTTTGGCATTGGCGGCGGCGATCAGCCATTCATGCACCTGGCCGATACCCCGCAAGTAGTCGTCTCCCAGATGCGCACCGGTAACTTCCGCCGGGCGCAGGAATGGCAGCGCCAGGCACCAGGCGGCAATCTTGCCTTTGGTATCCGGCAAGGGGATCAGCAGGCGTTCGGCGTCCAACTGGCCATCGTCGAGCCACAACACCCGGCCCAGGGCATGAGTGCGCAGGCGGCGCATCAACGGCGCGGGCAGCTCGATACGCGAGCCGGAGTCATGGTTGCCGGCGATCATCACAATCGTCAGCGTCGGGTTTTGCTCATGGGCGCTGATGATGAAGTCATACAGGCGTTCCTGGGCCTTGAGCGGCGGGTTGACCGTGTCGAAGATATCGCCAGCGATCAACAGCGCATCCGGGCGCTGGGCCTTCAGTTGGCCCAGCAGCCACTCAAGGAAACAGGCATGTTCGAAGTCGCGTTCCTGCCCGTGGAGGTTTTGGCCCAGGTGCCAGTCGGAGGTGTGAAACAGACGCAAGGCGAACTCCGTGGAGAAGATGAAAAGGAGGGGAGTTTACCTGTAAACACGCACACAGTGCCTGCAAGTGGCCCAGACCCGATATAGCAGAGGACTTGCCCCGATGACGGTGAATCAGATATGGATTAATTGGCTGATCCACCGTTATCGGGAGCAAGCCCCCTCCCACAGGGGTTATGGGTGTTGACGGGGTTGGGGGGGCAGGCAGGCCATTGCGCGGGCCATGTCGCGTTGGGCGCCAGCCGTGGGGAACGGTTGGGCAGGGGAGGACCACACACTCACGTGGACGCCTTAATTAACCTTCGGAATCAGAGACTCACCATGACAGTTTCAATAAATGCATCCCCTATTAGTCCTTTTCACGTGATGCCTCAGCAGGTGAACCCTGAAAAAACCTCACCCTCGTCCAGCCATTGGCAAGCGCGAAGCGCTGAGGCCCAAGCCGGCGCCCCTCACGCGCGTCCTTTCGGTGGAGTGACCGACCGGCAACTGATAGGGCTGGTCCGCGACCACTTTCGCGAGTTCGCCGCCGGGGCGACAGACAGCTACGTAAACTTCAATGAATTGAAAGAAGCGGCCGGTCTGATAGCCAGCGACAGGTCATTTTCTCCAGAGGCACACCACACGGCACTGGAGTTGTTGTCACGCCCCGAACTGCTGCGCAAGCTGGATATCGGCATCAGCTTCTTTGGTGGCCCCGGCAAGGAAGATGGCCGGTTCGATATGGATAACCTGAACTATCTGTACAAATTCCCCCATCGTGAATGGAAGGTGCCGCGCCGTAATCACTAACATCCAGATGGATGTCGAACAGGCGACACAGGGCAACTGTGGGAGGGGGCTTGCTCCCGATAGCGGTGGGTCAGTTAAAGATGTATCAACTGAAACTCTGCCATCGGGAGCAAGCCCCCTCCCACATGAGTTTGCGGTATTACTTGGGATACAACGGCGGCAAGCTGGTGGTGTCGGTCGCCGGGTCCTGCTCGCGTTCGGCCACGGGGATGGCCTTGATCGCACGCCACAGGTCTTCACCCAGCCAGTACTGGCCGCTTTCGCTGTACAGCGCGCCGTTCAAGCCATCCAGGGCATCTGACAATGGCACAAACCGCGCCGCCATGTCGGCCAGGGTTTCCGGCTGTTGACGCGCCCAGGCATCGAGGGCCTGGCGGGTGGCTTGCGGATCGTTGGCCTGGGTGGCGCGCTTGAGGTCGTCGAGCAGGGTGCGCGGGCTCGGGCCGGTTTGCGCGGCGCGCTGTACGGCCGGCTGCCGACGGGCGCGCCACCACAGGCCGAAGCCCAGCAACGTGGTGCATGCCAGGATCAGTGTGCTCAG
>NZ_SPKL01000009.1:0-52547 GCF_023127755.1 Pseudomonas sp. W2Aug9 | reverse complement strand
AGCCACAGGCGCTCATCGTCGGGTGCAGTGATGATGGTCGGCGTGGCGGGTGCGTCCACCACCAGGCTGGGATTGACCGCCACTTGCACAGTGCGCGCCGGCAGGCTGGTGCGTTCCAGGTGATCTTCGTGGGTGTTCCACCACACCACTTCCACCGGCGGCAGTTCCAGCTCGCCGGCGCGGGTTGGCACCAGGGCTTCGCGGTCTTCACGGCTGCCGATCAGGCCGCGGTCGCTGGTCTGGTTGCCCAGTACCGGTTGGTCCGGGTAGCGGCGCAGGCCGTTGACGTCGGCGCTGGGCAGCGCCGGCAACTGTGCGCTGGATAAGCCCTCGGCCTGCACGGTGAGGCTGCGAGTCAGAGAGTCGCCGACCTGCACGTGGTCCGGCGTAGGGTTCCAGCCTTCGCTCAGGGTCAGGCTGCGCGCCGGCAGCCAGGGAGCGTCGGCGGGGTAGAGGTCCGGCTTGGGTTTGATCGTCAACGGCAGGGCCGCAGAGCTGACGTGGATCATCTTGCCCGGCTTGGTGCCCTGCAGTGTGTTTTCCTGGGGTGGACGCGACTCCACCAGGGTAGCGCTGAAGGTCTGCGCCGGAATCACCACCGTGCCGCTGTGCTGCGGGTAGACAGCGTAGCGGGTCTCGATCACGCCATGGCGGATGCTGTTGATGACCTTCTCATAGGTACGCGACTCGCCCAGTTGTTCGACACGTGCATCGGGAATCTGCAAGGGCGTGAGGCTGCTGTCGTCATACAGCGATACCGAGTGGTACACGCGTACGGTCAACAGCGCTTGGGCCTGGACGTACACGGCGGTCTGGTCGAGGTTGGCCTCGATAAATACTGGGGCCAGCTCGGTGCTGGTGTTCTGGCTGGCGGTTTCGACCACTTGCAGGGTGATCGGCTGGGTCTTGAGTGCGCCCACTTGCAACGGCGGGATGATCACGTTGCCGTTTTCCTTGGGCAGCAGGGTGATGATCCAGCGGGTGGTGGCGTGGTTATCGCCGCCCAGGGTGGTGAGCTGGTTGATCTGGCGGGTGCCGCTGACTTCAAACTGTGCGTCCAGGGGCGACAGGTCCGGCTTGCCGAATTGGGTTACATCGCTGGACTCCACCGTCAGCTCCACCGTTTCCCCGGAGTTGAGGCGGTTACGGTCAACGCTGGCAACCAGGTTCGCCGCCTGGGCGTGGCCTGCCGACAACGCGAGCAGAAGCAAAAGGGTGGTGCGGCGGCTCATCGAGTCGTGTCCTGATGTTGTTGCTGTTCGTACCAGAATTTGCGCCGCAGCAGCTCACCGGGATTGTCCGGGATCTCTTGCAGCCATTGCTCCAGCGCCTGGCGGCGCTCACCTTCAAGGCGGGTGTCGACAGGGCGCAGGGGCGGCGTGGTGGTGTGCTCGTCGCCCAGTTCGCTGCCCGGCACTTCATTGTGGCCTGGCTGTGGGGTGGCGCCGGCCTGAGTTTCACCGCTGCTGGCTTCGCCCTGGCCCTGGGGCGATTGTTCGCCGCTCTGGCCCGTTTGCCCGCTGGCCCCCGGTTGCGCAGTTTGGCCGGGTTGGGGGCTTTCGTCATCTTCGTTTTTTGCAGGCTGGGTCGGCTCGGGCTCGGCTTGCTCTTGCATCAGGGTTTCAACCAGGGCCTTGTTTTTCAGCGCCGGTTGCAGATCGGGCTGGGCTTCCAGGGCTTGCTCGTAGGCGTCGATAGCGGCTTCAAGTTCACCGGCTTTGGCCAGGGCATTGCCTCGATTGTAGTGGGAATAGGCGTCGTTGCCCTGGGCAAAACGTTTGATCGCCTCGGCGTAATTGCCGGCTTCGTACAGGGCTACACCTTGCCATTGCGGGTCTTGAAAGTGTTCGGCGGCTTCGGCTGGGCGCTTGTGCTTGAGCAGGTATTGACCTTGCTGGTCGGGGCGCAGCCACAGGTCCTGAAGGCCAAAGGCGTAACTGGGTTGTGGCGCGCCCAGCAACAGCAACGGCAGGCAGAACAGCCAGCCGCGACGCCCGGCGCAGGCGGCCAGCAGTAACAGCGGCAGCAGCAGCCAGTAACCCTGATCGGCCCAGGTGTCCAGGTGCAGCACTTGGCCGTCGTTGCGCAGGGCTTGTACGCTGTCGAGCATACCCAGTTGGCGCAGGTCCTTGTCATCCAGGCGCGCTGCACGGTAGCGGCCACCCATTTCACTGGCGAAGGCCTTGAGCGTCGGGCTGTCGAGGCGTGGCACCAGGATCGCGCCCTGGTCGTCCTTGAGGAACTCGCCGCTTTCCTGGGTCACCGGTGTGCCTTCACGGCTGCCGATGCCGAGGATCGACAAGGGCGGTGCCTGGGCGCTTTGCAGTTGCAGGCGGATGCCCTGGCGCTCCTGTTTCGACAGCGAGGAGCCGATCAGCAGCAGGCGCCCCTGGCCGAGCCCGCCTTGCTTGAGCAGGCCGAGGGCTTTTTCCACGGCCAGATCGGCGCGATGGCCGGGCTCGGGCATGATCGAAGGGCGCAGGGCCTCCAGCAGATTGCGGCTGGTGGCCAGGTCGTCCGACAGCGGCACCAGCGTATGGGCGCTGCCCGCATACACGACGATGGCGGTTTGCGCATCGGTGCGTGCTTGCAGCAGGTCATACAGCTTGCGCCGCGCCTGCTCCAGGCGGTTGGGCGGGCTGTCGGTGGCAAGCATTTCCGGGGTCAGTTCCAGCAGTACCACCAGCGGGTCAGCGGGTTTCTGACTGGGCTGTTCAACCCGTTGCCAACTGGGCCCCAGCAACGCCAGCACGGCCAACAGCCAGGCGATGCCCAGCAGCACCCACGGCGATTTGCTCTCGCGGCCGTTGCCGCCACTGAGCAGTACGGCATGGAAGGCCGGTGGCAGGATCATCTGCCAGCGGCCGGCGCGCTTTTGTCGGTGCCACAACTGCCACAGCAACCAGCCGAGCAGCGGCAGCAGCAACAGCCACCAGGGCCGGAACCAGTGCGGCCACAGGGCGATCATCGACGTCTCCGCAAACGCAAGCGCTTGAGGCGCTGGCGCCATTCAGGGTGTTGTTGCAGGAAGATCCCTTTGCTCGACAGCTTGTTGAACCCGCGTTGCAAGGCGTTGTTGGGCCAGCGTTCCTGGATCACCAGCAACAGGCTCAAGATCAGCGCCAGCGCCAGCGGGCCGCTGTACAACGCCTGGGCCGGTCGCGCTTGGGTGGGTTGTTGTTCGACGGGCTCCAGGGTGTCGAGGGTCTCCTTGATCTGCTGCAGTTCCTCGCCGTCATGGGCGCGGAAATATTGACCGCCGGTGGCCTCGGCCATCGCCTTGAGCGCCGGCTCGTCGAGGTCCAGGCTCGGATTTACGCCGAGAATGCCCAGGGAACCGGTTTGCTCCGGGTCGGCGCCAATGCCGATCGGGTAAATCTTCACGCCTTCTTCGGCCGCCAGTCGCGCTGCCGTCAACGGGTCGATCTGCCCGGCGTTATTGGCGCCGTCGGTGATCAGGATCAGCACACGGCTTTGCGCCGGGCGTTGGCGCAGGCGTTTCAAGGCCAGGCCAATGGCATCGCCGATGGCGGTGTTCTTGCCGGCAATGCCGATACGCGCTTCGTCCAGCCAGGTACGTACGGTGCGCCGATCAAAGGTCAGCGGTGCCTGCAGGTAGGCTTGAGTACCAAACAGGATCAAGCCCACGCGGTCACCTTCGCGTTCTTCAAGAAAGTCCCCGAGCAGGTGTTTGACCAGGGCCAGGCGACTCACGTCCTCACCCTGCCAGTGCATGTCGGGGAAATCCATGGAGCCTGACACGTCGACCGCCACCAGCAAGTCCCGGCCACTGGCGGCAATTGGCAAAGGCTCGCCCAGCCATTGCGGGCGTGCGGCGGCAGTCAACAGCAGCAGCCACAGCACCACGAAGGGGGCCTGCTGGCGCCAGCCTGGCAGGTTGGCGCGGGCGCGACGGCGGGCCAAGCCTTCGAGGTCGCTCAGGTAGCTGACTTTCAATGCCGGTTCGCCGCTGTCGGCCACGGGCAGGATCAGGCGCATCAACCAGGGCAATGGCAACAGGGTAAAGATCCACGGCCAGGCGAACTCAAACATGTTTGCGGATCCAGGTGTCGACAGCTTGAGTCAGGCCGGCGATGGCTTTGTCGTCGAGTTTGCATTCGGGCTTGTAGGCGCCTTCCACTAGTACCATCCAGCGCGTCAGGCCGGCGGCGGGGCAGCGGTTGTCGAGGAAGGCCAACCATTTGCGGCCGTTGAGGGTATGGCTCTGGCTATACGGGTAGTCGTTACGGCACAGGCGCTTGAGCAGGCCGTTGAGTTGTTGCAGCCAGGCACCTGCGGGCGCGCCGTCGTAGGGCTTGGGCATCAAGGCCAGTTCGGCGAGGGCGGCGATGCGCAGCGGGTCCAGCGGTTGTTCGGCGCGGGCCACGGGGCGGCGGGTTGGCAGGAAGCGGCGCAACCACCACAGGCCCCAGCCGAGCAGCGGGATCACCAGCAGCAACAGCCACCAGCCGGGCGCAGGCGGCCAGAAGCCGATGGCCGGCGGGGCGATCAGCGGTTGCAGTTGGTCCAGGCTGCTCATTGTTTTTTAACCGGGCGTTGCGGGTTGAGGTACTCGCGCAATTGCTCGACCATTTCACTCTGTGTGCTCAACGGCATCAACAATACCCGCAGCTTTTGCGCGAGCCGTTCCCAGCGGGCGATACGCGCTTCGGCCTGGGCTTTGTAGGCCTGGCGCAAATCAATGTTCAGGGTGTCCAGTTCCAGCTGTGCGCCGCGTTCTGCAAAGCGCAGTAACCCGGCGGCGGGCAGGGCGTGATCAAGCGGGTCGGAAATGGGCAGCAGCAGCAGGTCGCAATGTCGCGACAGCAGGCTCAGCTGTTGCTCGGCGCTGTCAGTCAGCGCCCGTTCATCGCAGATCACAATTCCCAGGCTGCCCGGTCGCAACACTTCACGGCCACGGCGCAAGGCCATGCCCAGGGCATCAGCTTCGGGGCGGCTTTCGGTGTTCAGGCTCTGGTTGACCCGCACCAGGCGGTTAAGCAGCTGCAACAGGCTTTGTTTGCTGCGTCGAGGCTTGATTTCGTAGTGCTCGCTGTCGCCGAACACCAGCCCGCCGACCCGATCGTTATGCCCCAGGGCCGCCCAGCCGATCAGGCTGGCCGCTTGTGCGGCGAGCACCGACTTGAACATCTGCCCCGAGCCGAAGAACAGACGGCAGCTTTGCTCCACCATGATAAAGATCGGCCGTTCGCGTTCTTCGTGGAACAACTTGGTGTGCGGTTCCTGGGTGCGCGCTGTCACGCGCCAGTCGATGGTGCGCACGTCGTCGCCCGCCTGGTACACCCGCACCTGATCGAAGTCCACACCGCGCCCGCGCAGCTTGGAGTGGTGCAGGCCGATCAACGGGCTGCGCTGGCCGGGCGTGGAGAACAGCTGCACTTCGCGCACGTGGTGACGCATCTCAATCAGTTCACTGAGGGTTACGCGTATACCATCGCTGGCGTTCATCGGCTTCAAGCGACGGCAACAACGTCAAGAATGCGTTGCACCACGCGGTCCTGGTCGATCCCGGCAGCTTCGGCTTCGAACGACAGGATGATGCGGTGACGCAGCACGTCGAACAGCACCGCCTGGATATCCTCGGGGCTCACGAAGTCGCGACCGGCCAGCCAGGCGTGGGCGCGGGCGCAACGGTCCAGGGCGATGGAGCCTCGGGGGCTGGCGCCATAGGCGATCCACTCGGCCATTTCCGGGTCGAACTTGGAAGGCGTACGCGTGGCCATGACCAGTTGCACCAGGTATTCCTCTACCGCATCGGCCATGTACAGGCCAAGGATTTCCTTGCGGGCGGCAAAGATCGCCTGTTGGCTGACGCGCCGCTCGGGCTTGGTTTCGCCATTGAGCGCTTCGCCGCGGGCCTGCTGAAGGATGCGCCGTTCGACGGCGGCGTCCGGGAAACCGATCTTCACGTGCATGAGGAAGCGGTCGAGCTGGGCTTCGGGCAGAGGGTAGGTGCCTTCCTGCTCGATGGGGTTCTGCGTGGCCATCACCAAAAACAGCGGCGATAGCTCGTAAGTGCTGCGGCCCACGCTGACCTGGCGCTCGGCCATCGCTTCAAGCAAGGCCGACTGGACCTTGGCCGGGGCGCGGTTGATTTCGTCGGCGAGCACCAGGTTATGGAATATCGGCCCCTGCTGGAACACGAAACTGCCGGTTTCCGGGCGATAGATCTCGGTGCCGGTGATGTCGGCGGGCAGCAGGTCGGGGGTGAACTGGATACGATGGAACTGCGCTTCGATGCCTTCGGCCAGCTCCTTGATCGCCTTGGTCTTGGCCAGCCCCGGTGCGCCTTCGACCAGCATATGGCCGTCGGCGAGCAGGGCGATCAGCAGGCGATCGATGAGTTTTTCCTGGCCGAGAATCTGCGTAGAAAGAAAGGTTCGCAGCGCAAGCAGCGCTTCACGATGTTCCATCGATGACGGTTCCTGGAAAGATGAGCCTGATGGTGGAGCGCGAGCGCCAGGCTTGGGAGGCTTACTTTAATGCATCGAAGGGGGTGACGACTAACGACGTCACGGGTATTTTCAGAAAAACTTGTAGGCTTTTGGTGTGGGAACACGGTCAATGTGGGAGGGGGCTTGCCGCCGATGCCCGTGTGTCGGGCACCGATGTATTAACTGGCCCGCCGCTATCGGGGGCAAGCCCCTTCCCACATTTGAACCAGGGTGCAGCTCAAGTCCGGATGAAAGTGCCAGTGCCTGCGAGGATTTTCTGCAAGGTTTCCTCCACTTCAGCCAGGTCGGATGCGGCCGTGGCGTGGGTGATCTCCAGATGATCCTTGCCACCCAATGCATCGGCATCACCGGCTGCAAGTTCGATCAGCAACGTCGTGGCACTCAAGGTGATCTTCAGCCCATCCAGCGTCGACGGCTCGTAATCCCAGGTCAGTTCCACTTCCTCTTCATCCGGGTAGCGGCTCAACATGAACATTTCGCCGTTCTTGCCGTGGCAGCAAAGCATGGCCATGTTGTCTTCTTCTTCGTCGCACGGGGTGGCCATCAGGGCGTCGGTTTTCAGCTGCAGCATGGGAAATCCTGTGTGGAGGAGGGCGTTGCGCTGGCAATTGTGCCATTGCGGCGAATTTTATGCTGCAGGGTGTGTCAGACCCAGGGCATGACCTGGCTTGCGGTATCAGTCATTTTCGGTACTCAGGGGGTTGAAATACGCAGGTTTTTTGCCCGAAAAAACGCGGTTGCCCAAGTTGCAACCTATTGCCTGCTTACCGATGACCGAATATGTCGCAGCGTCGCAAGCAGCGGTCTTCCTACACTCGTTAAGCTGCGCAACGGATGTGCCCCGCGCCCGGCGCCTGACCTGCCCGTCGTACCGTCACCCGGCAAGGTGTGCATCTTGTGGAAGTTGTATGTGACCTGACTGTCCTGTCCAGCTTCACCCACCTGTCGGCCTGATTCGTTTATCGTGACCCACGAACAGAGCTGACGGTCTCCCCGCAAGGGGATAACACGCGACGCTTCCATCAATAACAAGCCCAAGCGGAGTACCACAGATGGCGTTCTTCACCGCAGCCAGCAAGGCCGACTTCCAGCATCAACTGCAAGCGGCACTGGCGCAGCACATCAGTGAACAGGCACTGCCACAAGTGGCGCTGTTCGCTGAGCAATTCTTCGGCATCATTTCCCTGGACGAACTGACCCAGCGTCGCCTTTCCGACCTGGCCGGTTGCACCCTGTCTGCCTGGCGCCTGCTTGAGCGCTTCGATCACACCCAACCGCAAGTGCGGGTCTACAACCCCGATTACGAACGTCATGGCTGGCAATCGACCCACACCGCGGTCGAAGTGCTGCACCATGACCTGCCATTTCTGGTGGACTCGGTACGCACCGAGCTGAACCGCCGTGGCTACAGCATCCATACCCTGCAAACCACCGTGCTCAGCGTGCGCCGTGGCAGCAAGGGCGAATTGCTGGAAATCCTGCCCAAGGGCACCCAGGGCGAAGGCATCCTGCAAGAATCGCTGATGTACCTGGAAATCGACCGCTGCGCCAACGCCGCCGAGCTGAACGTGCTGAGCAAAGAGCTGGAGCAGGTGCTGGGCGAAGTTCGCGTGGCCGTGGCCGATTTCGAACCGATGAAAGCCAAGGTCCAGGACCTGCTGGCCGGTATCGACGCCAGCGCATTCACGATCGACGGTGAAGAAAAAGCCGAGATCAAGAACTTCCTGGAATGGCTGGTGGGCAACCACTTCACCTTCCTGGGCTATGAAGAGTTCGTGGTACGTGACGAGGCGGACGGCGGTCATATCGAATATGACGCCAGCTCCTTCCTCGGTCTGACCAAGCTGTTGCGCGCCGGCCTCACCGCCGAAGACCTGCGCATCGAAGACTACGCCGTGGCCTACCTGCGTGAACCGACGGTGCTGTCGTTCGCCAAGGCTGCACACCCAAGCCGCGTGCACCGCCCGGCGTATCCGGACTACGTGTCGATCCGCGAGATCAGTGCCGACGGCAAGGTCATCAAGGAACACCGCTTCATGGGCCTCTACACCTCCTCGGTGTACGGCGAAAGCGTGCGAGTGATCCCGTACATTCGCCGCAAGGTAGCGGAAATCGAGCGTCGCTCGGGCTTCCAGGCCAAGGCGCATCTGGGCAAGGAACTGGCCCAAGTGGTTGAAGTGCTGCCCCGTGACGACCTGTTCCAGACCCCGGTCGACGAGCTGTTCAGCACCGTGATGTCGATCGTGCAGATCCAGGAACGCAACAAGATCCGCGTGTTCCTGCGCAAAGATCCGTACGGTCGTTTCTGCTACTGCCTGGCCTATGTGCCGCGCGATATCTATTCCACCGAAGTGCGTCAGAAGATCCAGCAAGTGCTGATGGATCGCCTCAAGGCTTCGGACTGCGAGTTCTGGACCTTCTTCTCCGAGTCCGTGCTGGCCCGTGTGCAACTGATTCTGCGGGTCGACCCGAAGAACCGCCTGGACATCGACCCGCTGCAACTGGAAAAAGAAGTGGTGCAAGCCTGCCGCAGCTGGCAGGACGACTACGCCAGTCTGGTGGTGGAGAGTTTCGGCGAAGCCCACGGCACCAACGTGCTGGCGGACTTCCCCAAAGGCTTCCCGGCCGGCTACCGCGAGCGTTTCGCCGCGCATTCGGCCGTGGTCGACATGCAGCATCTGAACAGCCTCACCGAAGCCAACCCGCTGGTGATGAGCTTCTATCAGCCGCTGGGCCAGATCTCCGGTCAGCGCGAACTGCATTGCAAGCTCTATCACGCTGACACCCCGCTGGCGCTGTCCGACGTGCTGCCGATCCTGGAAAACCTCGGCCTGCGCGTGCTGGGCGAGTTTCCGTATCGCCTGCGCCATGCCAATGGCCGTGAGTTCTGGATCCATGACTTTGCATTCATCGCCGCCGAAGGCGTGAACCTGGATATCCAGCAGCTCAACGACACCCTGCAGGACGCATTCGTGCACATCGTGCATGGCGATGCCGAGAACGATGCGTTCAACCGCCTGGTATTGACCGCCGGCCTGCCATGGCGCGACGTCGCGTTGCTGCGTGCTTATGCTCGCTACCTCAAGCAGATCCGCCTGGGCTTCGACCTGGGCTATATCGCCAGCACCCTGAACAACCACACCGACATCGCCCGCGAGTTGACCCGGTTGTTCAAGACCCGCTTCTACCTGGCGCGCAAGCTCACCGCCGACGACCTGGAAGACAAGCAGCAACGCCTGGAACAAGCGATCCTCACCGCCCTGGACGACGTTCAGGTGCTCAACGAAGACCGTATCCTGCGTCGCTACCTGGACCTGATCAAGGCGACCCTGCGTACCAACTTCTACCAGACTGACGCCAACGGCCAGAACAAGTCGTACTTCAGCTTCAAGTTCAACCCGCACGCGATCCCCGAGCTGCCCAAGCCGGTGCCGAAGTTTGAAATCTTCGTGTACTCGCCCCGTGTTGAAGGCGTGCATCTGCGCTTCGGCAACGTCGCTCGCGGCGGCCTGCGCTGGTCCGACCGTGAAGAAGACTTCCGTACCGAAGTGCTCGGCCTGGTAAAAGCCCAGCAAGTGAAAAACTCGGTGATCGTGCCGGTGGGCGCCAAGGGCGGCTTCCTGCCGCGTCGCCTGCCATTGGGCGGCAGCCGGGACGAGATCGCGGCCGAGGGCATCGCCTGCTACCGCATCTTCATTTCCGGCCTGTTGGACATTACCGACAACCTGAAGGACGGCGCCCTGGTGCCACCGGCCAACGTCGTGCGTCATGACGACGATGACCCCTACCTGGTGGTGGCGGCGGACAAGGGCACTGCAACCTTCTCCGACATCGCCAACGGCATCGCTATCGACTACGGTTTCTGGCTGGGTGACGCGTTCGCTTCCGGCGGTTCTGCCGGTTACGACCACAAGAAAATGGGCATCACCGCCAAGGGCGCGTGGGTCGGTGTGCAGCGTCACTTCCGTGAGCGCGGCATCAACGTGCAGGAAGACAGCATCACCGTAGTGGGCGTCGGCGATATGGCCGGTGACGTGTTCGGTAATGGTTTGCTGATGTCCGACAAGCTGCAACTGGTCGCGGCCTTCAACCACCTGCACATCTTCATCGACCCGAACCCGAACCCGGCCACCAGCTTCGTCGAGCGCCAGCGCATGTTCGAGCTGCCGCGTTCGTCCTGGACCGACTACGACACCAGCATCATGTCTGAAGGCGGCGGTATCTTCTCGCGAAGCGCCAAGAGCATCGCCATCTCGCCACAGATGAAAGAGCGTTTCGACATCCAGGCCGACAAGCTGACCCCGACCGAACTGCTCAACGCCTTGCTCAAGGCGCCGGTGGACCTGTTGTGGAACGGCGGTATCGGTACCTACGTCAAGGCCAGCACCGAAAGCCATGCCGACGTGGGCGACAAGGCCAACGACGCGCTGCGTGTCAACGGCAACGAGCTGCGCTGCAAGGTGGTGGGCGAGGGCGGTAACCTCGGCATGACCCAACTGGGCCGTGTGGAATTCGGCCTCAATGGCGGCGGTTCCAACACCGACTTCATCGACAACGCCGGTGGCGTGGACTGCTCCGACCACGAAGTGAACATCAAGATCCTGCTCAACGAAGTGGTGCAGGCCGGTGACATGACCGACAAGCAGCGCAACCAGTTGCTGGCGAGCATGACCGACGAAGTCGGCCACCTGGTGTTGGGCAACAACTACAAGCAGACCCAGGCCCTGTCCCTGGCCGCACGCAAGGCTTACGAGCGCGCCGCCGAGTACAAACGCCTGATGAGTGACCTGGAAGGCCGTGGCAAGCTGGACCGCGCCATCGAGTACCTGCCGACCGAAGAGCAGCTCACCGAGCGCGCTTCGACCGGCAAGGGCTTGACCCGTCCGGAGTTGTCGGTGCTGATTTCGTACAGCAAGATCGACCTCAAGGAAGCGCTGCTCAAATCCCTGGTGCCGGATGACGAATACCTGACCCGTGACATGGAGACCGCGTTCCCACCGAGCCTGGTGGCCAAGTTCTCCGAAGCCATGCGTCGCCATCGCCTCAAGCGCGAGATCGTCAGCACCCAGATCGCCAACGACCTGGTCAACCACATGGGCATCACCTTCGTGCAGCGACTCAAAGAGTCGACCGGCATGAGCCCGGCGAACGTCGCCGGTGCCTATGTGATCGTGCGCGATATCTTCCACCTCCCGCACTGGTTCCGTCAGATCGAAGCCCTGGACCACCAGGTGTCGGCCGACGTGCAACTGGAGCTGATGGACGAGCTGATGCGCCTGGGCCGTCGTGCTACGCGCTGGTTCCTGCGCAGCCGTCGCAACGAACAGGACGCCGGGCGTGATACTGCGCACTTCGGTCCGCACCTGGCGGCTTTGGGTCTCAAGCTTGACGAACTGCTGGAAGGTCCGACCCGTGAAGGCTGGCAGAACCGTTACCAGGCCTACACCCAGGCCGGCGTACCGGAGTTGTTGGCACGCATGGTTGCAGGCACAACCCACCTGTACACCTTGCTGCCGATCATCGAAGCCGCCGATGTGACCGGGCATGACGCCGCCGAAGTGGCCAAAGCCTACTTCGCCGTCGGCAGCGCCCTGGACCTGCCGTGGTACCTGCAGCAGATCAGCGATCTGCCAGTGGCCAACAACTGGCAGGCCCAGGCCCGCGAGGCGTTCCGCGATGACGTGGACTGGCAGCAACGGGCGATTACCATTTCGGTACTGCAAATGGCCGACGCGCCACAAGACATGGAAGCCCGCGTGGCCCTGTGGCTTGAACAGCACCAGGACATGGCTGATCGCTGGCGTGCCATGATGGTGGAAATTCGTGCTGCGGTTGGCACGGACTACGCCATGTACGCGGTGGCCAATCGTGAGTTGCTGGACCTGGCGTTGAGTGGTCAGTCGGTGTTGCAGCCGGCTTGATGCTTCGGTAAACCAAAAGCCCCCGCATCGTGAGATGCGGGGGCTTTTTATTTGATCTGGAATGCGATCAATGTGGGAGCTGGCTTGCCTGCGATAGCGGTGGGTCAGTTAATAATCGAGTCACTGGTACACCGCTATCGCAGGCAAGCCAGCTCCCACAGTTTGAACTTCATTCGGAATCAGTGGTGTTTGAGTAGCCGGGTTTCCAGGTGATCCAGGTGCTGAGTCATCAGGGCGACAGCCGTGTGGGCGTCGCGCTGTTCCACGGCATCCACAATCGCCACATGCTCCTGCCACGCACAATACGTGCAGGCCTTCGTTTCAAATTGCGCAATGATCAACGACGTCAACGGCACCAGGCTGTTGAGAAACTGTGCCAACGGCGCATTGCCTGCCATGTGCGCCAGTTGCAGATGAAACTCTCCAGAAAACCGGATCGCCGGCCCACGCTGGTCACGCTCAATGGCGTCGCGCTCCTGCGCAATCAGCTCGCGCAGTTGGCGGATTTGCATCGCTGTGGCCTGGGCGCAGGCCAGTTGCACCACGGTCATTTCGGTCAGGCGCCGTGCTTCAAGAATCTGCCGTGTGTGCTGGGCATCCGGCGCGGCGACCTGGGCGCGCTGGTTGGGGCGCAGGATGACCACTTGCTGATGGGACAGCTTGGCGAGCACCCGGCGAATCACGCTGCGGCTCACGCCAAAGAGTTCGCCCAGGCCTTCTTCGGTGAAGCGGCTGGCGGGCGCAATGCGTTGCTCAAGGATCGCGTCGAACAAGCGCGGGTAGATGTCGTCAACCGAAGGCTTCTTGCCCGACACCAGGCGCAGGCAGGGCAGAGGGTCACGTTGCAGGGCGTGGACGTTCATGGCCGGTCTCCAATTATTCAGCTGCCCAGATGGTCATCCGGGATATTCAAGCGAATGCCCATGCGCAAGCCTTCCTGCAGGATGTGCCGACGCATTTCGGCACTGGCCAGGGCGCTGTTCTTGTTGCGGATGGCGCGTACCACGGCTTCGTTCTCTTGCAGGCGTTCGGCCAGGTGTTCAGGGGAGTTGCGCAATACCTGGGCGCTTTGTTTGAGCGCGGTGCTGGTTTGCTGCACCACGTTCTGGAAGATCGGGTTGGAGGTCAGGGCAAACAGTTCTTCGTGAAAGTCGATGTAGGCGTTCATGCCCGCCTCGGCGTCGCCGGCATCCAGGGCTTCGCGCATGTCCATCAGCGTCAGGCGCAGTTGGCCGATTTCCTTGCTGCTGATGGATTGGGCGACCAGGCCGACGATGAAGGGTTCGAGGGTATAGCGCAGTTGCAGGATGTCTTCCAGGCTGGCGTCGGCCACCGCGTCGTTCGACTGCGGCTCGCTGACGCTGGTTTCCAGTACCACCACACCTTTGCCCGGCATGGAACGCACCAGGCCCAAGGTCTCCAGCACGATCACCGCTTCACGCAGGCTCGGGCGGCTGATACCCAGTTGCTCGGCCAGCTCACGCTGGCCTGGCAGCATTTCACCGCGGCGCCACTGGCCTCGCGCCAAGGCGGCGCGCAGTTTTTCTACCACTGAATTGACGACGGTTGAGGTGCTGATCACGTCGAAGGCTCCTTGATGTTGCTCATACAGTATTCAGTCTGGCAAAGGGCCAATGTGGGAGCTGGCTTGCCTGCGATGACTGAGTGTCAGGCACTACATTTGACGCTGACTCACCGCTATCGCAGGCAAGCCAGCTCCCACATTGGATGGGTGTTGTCCTAGAACTCCTGATGCGCCGGCAGCACCGGCTTCTTGGCCTGAAAGGCATAGCCCTGCTGGCCGTCGAGCACCTTGTTGGCACGCTGGATATCGATATCTTTTTCCCAGCGAGCAATCGCCACGGTAGCCACGCAGTTGCCGATCAGGTTGGTCAGCGCACGACCGATCCCCATGAACCAGTCCACCGCCAGCACCAACACCAGGCCCACCACCGGAATTGCCGGGATCGCCGTGAGTGTCGCCGCTAGAATCACCAATGCCGAGCCCGGAATGCCGTGGGCGCCTTTGGAGGTGATCAACGATACCAGGAGGATGGTCAACAAGTCGGTCATCGACAGCGGTGTACCGGTGGCGTTGGCGATAAACACGATGGCCAGGGTCAGGTAGATCGAGAAACCATCGAGGTTGAACGAGTATCCGGTGGGAATTACCAAACCCACGGTGGAACTGCCAATGCCCAAATGTTCCAGCTTGCGCATGATCTGCGGCAGCACAGCGTCGGACGAAGCGGTGCCCATCACGATCAGCAGCTCTTCGCGCAGGTACTTGAGCAGCGGCAGCATCCGCAGGCCGGACAAGCGCATTACCAGCCCGAGGATCAGCGCGACAAAGGCAAAGCACGTCAGGTAGAACAGCCCAACCAGGCTGCCCAGGTGTTGCAGCGAGTCCAGGCCGTAGGTGCTGGTGGTGAACGCGATGGCACCGAATACGCCAATCGGCGCCAGGCGCACGATCATGCCCATGATACGGAAGATCACATGGCTAAGCTCATTGATCAGCCGCGAGATACCGCTGGCCGCTTCGCCCACCAGGTTCAGCGCACTGCCGAACAGCACCGAGAACAGCAGCACCTGCAACACGTTGTTATCGGCAAACGCACCGATCACCGAGTTGGGAATCAGGTCCATCAGGAACTGGCTGGTGCCCTTGATGTGTTGGCCCTTGTCGGCCAGCTCATTCAAGCCGGCGGAAGAGAGTTGCTCAAGATGAATATTGGCGCCGCTGCCGATGCCGGTGCTGAAGGCCATGATCAGGCCAAGCACCAGGGCGACGGTGGTCAGCACTTCAAAGTAGATCACCGACTTGAGCCCGATACGCCCGACCTTCTTCAAATCGCCGGCGCCGGAAATACCGCTGACCACGACACAGAACACGATCAGGCCGATCAGCATTTTGATCAGCTTGATAAAGCCGTCGCCCAGGGGTTTGAGTTGTGAGGAAAATTCGGGAAGGGCCAGGCCGCAGGCGATGCCGAGCATCAGGCCAATCACGACTTGCAGGAAAATCGAACGCGAGCACCATCTGAGCATGGGAGGGATCTCTATTCGGTGCCCTGGTGGTTCCAGGGCTTAATTGTTGTGGTCTTACCGGTAAGTCCAGTGCGCGGCCAGTCTACGCTTGGTTTTTTTCAAACAACAAGTAAATATTCAGCGGTTGGCAGGTCCCGGTCTGACCAGTTGGTCGGTAAGTACGGTGCTTGAGCGGTTGACGGGGATTAATTTTTTTTGCGTATCATCGCCTTGGGCATACGAGGTGATGGATGGACCAATCAGGGCTTACAACCGACGAAGCAGGGCGCATGTATTGCGCCTGGCGCACTGCAGCGCCTGCGTACCTGCATTACCACGACCACGAGTGGGGTGTGCCGGTGGCGGATGACATCGCGTTGTACGAGAAGATCTGCCTGGAGGGGTTTCAGGCTGGGATGGCGTGGATCACCATTCTGCGCAAGCGCGATAACTTTCGGCAGGCGTTCGAGGGTTTTGATTTTCGCCGGGTGGCGCAGTACGGCGAAGCGGACATTGAGCGGTTGATGAGCGAGCCGGGCATCGTGCGCAATCGGGCAAAGATCATCTCGGCCATCAACAACGCACGCCGGGCCTGTGAACTTGTGGAGGAGACCGGCTCGCTGGCGCGCTGGCTGTGGGCGTTCGAGCCCGCCGCAGAAGAGCGGCCGGCAGTGGTGGACATGGCTTACTGGACGGCCAATCCGACCTCAGCGGCTTCGATGCGCTTGTCCAAGGCCCTGAAGAAACGCGGCTGGACCTTCGTCGGCCCGACCACGATGTATGCGTTGATGCAGGCGATGGGGATGGTCAATGATCATCTGGAGGGTTGCGAGTGCCGGCTGCGCATTGAACACCAGCGCGACCTATTCAAACGTCCCTGACCAGACACGGTTAAAACTGTGGGAGCAGGCAAGCCAGCTCCCCCATGGGTTTTGTGGTGTTGCTGATTATTTGGGAAGCGGGGTGAGTACCTCAGCCTTGTCATCCAGCACCATCACCACCAGCAGCCTGGCCGGTTGGGTCTGGCTGGCATTGCTTGACTCAAAATGCCGCGAGCCGGCCGGTTCGTAGAACGATTGCCCGGCTTTGTAGGTGATCGCCTTTTCATCATTGACCCGCGAGGTGATCTCGCCTTCGAGCACATAAGCCACGGCGGTGCCGGTGTGGCTATGGGGCACGGTGGCCTGGCCGGGGGCGTAGTCAACGGTGAGCATGATGGTTTTCTTGCCGGGCACGTTGGTCAAGGGGTGCTCCTGCAGCACCTTGAGCGTTTCCTGGTTGTATACCGGGTCGTGGGCAAATGCGCTGAGGGAGGTGAGCATCAGCGTGGTGGCGAGCAATCGTTTCATGATCAGGATTCCGCGTAGTTCGAGACCTCTTCACCCTACGCCGTAGCCTGTACGCCACCAATGACCAATACGCCGGAAAACCCCTTAGCCAATCTGCCGGAGAATATCGCGCACCTTGTCCAGCGCCGGATCGATGTCCAGGGTCTCGATGGCGCCGAAGCCGAAAATCAGCCCCGAGCGTAATGGCACGTCTTGGAAGAATACGTCCAGGGGGTACAACCCCACCTCGACCTGACGCGCCTGTTCTATCAGCAATGGGATATTCAACGCCACCTTGCACAATGCCGCCAGGTGAAAGCCCGCCACCGTCGGAACCGCCTCGAACCACGGTGACAGATCGCCCGCCAGACGCTGCAGTATTCGTTCGCGACGCCCCGCGTAGATGCTGTGGCAACGGCGAATATGCTTGAGCAGGTAGCCTTCGCTGATGAACTTGGCCAATGCCCACTGCGGCAGGGTAGAGCTGTGCTGGTCGGTCAACTGCTTGGCCTTGAGCACCGCGCCATAGATCGCTGGCGGCAGCACCGCGTAGCCCAGGCGCAACTCGGGCAACAGGGTTTTGGAAAAGGTCCCGACGTAGGTGACCACGCCTCGGGTGTCCAGGCTTTGCAGGGAGTCGGTGGGGCGCCCTTCGTAGCGAAATTCGCTGTCGTAGTCGTCTTCGATGATGATCGCACCCAGCTCGATTGCGCGGTCCAGCAGTGCCTGGCGGCGCCTCTGACTCATCGGCATGCCGAGGGGGAACTGGTGGGACGGGGTTACATAGATCAGACGGGTGCCATCGGGGATCTGATCGACCTGGAGGCCCTGTTCGTCGACGGCCACGCTGGCGACGCTGGCGCCCATCGCTACGAACATTTGGCGCGCGGGGCTATAGCCTGGGTCTTCCATCGCGACCATGCTGCCGGGTTCCAGCACCACGCGGGCAATCAGGTCCAGCGCCTGCTGCGCGCCATTGGTGACCACGATATCGCTGGCGCGGCATTTGACCCCTCGGGAAAACGCGATATGCCCGGCGATGGCCTCGCGCAATGCCGGTAACCCTTCCGGTTGGCTGTAGAAACCATTGTTCTGGGCGATACGGCGCAGCGCATCCTGGGTGCAGCGTCGCCATTCGTCCTGGGGGAACTGGTTGCGTGCAGTCGCGCCGCCGATAAATTCGTAGCGCAGGATGCCCTCACGGGAAGGGTGGCCCATGGGCGAGGGCAGTGCTGCCCACTTGCCCAGGTTGGCGGCGCAGGCCAGGTCGGTGGCGGTTTGCACACGATCGGGTTGGGGCGCCCACGCATTGACGAAAGTGCCGCGGCCGATCTTGCCGATCAGCAGGCCTTCGTACGTGAGGGTGGTGTAGGTATCCGACACCGTCTTGCGCGATACGCCCAGTTGTTCGGCGAGCAGGCGGCTCGGTGGCAGTTGCGCACCCGCCGACAGTCGCCCGGTGGCGATAGCTTCGCGCAGTTGCTGATAAAGCTGGGCAGCCAGGTCCTTGCGGCCATTGATGACGAGGTGCAGTTCCATGTTTCATCCTGGAGACAGATCGATCCGCGCCAAGGTTACGCGCAAATCGATCTGAAGAAACCAGGCAGTGTCAGGACAGGAAGCCGCCGTCTACATTCAACGACACACCGGTGGTGTAGCTCGACGCATCGCTGGCCAGATACAACACCGCGCCGGCCATTTCGCTGGGGTCGGCGACGCGCTTGAGGGGGATCTGTGCCAGGGCCACTTTCAGGATCGAATCGTTCTTGACCAGCGCCGAGGCGAATTTGGTATCAGTCAGGCCCGGCAGCAGTGCGTTGCAACGGATGCCGAATGCCGCGCATTCCTTGGCGAACACCTTGGTCATGTTGATCACGGCAGCCTTGGTGACCGAGTAGATGCCCTGGAACACGCCCGGCGAAATGCCGTTGATCGACGCCACGTTGATGATGCTGCCGCCGCCGTTCTCGCGCATCAGCTTGCCGGCTTCCACCGACATGAAGAAGTAACCGCGGATATTCACGTCGACCGTCTTCTGGAATGCGCCAAGGTCGGTATCCAGCACGTTGCAGAACTGCGGGTTGGTCGCGGCGTTGTTGACCAGAATATCCAGGCGGCCGAACTGTTCGCGGATGCCGGCGAACACCTGGGTAATCTGCTCCATTTCACCGATATGGCAGGCAATCGCCGTGGCCTTGCCGCCGTCGGCAATGATCGCGTCGGCGACGTGCTGGCAACCTTCCAGCTTGCGGCTGGAGACGATCACGTGGGCGCCTTGCTGGGCCAGCAGCTTGGCAATGGCCTCGCCGATACCACGGCTGGCGCCGGAAACGAAGGCGATCTTGCCGTCAAGGTCAAACAGGTTGGTCTTGGACATAAGGGTTCCTTGTGGTTGCGATCAGAGCGCTGATTTGCCTATGACATTCAGGCTCATTTGCTCCAGCAGCTTGTTCATGTGGATGAACTGCGCAAAGCGTTTGTCCTGGGTCTGGCCGTGGAAAAAGCGGTAGTAGATCTGCTGCACGATGCCGGCCAGCCGGAACAGGCCGTAGGTGTAATAGAAATCGAAATTGTCGATCGCAAGCCCCGAGCGCTCGGCGTAGTAGTCGACAAACTGACGGCGGGTGAGCATCCCCGGGGCGTTGCTCGGCTGGCGCCGCATCAGTTGCACCGGCGCCGGGTCTGCGGCTTCGATCCAGTAGGCGAGGGTGTTGCCCAGGTCCATCAGCGGGTCGCCCAGAGTGGTCAGTTCCCAATCCAGCACACCGATGATTTGCATCGGGTTATGCGGGTCGAGGATCACGTTATCGAAGCGGTAGTCGTTATGCACGATGCTGGATGTGGGCGAATCGGCTGGCATTTTGTCGTTGAGCCAGGCGCGCACCGCTTCCCATTTTGGCGCATCAGGGGTCAGGGCTTTTTCGTAGCGCTCGCCCCAGCCACGAATCTGCCGCGCCACGTAGCCTTCAGGCTTGCCCAGGTCGGCCAGGCCGCAGGCGCTGTAGTCGACTTGATGCAGTTCGACGAACTTGTCGATAAAGCTTTTGCACAGCGCTTGAGTCTTGGCCGCGTCCAGGCCCAGTTCGGGCGGCAGGTCAGAGCGCAGGATGATGCCGTTGACCCGTTCCATCACATAGAACTCGGCACCGATCACTGATTCATCGGTGCAGTGCACGTATGCCTTGGGGCAATACGGAAAACCATCTTTGAGCTGGTTGAGAATGCGGTATTCGCGGCCCATGTCGTGGGCGGACTTGGCCTTGTGGCCAAACGGCGGGCGACGCAGCACGAATTCCTGGCCTGGATATTCCAGCAGGTAGGTCAGGTTCGATGCGCCGCCGGGGAACTGACTGATCGCAGGCGTTCCGTTCAAGCCCGGAATGTGGGCCTTGAGGTAGGGATCGATCAGGCTGGCATCAAGTTCTTCGCCGGGGCGAATCTGGGTCGATTGGTCGTTCAGCGCCATGCTTATCCCTTCTGCTTATTCTAAAGGCCTTGGACTATTTCCTAATCTAATGCGCACCGCCGCCCAGCGACAAGGTCGGGGCGGCTTAATAGGTTAGCGTGTTGAAGGGTGATCAGCGTGCCTGATCGGTCATTTTGCGGGCGCTGGCAGCGCAACCGGCGTGAGCACAGGACGGCCGGCGAAGTATTCCACCAGGTTGTCGGCCACCCGCTGCACGGTGTCATGGGCAGCCTCCGGTGACAGGCCGGCCACATGAGAGGTCAGGACGGTATTGCTCAGGCGCTTGAGGGCGTCGGGCACCTTGGGTTCGTCGTCGAATACATCCAGCGCGGCGCCGCCGATACGCCGTTGCTCCAGGGCAGCCACGAGGTCAGCGGTCACCACCACGCTGCCGCGGCCAATGTTCACCAGATAGCCATTGGGGCCCAACGCATCCAGCGCATGTTTATCGATCAGATGGCGAGTGCTGGCCCCACCTGGCGTGGCCAGGATCAGGAAGTCCGAGGTGCGCGCCAGTTCGACGGCCGTTGAACAGTAGGTGTAATCCACGTCATCGCGGGGTTGGCGGTTGTGATAGCTCACCTCCATGCCGAAGCCGAGGGCGGCGCGCCTGGCGATTTCCATCCCCACGGCACCGAGCCCGAGAATTCCCAGTTGCTTGCCGGCCAGGGAAGGGCGCATGACCTTCGGCCATTCGCTGCGCCGCACGGCGGCATCGGTCTGGGGAATCCCGCGCACCAGCGAGAGCAGCAGCGCCATGGCGTGATCGGCCACCGAGGGGGCGTTCACGCCGGCACCGTTGGTGACCACGATCCCACGGTTGCTTGCCGCTTGCAGGTCTACATGCTCGTAGCCAGCACCGATCACGCAGATGATCTCCAGCAATGGAAGCGCGGCGATTTCCTCGGCATACAGCCCCAGCGGCCCGCGGGTCAGCACGGCCTTGATCTGCCCTGCGTGGGCCTTGATCGCCTGGGCCCGTTCTGCGGGCGTCGGCGCCAGGATCACGTGAAAGTCATTGCTTTCGATGATTTGCAGGTATTCGTTGATGGTTTCAACCAGGACTAGAACGGTGGTGGGCATGGGGCAGCTCTCCGGTGAGTTCGATGCTCGGATTATGCTGCATTTGTGTTGTGTGAAATGCTGAGGGCGCAGAGAAAGCGCCACTGATTTTGCGAAAAGTGCCAGCGTCTCGGCGAGTGGGAGACGCTGTTTGCACGCGTGCGAATTATTTAGCGGGTACGGGCTTGCGCACCTTGCTCTGTTCGGCCGCTACGATGTCCATGTAATCGTAGGTAGGAAAGAACTCCGTCCTGAAGGGGCCCCATGCAGAGCGTTCGATGGCGAGATTGACTTCCCGCAGGCGCGAGGCGGGGAAGCGTAGAACGATGACGTGACCGATCCCCATGGCGATGTTCCAACTGACAATCTCTACCCCTTCAGGAGGGAATACTTTAAAGAGTTCCTGTTCGGTGAGTTTTGTTCTTATTTCGTTCAAGTTGCGAGATTGGTCATGTTTGAGGAAGACGGTCAACATGACCGCATTGTCAGCGCTGATGGCGACAGGTTTTCCTGACGTGGAAGCCTGCGCATGAAGGCCGCCTGAAACAAGGGTAGAGAGCAATAAAACAGACGCCAGTAAAGGCTTTAATAGTGTTTTCATTGAGTGAGGCCTTTTATGAGTATTGTCGCTACTCGTGGGATGAGTGTTGAGGGTTAGTGGGTGGGGGTGGTTTTGACTGATCCGGTATAGGGCGCATGAACCACATGTATTCGAACAAGAGGGTTGGCGTCGATCATGTCGCGCGGCACTTCACGAGAATAAGTGAATTCCTGATTGTTCAACGTCTCAAGTTTTCTGACGATGGTTTTCGTTGCACCTTTATCCGGTATCAGGATATGGTTTTTCTTGTCACCCGTTACCATGAAGTAACCGCCGCCGCCGTTGTCATATTTTGATAGCCCGGTATCGCTGTAGAAAAATTCGTAGCGATTACGTTCAGGGTCCCACACTGATATTCCAACGACACCTGGGTACTTGTCCTTTACGTCGATCTCCGGGGCGCCTTCTATATAAACTTTTGTCGTCAGCCAGCGGGGGGATGTACCCAGGGCACTTGCGTCTGAGTTTTCTACTGCCGGTTGTGCTTGGCTGGCCAATGGGCTGAGTATTCCGGTGGCAAGTATCAGGGAGAAAATAAGGTTGTGTTTGTTCATCTAGTCGCTCCTGATGAGTGAGGTTTTTAATTCTGCTGTGGTGGGTTTAGATGCTTTTGTTTTTTTGAACTGGACTGGAATATAAACGTGATAGAAGGGGCTCTCAATGCCTGGGAAAACCCTTGCAACAAATGCCGCAATCATTAGAGTTTCAATCGAGAGGCGTTGATTAACTGTATGTAAGAACTTTCTTATATGTGAGGGTGTTTAACTTTAATTGATATTGGGTCTCTGTCAGCGGCTCCCCACTGGCGAACTTTGAGTGACTGGGTTTATTTAAGCAAAGCTTCGTCGGCCTTGCGTGATCGACCCTCCCAATGCCCCGCTTGCAGGGGCGTTCGTGAGGTGGGTAAAGGCGGTGGACATCTGGCGTTGAATCAACTGAGCCGCCCCATGGGCTGCCTTCCAGCCTTTGCACTGCATTACCGTTCCTCATCTAAGTCTTTGCTTATTCAAGAGAATCCCGGACAATCCGGCCCTTGTTACGGCCAGGGCGCTGCCTGTCAGGTTTTTCTGACTCGTGCTGGCCATGTGAATGCGGAGATCCGACCGGATGAATGATCAGGCCAATAGCGTCGACGAACGCTATGCAACGACACCTGCAACCCTCACAAGCTGGAGCCGCCAGGACACCACCTGGATGCTCGGGCTATTCGGTACCGCCATTGGCGCCGGTACTTTGTTTCTGCCAATCAACGCGGGCCTGGGGGGCTTCTGGCCGCTGGTGATCCTGGCGTTACTGGCGTTCCCGATGACGTTCTTTGCCCACCGTGGGCTGACCCGTTTCGTGCTGTCTGGCCGTGAAGGCTCAGACATCACCGACGTGGTCGAAGAGCATTTCGGTATCAAGGCGGGTGCGTTGATCACCTTGCTGTATTTCTTCGCGATCTTCCCGATCCTGCTGATCTACAGCGTGGCACTGACCAATACCGTCAGCAGCTTCATGGAACACCAACTGCACATCATGCCGCCGCCTCGTGCGATCCTGGCATTTGTGCTGATCCTCGGCCTGCTGGCCGTGGTGCGCTGCGGCGAGCAAGTGATCGTCAAGGCGATGAGCCTGATGGTGTATCCGTTTATCGTCGCCCTGCTGTTCCTGGCCGTGTACCTGGTGCCGCACTGGAATGGCGGCATTCTTAGCACTGCCAGCGAGGTGCCAGCACCGTCGGCGCTGCTCAATACGCTGTGGCTGGCGATTCCGGTGATGGTGTTCTCGTTCAACCATTCGCCGATCATCTCGGCTTTCGCGGTTGACCAGAAACGCCAGTACGGCGCACACGCCGAGGAGCGCAGTTCGCAGATCCTGTCCCGCGCTCACTTGCTGATGGTGGCGATGGTGCTGTTCTTCGTGTTCAGTTGCGTGCTGACCCTGTCGCCCGCGCAACTGGCCGAGGCGAAAGCGCAGAACCTGTCGATCCTGTCGTACCTGGCCAACCACTTCGACAACCCGACCATCGCCTTTGCCGCCCCGTTGATTGCGTTCGTGGCGATTGCCAAGTCGTTCCTGGGCCACTACATCGGTGCCAGCGAGGGTCTCAAGGGGCTGGTGGTCAAGACCGGTCGCCGCCCGGCACCGAAGACCCTGGACCGCATGACCGCCGCCTTCATGCTGGTGGTGTGCTGGATCGTCGCCACGCTTAACCCAAGCATCCTCGGCATGATCGAGACCCTGGGTGGGCCGGTGATTGCGTCGATCCTGTTCCTGATGCCGATGTACGCGATCCGCAAGGTGCCGGCCATGGCCAAGTACCGTGGGCAGGCGTCGAATGTGTTTGTGACTGCAGTTGGCTTGGTTGCCATTACGGCATTGGTGTATTCGCTGGTTGCTTGAGCCCTGATGCGGTCTATCTGACTGTCCAGATATAAATAGGTGGGAGCTGGCTCGCCTGCGATAGCGGTGTATCAGTCACTAGAGAGTTGATTGATACACCGCTATCGCAGGCAAGCCAGCTCCCACTTTTGTTTTGTGTTGGCAGTAAAGGTTAATTCCAGGCGTAAAAAAACGCCGCGTACCTTGCGATACGCGGCGTTCTTCACATCAACACACCTTTAAGCTTGAATCACCGGGATGTTGGCGCTTGCTGCGATCTTGCGGAACTCAGCGATCTGGTCGAAGTTCAGGTAGCGGTAGACGTCACTGGCCATGGTGTCCAGTTTCGCCGCGTAGCCCATGTACTCTTCGACGGTCGGCAGGCGACCCAGGGTCGAGGCCACGGCCGCCAGCTCAGCCGACGCCAGGTAGACGTTGGCACCATCACCCAGGCGGTTCGGGAAGTTACGGGTCGAGGTCGACACCACGGTGGAGTTCGGCTCAACGCGTGCCTGGTTACCCATGCACAGCGAGCAGCCTGGCATTTCCATACGTGCGCCAGCCTTGCCGTAGATGCCGTAGTAGCCTTCTTCGGTCAGTTGGTGAGCGTCCATCTTGGTCGGTGGCGACAGCCACAGACGAGTCGGCAGCTGGCCCTTGACCTGCTCCAGCAGCTTACCGGCAGCGCGGAAGTGACCGATGTTGGTCATGCACGAACCGATGAACACTTCGTCGATCTTCTCACCGGCAACGCTGGACAACAGACGGGCATCGTCCGGGTCGTTAGGGGCGCAGAGGATCGGCTCGTTGATTTCCGACAGGTCGATCTCGATGATTTCGGCGTATTCGGCGTCGGCATCGGCTTCCATCAGTTCCGGGTTGGCAACCCAGGCTTCCATCGCTTGGGCGCGACGTTCCAGGGTGCGGGCATCGCCGTAGCCTTCACCGATCATCCAGCGCAGCAGGGTGATATTGGAGTTCAGGTACTCGGTAACGGACTCTTTGGACAGCTTGATGGTGCAACCGGCAGCTGAACGTTCAGCCGAGGCGTCGGACAGCTCGAAAGCCTGTTCCAGCGTCAGGTCGTTCAGGCCTTCGATTTCCAGGATGCGGCCAGAGAAGGCGTTTTTCTTGCCTTTCTTCTCTACGGTCAGCAGGCCAGCCTGGATCGCGTAGTAAGGAATGGCATGAACCAGGTCACGCAGGGTGATGCCAGGCTTCATCTTGCCTTTGAAGCGCACCAGGATCGATTCCGGCATGTCCAGTGGCATCACGCCAGTGGCTGCGGCGAACGCGACCAGACCGGAACCGGCCGGGAACGAGATGCCCATCGGGAAACGGGTGTGGGAGTCACCACCGGTACCGACGGTGTCCGGCAGCAGCATACGGTTGAGCCAGCTGTGGATGATACCGTCGCCCGGACGCAGCGATACACCGCCACGGGTCATGATGAAGTCAGGCAGGGTGTGGTGGGTGGTCACGTCGATCGGCTTCGGGTACGCCGCGGTGTGGCAGAACGACTGCATCACCAGGTCGGTCGAGAAGCCCAGGCACGCCAGGTCTTTCAGTTCATCACGGGTCATGGGACCGGTGGTGTCCTGGGAGCCCACGGTGGTCATCTTCGGCTCGCAGTAGGTGCCAGGGCGAACGCCTTTGCCTTCCGGCAGGCCGCACGCCTTGCCGACCATCTTCTGTGCCAGGGTGAAGCCCTTGCCGGTGTCGACAGGCGCTTCAGGCAGCTTGAACAGGTCGGTAGGGCCCAGGCCCAGTTCGGCGCGGGCCTTGTCGGTCAGGCCGCGACCGATGATCAGCGGGATACGGCCGCCGGCGCGAACTTCGTCCAACAGTACCGGAGTCTTCATTTCGAAGGTGGTCAGGACTTCGTCGGTGCCGTGTTTGCAGACTTTGCCAGCATGAGGGTACAGGTCGATCACGTCGCCCATGTTCATGTTGGTGACGTCGAATTCGATTGGCAGTGCGCCAGCATCTTCCATGGTGTTGTAGAAGATCGGAGCGATCTTGCTGCCGAAGCAGAAACCGCCAGCACGCTTGTTCGGCACGTAAGGCACGTCGTCACCGAAGAACCACAGTACCGAGTTGGTGGCCGACTTACGCGACGAACCGGTACCGACCACGTCACCGACGTAGGCGATCGGGAAGCCTTGGCCGCGCATTTCTTCGATCTGCTTCATCGGGCCGGTCTTGCCTTGCTCGTCCGGCACGATGCCTTCACGAGCCATTTTCAGCATGGCCAGGGCGTGCAGCGGGATGTCAGGGCGGGACCAGGCGTCCGGCGCAGGCGACAGGTCGTCGGTGTTGGTTTCGCCGGTGACCTTGAACACGCGCAGGCTGATCTTGTCGGCCAGGGTAGGGCGGTTGCGGAACCACTCGCCGTCAGCCCAGGACTGGATCACGCCTTTGGCGTGTTCGTTGCCGTTGCGGGCTTTTTCGGCGACGTCGTGGAACGCATCGAACATCAGCAGGGTGTGCTTGAGTTGGGCGGCCGCGACGGGCGCCAGGGTGGCGTCGTCCAGCAGCTCGACCAACGTCACGATGTTGTAGCCGCCTTGCATGGTGCCGAGCAGTTCAACAGCGCGTTTCTTGTCGATCAGGGGGGAAGTGGCTTCGCCCTTGGCCAGGGCAGACAGGAAACCGGCCTTGACGTAGGCAGCTTCGTCAACGCCTGGTGGAATGCGGTTGGTGATCAGGTCAACGAGGAATTCTTCTTCGCCAGCCGGAGGATTTTTCAGCAGCTCGACCAGGCCTGCGGTTTGTTCGGCGTTAAGCGGCTGGGGAACGATACCCAGTGCTGCACGCTCTTCGATATGTTTGCGGTAGGCTTCAAGCACAGTTATTACCCTCATCAGTGGTCCCACGGGACGCTCATCCAGAAATGAACGGCACGCATGCGCTCAGGGGCTTTTTGGGCCGCAAAGCCAGCGCTGCCGGCATTCCTTTACAGAAGCTGCTTTCAAAGTTTTACGCCTGCAGAACGGAGCTGATGAGGGTTGGCGTGGGGCTCTGACCTACCGGGTCGAAACCACGCCAACACCGTTCTGAAGGAACGACTGTGCTCGTGACGCTTTGAAAACAGCTTCCAGCGGATTATTGGCGCCTTACAAGGCCGGGTGATTCTACGGCAAAAAAAATCTAAAGGTAAGTTGCCTGGCCAAGTTTGCTGGGTGATCAACCTTAGACAAAGGGCTAACATGGCGCACTGTTTCGCTGATTTGCGTGTTATCGCCCATGTCCAACCAAACCATCAAGACCCCCTGCGTCGGCTTGTGCTCCACGGTCTACGGCGACCTCGTGTGCCGCGGCTGCAAGCGTTTCCACCATGAAGTGATCCAGTGGAATGGCTATAACGAAGAAGAAAAGCGTGCAGTCTGGCTCAGGCTTGAGCAATTGCTGGTGCAGGTGATGGCCGGCAAAGTGGAGGTGTTTGACCCCAAGACCCTGCGCGGGCAGTTGGAGCAACGCAAGATCCGCTTCGTGCCGCACCAGTCCGAGTATTGCTGGGCCTACCAGTTGATCGCACGCGGGGCGCGGGTGATCAATAACCTTGAGGCGTACGGCATGGTGCTGTTGCCGGAGTTTCGCGACTGGCCCTTGCCGGACCTGCGCGATGCGATTGATCGGGAGTTCTTTATCTTGTCCGAGGCGCATTACCAGCGCTATATCGCCCCGGGGTTCCTGAGAGATGCGCTGTCTACCTGACAGCATGCATCCAAATGTGGGAGGGGGCTTGCTCCCGATAGCAGTGTGTCAGTCAGCCCATCCTTCACTGACCCACTGCTATCGGGAGCAAGCCCCCTCCCACATTTTGCCCTCTATTGTTCTTCAGGGCTTGGTTGCCAGTTCTTGCAGGTGATCCATCAACGTCTGCGGCTTGAGCACCAGTACATCGCTTTCCACCGCATCGAGCACCACCTCCGCCGTATTACCGATCAACGCCCCCGAAATCCCGGTGCGGGCCACGGTGCCGATGATGGTCACCGCCGCGTGCAACTGATGGGCCATATGCGGGATCAGCACATCGGCCGGGCCTTCCTTGATATGCAGGTGCCTGTCGTCCACGTCGAACTCGTCCTGGAATGCCTTGCATTGTTCGCGATAGCGCGCCTCGATGGTTTCCTTGAGCTGGAAGGTCGGGTCGGCTGCCGACAGCATCGGCGACGGGTGGGCGCTGATCACATGCAGTTGCGCCTTGGCCAGGCTGGCGATATCAAAGCCATGGTCGATGATCGCATTGTGCAGTGAGCGGTGCTCGCTGTCGGTATTGCCTACATCGATGGCCGCCAGAATCACTCCGCCAGCCCATGGCGTAGCGGTCTTGACCAACAACACCGGCGTGGGGCAATAGCGCAGCAGCTTCCAGTCCGCCGGCGTCAACAGGGCTTTTTTCAGCGGGCTGTCGGGAAAGTGCTGTTTGATCACCAGGCCGCAGCCTTCGGCTTGCTGCACCTCGATAATGGTGTCATGCAGGCTTTCGTTCCACGCCTGCTCGGTGGAGACGCTGTAACCGTCGTTCTTTAAACCCTCCTTGAGCACACTCAACAGCGCCGAATGCTCGTGTTTCTTGTCGCAGACCAGCAAGTGCAGATGTGCGTCGGTCACCCCGGCAATCAGCTTGCCACGCTTGAGGGCCAGGCTTTCCGAATGCTCGGGCTCGATGACCACCAGGATGCTGCGGATGGCTTGCATGATCGGGATCTCCAGGAAGGGGCATGCAACAACTATAGTTGCTGCCCGCCAGACGTCATGTTGATGCACATCAAGGCCGGTGGCTGGTGGTCTGCGGCGGGGTCGGTATAATCGGCGCCCTTTTGTGATCCTTTGCCCGTGAGCCCGATGAACCTGCCCGAAATCCACGAATTCCTCGGCTGCCGCACCCCCGACGCCTGGGTCCAGGCCGCTCTGGCCGATCAGGAAACCCTGCTGATCGACCACAAGAACTGCGAATTCAAAGCCGCCAGCACCGCCCTGAGCCTGATGGCCAAGTACCACGGCCATGTTGACCTGATCAATATGATGTCGCGCCTGGCCCGCGAAGAACTGGTGCACCACGAGCAAGTCATGCGCCTGATGAAGAAGCGCAAGGTTGAACTGCGCCAACTGCACGCGGGCCGTTATGCCTCGGGTTTGCGCAAGGTGGTGCGCAGCCACGAGCCGGTCAAGCTGGTGGACACCCTGGTGGTCGGCGCTTTTATCGAAGCACGCAGCTGCGAGCGTTTCGAAGCATTGGTGCCGCATTTGGACGAAGAGCTCGGCAAGTTCTACTTCGGTTTGCTCAAAAGCGAAGCCCGGCACTTCCAGGGTTACTTGAAGCTGGCCTACCAGTATGGCGACGCCAAGGACATCGCCCAGGTGATCGAGCGGGTGAGGGCGGCCGAGCAGGAGCTGATCGAATCACCCGACATCGAGTTCCGCTTTCACAGTGGCGTGCCAGCCTGAGGCCACCGCCACGCCGATCAAGGCGGTGATCCCGGCGAGCAGCAGGATCACCATTTGCGTGCCCAACGGCGCTGCCAGCACGGCGATCATCAGGCCCGCCAACGGCTGTGGCAGGTTGTTGAGCAAGGTGATCACGCCTACCGTCTTGCCGAAATCCTGCACCGGGATCACTTTTTGACGGGTGCTGCGCAGGTACACGTTGAACATCTTGTCGAAGCCCGTCACCAGCAGGAAGCCCACGGCATACGCCCACACACCGGGGCTGACGGCGGTGATCAGCGCGCCGACTGCAATCATCGAATACGACAGCCCACCCATTACTTTCAACGGCAGTGATGAGCGTGCCAGGTAAAACAGAATCCCGATGGTGACCAGCGCGCCGGCGGCTTGCAGCAGGGCGTAGGCATCCTTGTCGGCGGCGTATTGGCCGGTAACCATGGCGGCCGAGGTGGCCAGTGTGACCCCGATAATCAGGTTCACGCCGACTGCCAGAATGATGATGCGCTTGAGTTCCACCAGGTTGCGGATGTGGCCAAACGCGGTGCGCAGCGGTTGCAGCCAGATACCCGGGTGCTGCCCATGGCTTTGCAGGCTCACCGTGGTGTTGCGCTGCCAGATCAGCATTGCCAGGTCAGCGAGAACAAACAGTGCGGCGATGGCCAGCACCACCCAGGGCCAGGCCCAAACCTGCAGCATCAACGCTGCCAGCAACGGCCCGAGCACCAGGCCGCTCTGGTCGGCAATCTGCGAATAGGACAAGGTCTTGGCGTAGGTGTAATGCTGGAAGACATGCGGCATCACCACCTCCCGCGCCATGATGCCTTGAGTGGTCAATACCCCGCACAACGCGGACAGCATCACCAGCCAATGGATCCCGTCGAACAGCCCATACAGTGCCACCGCCACCACGCAGGCCAGTGCCCGATACACTTGGCTGATATGCAGAATGCGTACGGGTGAAAACCTGTCGCACAAGGCTCCGCACACCGGAAATGCCAGATAGCGCGGCAGCGATTCGACAAAAAACGCCAGGCCCGCCCACGACACGCTTTGAGTGGTCTGGAACACGATCAGCGGCACGATGAACAGCAGGATCTGGTCGGCCAGCCGCGAGAGGAACAGCGAAACGAAGAACGCCAGATAATCCTTGCGCATACAACTCCTTGAGAATGGCGTTAAAGATTGCAGGCTATTTGTTAAAAACTCTTAAAAGCATGAAGCTTCATCAGCTCGTACTGGCCAGCTGCTTCTGTGCGCCTGCTTGCCACCTATAATGCGCGCACTTCAATCTGCGTTTCTACACTGAGAACTTATGGAAAACCTGGGTCTGGGCAAGGTCCTGCTCGTTGAGGACGATGAAAAGCTGGCAGGGCTGATCGCGCAGTTCCTGTCGCAGCATGGTTTTGAGGTGCGTGTCGTGCACCGGGGCGATGAAGCCCTGGCAGCGTTCCTGGACTTCAAACCCAGGATTGCCGTGCTCGATTTGATGCTGCCAGGCCAGAGCGGGCTGCATGTTTGCCGCGAAATTCGCAATGTGTCAGACACGCCCATCGTGATCCTGACGGCCAAGGAAGACGATCTGGACCATATCCTGGGCCTTGAGTCTGGGGCTGACGATTACGTGATCAAGCCGATCAAGCCGCCGGTGCTGCTTGCACGTTTGCGTGCCTTGCAGCGCCGCCAGGTGCCCGAGCCCGCGGCGCGGGGTGCCCTGGAGTTCGGCCGCTTGTCGATTGATCGCAGCTGCCGGGTCGTCAGCCTGGGCGGTCAGACCATCGATCTGACGACCATGGAGTTCGAGTTGCTGTGGTTACTGGCCAGCAGCTCGGGCAAGATCCTCTCGCGCGATGACATCCTCAACCGTATGCGTGGCATTGCCTTTGATGGCCTCAATCGCAGCGTTGACGTCTACATCAGCAAATTGCGCGGCAAGCTCAACGACAACCCACGCGAGCCGGTGTGCATCAAAACCATCTGGGGCAAGGGTTACCTGTTCAATCCGTTCGCGTGGGAGGTTTAGATGCTGCGCTTGTATCTGCGCCTCTATGTGATCCTCGCGCTCGGCCTGGCCGGGTCGGTCTGGCTGGTCAACTATGGCCTGGACGCTTACATGCCCGAGTCCAACGAGACGTATAACCGTGAAGCCTTGCGCGGCCCGGCGTGGGCCCTGGTGGAACAATTGCGACCGGTACAGGGAGAGGCGCGCCAGGCACGCCTGGATGAGCTGCAGCCGCATTATGGCTTGCGCCTGAAACTGGTGCAGCGCGACGCCCAGCACCTGAGCGAGCGCGAACAGAAACTCCTGGCGAGTGACCAAGTGGTGGTACGCGAGGATTTTATGAAGTTCCTGTCAGCGATTGACGGCGGCCCGCAATTACTTGAGATCCAGCTGCCGGAAGAACCCAAATGGCTGTACCTGTGGGCTTATGGCTTTCTGGGCGCAGGCCTGGCCATCGTCCTGTATTTCTGGGTACGCCCGCACTGGCGTGATCTGGAGCATATCCGCCTGGCGGCGCAACGTTTTGGTGACAATGACCTCGGCTCACGCATCCTGTTGCCAAGGCGCTCCACCGTTCGCGAACTGGCAGGGCACTTCAACCAGATGGCCGAGCGCATCGAGAGCCTGATCGCCAACCAGCGCGAACTCACCAACGCCGTATCTCACGAATTGCGCACGCCGATTGCGCGCTTGTCGTTTGAACTTGATCAACTGCGCCAGCAGATCGATCCACGCCAGAGCAGCGAGTTGATTGCCGATATGTACGCCGACCTCGGCGAGCTGGAAGAAATGGTTTCCGAACTGTTGACCTACGCCAGCCTGGAGCGCGGTGCCACCCAGGTCACCCGCGAGAACATCGAAGCCCACAGCTGGCTCGACAGCGTGATCGGCAGTGTGGCCCTGGAGGCCGAAGCACAGGGGGTGCAGTTATCGCTGCGTACCTGTGAGGTCGACTTTATCCGCATCGAGCCACGCTTTATGGCGCGGGCGGTGATCAACCTGCTGCGTAACGCCATCCGTTATGCCGATCGCCGCGTGGAAGTGTCGCTGGTCAAGTTCGGCAACGGCTATGAAGTACGGGTCAATGACGATGGCCCAGGCGTGCCGCTGGAGGGCCGCACCAAGATCTTCGAACCGTTCCTGCGCCTCGATGCCAGCCGCGACCGCCGTACTGGAGGGTTTGGCTTGGGCCTGGCATTGGTCAAACGCGTCAGCCAGTGGCATGGCGGGCAGGTGGAAGTGCTGGATTCGGAGTGGGGCGGGGCGTCGTTTCGGATGACCTGGGCGTATGCCGAGTAACACTCTTGAACGTTGTGGAGATCAAATGTGGGAGGGGGCTTGCTCCCGATAGCGCTGGTTCAGTCAACTTAAAAGTGACTGATACACCGCTATCGGGAGCAAGCCCCCTCCCACATTTTGATTGGGTTACCAATTTGAATCAGAAGGTGTATTCCACCATCCCCATCACCGACGTCTGCAAGCGGCGCTCCACAATCGGGCTCTTGCCCGCTTTATCCGCCAGGTACTGCACATCCAGCAGCGTCGAGAACTGTGTGTGCTCGCTGATTGGCAAGCTCCACGTAAGGTTCATGCCATTGCTGATATTGCCGCCGCTGGCCTTGTATGCCTTGAAGCGGCTGCGCGCGGCTTGGCCGGTGGTCACGCCGTACCAGGTCTGCAGGTAGTCGCGGTCACCAAAGTGGCTGTTGATGGCGGTATCGACGGAACCGTAACGGCCTTCATAGAGATTGGTCCCCAGGCTCAACTCCAGATGGGTAAAAGCCTTGCCGGTGTCCTTGTGTTTATCTTCTTCAAGCGCATGTTCCAGGGTGGCGCCAATGATCACAGCGCCGAGGTTGTAGGCGGCACTCACCCCCAATTGCGGGCGTGACTTGATCTCGCCCATGCCTTTGAGGCGTTTGGAGCCGGCATGCATGCTTTCGTTTTTATCCTTGCGCGAATCGCTTGCGCCAACGTATGCGCTGAAGCTCAAGGCATTGCCTTCATAACCCCAGCCCAGGCCCGTATCAGTGTCGAGGAAGACGCCCCAAGGGCTGATGATTTTGCCGCCCAGCACAGGCGCCGTCATGCGTTCGTCGCTGCCACTGTAGCGGGGGGCGTTGGCTATGCCGGCCTTGAGGCTGTATTGCCAGTCTTCGGCAAGCGCCGTGTCGGCGGCGGCAAGCAGGCACAGTGAGGTCACTGACAGGCACAGGTTTTTTGCGTGCATCAGGTGTTTCTCCAGGTTAGAAATTCAAGGGTGTGTGGGGGGACTGGGTGCGTTTGAAGGAATAACCCGAAGCGCTCAGCCCGTTGACCTGGCGGCTGACGGTGTCGCCCAGGCCGTAGCCGGTGCCGGCGAGTACCGCGTGGGCGTTGTCGACCGGCAGCAGGATGTAGTCAGTCAGAGGCTCGTCGTGCAATTGGCCGCGTATCACCAGGAAGCCATCTTCCAGGCGCACACTGATGCCGCTCAACGGTGCGTCGGGTTCATGGCTGTTGAGTACCTGATAGGTGCCGATGGTGTCGGCCCAAGCCGTAGACAGGGTCGGCGGCTCGATGCGCTCACCGATAGCAATGCGTTGGCCGTGGCTGCGGGCCGTGAGCATCTGCCGGCCTTGTACCGTCACTACATCAAGCTGGATGCGACCCAGGTCGCCCAGGTCCTTGAGCCAAAAACCCAGGACCTTTTTCTGCGCACGCAGCCAGCCCTGGTCATCGCGCAACAAGTCGAAGGTGTAGCCGGCCAGTTCGCCAGCCAGGCGCTCACGGTCATCCTTGATACGGAATACGCCCCAGGGGGTCGCGTAGAACCCGGCCAGGCGCTTGCGGTCGACGGCCGCTGGCACGTGGCGCAGTTTCAGACCGTGGCTGGGAGCCTGGCAGTCGTCGGCGCAGGGGCGCTCGCCGGTTTGTGCCTCAAGCATCAGGCGCAGGCTGTCGATGGACAGCGACACCACCATCTCTTCGGCATTGCTGTCGTTGGCCATGATGATCACGGCCAGTTGCTGGTCCGGCAGCAGAGTCACCTGGGCGGCGAAATCATCGCCGCCGCCGCTGTGCTGGTAAGTACGTACACCGGGGGCAATCGGCTCGTCACCGCATGGCGCTAGAAACCAGCCCAGGCCCATCTGGCAGTCAAAATCCAAGGCGTTGCCGGTGTTTTGCTGGGTGAACATTTGATCTATTGAAGCGCTGCCCAGCACGCGGTTGCCCTTGTAGGTGCCTTTGGCAAACAACATCTGCACGTAGTGACTCAGATCCTTGGGGCTGGCCCACAGGCCACCGGCGGCAAGGTCGCGTACCTGGGCGTCGGTGCTGGCGTTGCCGTCCTCATAACCCAGGGCGCGAAAGCTCAATTGCGCGCCGGTGCCGAGGAAACTGGACTGGTTCATGTGCAAGGGGGTCAAGAGGCTGCTTTGTAGCTGGGCTTCGAAGCTTTTGCCGCTGCTGCGCTCGATGGCGGCACCCACCAGCGAATAGCCGAGGTTGGAATAAGCCACCTGAAAACCGGGCGGGCTGCTCAGCCATACGCCCGACACGCGCATCGGCATCTGCCCCATGGCATAGGTGCTGTGCAGGTCACGCAGGTGCTCACTGGGCAGGCCGGATTGATGGCTGAGCAAACGCCGTAACGTGATGGCGCGATCTGCTTCGGCCTGGTCGTCATGAAAGCGCGAGCGTACGTAAAATTCACGCAGGGTTTGCTGGATCGGTGCATCCAGTGCCAGGCGCTGTTGCTCCACCAACTGCAGCGCCGCTGTGGCGGTGATCAGTTTGGAAATCCCCCCGGCGCGAAACGCCGTGTTGGGCGTAACCGGCACGCCCTGGGCCTTGTCGGCCAGGCCAAAGCCACGGGCCCAGATCAACTCCTGGCCATTGACCAGGGCAATCGACAAGCCTGCCACATTTTCCCGGACCATCTCCCGGGGTATGCGTGTTTGCAGGTAACGGATGATCGCGCCGTAATCGCCTTTTTGAATCGGCGGCGGAGCAGGCGGTTGCGAGTGGCAACCGATACTGCTCAGCAGGCAACCCAATAGCGGAATACCGCGCAGTCTGCGAAACATCAAGAGCACCCGAATGATGATTTGGATGCTGAAATGCTAGGGCGGCGGGGGCTGAGAATCTTTGAGTGCTTTGTCGGGAAACTGTCAAAGACTGTTAACGGCCAACTGTAGGAGCGAACTTGCTCGCGCCTACAGGATCAGGGCATCAATGTGGCGATCAGTGCCCGAATGGTCCCCGGCAATGCCTCCAACTCGCGCACCAGAATGCTGCGCTCGCGAATCGCCCAAGGCTCGTCCAGCTTCACCGTCACCAACTGCATGGTGCGGCTGTGGCGCTGGGCGGCGGACTCGGGAATGATCCCGATGCCCACGCCGGCCTCGACCATCCGGCAGATCGCCTCGAAGCTCGACACCTGGATGCGCAGCGACAACTGCTTGCCCAGGCGCTCGACATGTTCGCGCAGGAAACTCAGCAGCGTGCTGCCTTCATGCAGGCCGATATGCTGGTAGGCGAGGGTTTGTTCGAGGGTGACCGAAGGCTGATCGGCCAAGGGATGCCCGACGGGCACCATCAGCACCAATTCATCCGTACTGAAATGCAGCACCTGCAAGCCAGCAGCTTCCACGGGACCGGCAATAATGCCCATGTCGCTGGTGCCATCGAGTACGCCGCGCACGATGTCCCGAGACAGGCGCTCCTGCAGGTCGACGGTCACGCCTGGGCGCTGGGACAAAAAGCCCGCCAGCACTTCCGGCAAGAACTCGGTGACCGCCGTGGTGTTGGCGAAGATGCGGATATGCCCGGCTGAGTCCACGCCGTATTGGGTGAACTCGCTTTTCAGGTAGTCCACCTGACGCATGATCAATCGCGCATGGTGCAACAGGCGCTCGCCCGCCGGGGTGATCTCCACGCCACGGCTGTCGCGGTACAACAGGCGGGTGTCGAGCTGGCCTTCCAGGGCCTTGATCCGCGCACTCGCGGCGGCCGGCGACAGAAACGCACGCTTGGCGCCCTGGGTCAGGCTGGGGGATTCGGCGATATGGATAAACAGGCGCAGGTCGGCGAGATCAAAGTGCATGCAAGACTCCCGGTACAGGGTGGCAGCGTTCAGCATAACCGAACGCTGGTTTATTGAAATGCAAATTCTCAGAACGGGCAGGCCCTTGCATGATCGGCAGCAGACACCCACTGCCTGAGGATCTGCACCCGATGAGCGCCACTGATTGGATCGGCCGAAGCGAGACTGCCCACGATCACCTGAGCCATAACCTGCTCAAGCGCATCGCCGCCACGTTCGGTGAAGGGGTGCCTGCCGACGGTGCAGCCGTACCCGCATTGTGGCAATGGTGCTTTTTCCAGGACCCGCTGCCGGAGTCGGCCCTGGGCAGCGATGGCCACCCGGCTCGCGGCGGGTTCTTGCCACCGGCCGATAACCGTAATCGCATGTGGGCCGGTGGGCGTATCGAGTTTGTGCACCCGCTGCGAGCCGGCGAGGCGGCGACCCGCGTGTCGACCATCACTCAGGTCGAAGAAAAGACCGGTCGCACCGGTTCGCTGTTGTTTGTCACGGTGCGCCACGACTATTCCCAGGCCGGGCGCCTGGCGATCCGCGAGGAACAGGACATCGTCTATCGCGAGCCCACGCCGCCCAAACCCGGCAGCGGCGATGCCCTGGTCCGGGGCGAATGGACAGAAGCGGTGGAACCGACACCAACCCTGTTGTTCCGCTACAGCGCCGTGACCTTCAACGGCCACCGCATCCATTACGACTATCCCTATGTCACCGCCACTGAAGGCTACAGCGGCTTGGTGGTGCATGGCCCACTGATCGCTACCTTGAGCCTGCGCGCGTTCTGCCGGGCGCACCCTGAAGCCACGCTGCGCCGTTTCATCTATCGCGGCGTGCGCCCGTTGATTGCACCGCAGCCGTTTGAAGTAGGCGGGCGCATCAGCGCAACCGGCGTCGCAGAACTTTGGGCCGGCAACGCTGAAGGTCTGGCGCAGACCGCCCAGGTGCATTTCGAATAACCCAAGAACAACAGGCGGAGAGCCGCGCATGAACCCCAATGACAACGAAGAACTCAATGCCATCCGCGAAGGCGTGCGCGCCTTGTGCGCCGAGTTCGATGCCGCCTACTGGCGCAGGATCGACGAAGACAAAGGCTTCCCCGAAGCCTTCGTCAAGGCCCTGACCGCTGCCGGCTGGCTGTCGGCAATGATCCCCGAAGAGTACGGCGGTTCCGGCCTGGGCCTGGCCGAAGCGTCGGTGATCCTCGAAGAGGTCAACCGTTGCGGCGGTAACTCCGGCACCGTGCATGGCCAGATGTACAACATGTTCACCCTGTTGCGTCACGGCAGCGAGGCGCAAAAGCGCTTCTACCTGCCCAAGCTCGCCAGCGGTGAACTGCGTCTGCAATCAATGGGCGTCACAGAGCCCACCACGGGCACTGACACCACCAAGATCAAGACCACCGCGATCAAACGCGGCGACAAGTACGTGATCAACGGGCAGAAAGTCTGGATCTCGCGAGTGCAGCATTCCGACCTGATGATCCTGCTGGCGCGCACTACGCCCTTGGCCGAGGTGAAGAAAAAGTCCGAAGGCATGTCGATCTTCCTGGTCGACCTGCGCGAGGCCATCGGTAACGGCCTGACCGTGCAGCCCATCGCCAATATGGTCAACCATGAGACCAACGAACTGTTCTTCGACAACCTGGAACTGCCGGTCGACAGCCTGATTGGCGAAGAGGGCAAGGGCTTCAAATACATCCTCGATGGCCTCAATGCCGAGCGCACCCTGATCGCCGCCGAGTGCATCGGCGACGGCCGCTGGTTTGTCGAAAAGGCCAGCGCCTATGCTCGCGACCGCGTGGTGTTCGGCCGGCCAATCGGGCAGAACCAGGGCGTGCAATTCCCGATTGCCGAAGCGCATATCGAGATCGAAGCGGCCGACTTGATGCGCTGGCGTGCCTGCGAGGAATACGACAGCGGCAAGAACGCCGGGGCCAGCGCCAACATGGCCAAGTACCTGGCGGCCAAGGCGTCGTGGGAAGCAGCCAACGCTTGCCTGCAAACCCACGGTGGCTTTGGTTTTGCCTGCGAATACGACGTGGAACGCAAATTCCGCGAGACGCGCTTGTACCAGGTGGCGCCGATTTCCACCAACTTGATCCTGTCCTACGTGGCCGAGCACCTGCTCGAACTGCCACGCAGTTTCTGAGGGCCTGAGCATGCGTCATACCCAAGCCCTGTGCCAATTCCTCGCTGATGTGACCTACTCGCAGTTGCCCGAGCACGTACTGGATCGCATCGAGGAGCTGTATCTGGATTGGCTCGCCTCGGCGCTGGCCAGCCAGGGCGCACACCCGATTCCCCTGTTCGAGCGCTATGCGCAGAAGATGGGGCCGAGCAGCGGCCCGGCCCAGGTGATCGTCAGCGGCGCCAGCAGCAGCGCGTATTTTGCGGCACTGGTCAATGCGGCATCGTCGCACCTGGTGGAGCAGGATGACCTGCACAACAGTTCGGTGCTGCACCCGGCCACGGTGGTGTTTCCCGCCGCGCTGGCGGCCGCCCAGGACCTGGGCAAATCGGGTCGCGATCTGTTGCTGGCTGCGGTGGCCGGTTATGAGGCCGGGATTCGCATCGGCGAGTTCCTGGGCCGCTCGCACTACCGCATCTTCCACACCACGGCCACCGTCGGCACCCTGGCGGCGGCGGTCGCCGTGGGCAAATTGCTCGACTTCAACCAGGAACAGTTCATCAACCTGCTCGGCAGTGCCGGCACTCAAGCGGCAGGGCTGTGGGAGTTCTTGCGCGATGCCGCCGACTCCAAGCAACTGCACACGGCCAAAGCCGCAGCGGATGGCTTGCTGGCAGCTTACCTGACAGCCGATGGATTGACCGGTGCGCGCAATATCCTTGAAGGCGATCAAGGCTTGGCGGCGGGCATGTCGAGTGATTCAGAGCCGAGCAAGTTGTCCGCTGATTTGGGTAGCCGCTGGGCGCTGGTGGAAACCTCGTTCAAGTTCCACGCCTCCTGCCGCCACACCCATCCCGCTGCGGATGCGCTACTGGACGTGATGCAGCGTGAAGGCTTGAGCGCGGCGCAAATCTCCCGAGTGGAAACCCGCGTGCATCAAGGCGCCATTGATGTGCTCGGCCGGGTGACGGTGCCGGCCACCGTGCACCAGGCCAAATTCTCCATGGGCACCGTGCTTGGCCTGATCGCGGTGCATGGCAAAGCAGGGTTGCCCGAGTTCCATGAACTGGCGTTGACCGACCCTGCGGTCGCGGCCTTTCGCGACAAGGTCAGCATGACCCTCGACCCCGAGGTCGATAGTGCCTATCCGCAACGCTGGCTGGGCCGTGTCATCGTCACCACCACTGACGGGCGCACGCTGCACGGTGCCATCGACGAGCCCAAGGGCGACCCGGGCAACACCTTGAGCCGCGCCGAACTGGCGGATAAGTTCCAGCGCCTGACTCACTTCAGCGGCGCCCGTACCCCCGCCCAGGCCAGTGGCCTGATCGAGCAGGTATGGAACCTGCGTAACACCGTGTCCATGGCCCATTGGCTTTGAGGGATTTGTCATGAGTAATCAACGACCGCTGGACGGCATCACGGTTGTCAGCCTGGAACACGCGATTGCCGCGCCATTCTGTACCCGCCAATTGGCCGATCTCGGCGCCCGCGTGATCAAGGTCGAGCGCCCCGGTGCCGGTGACTTTGCCCGAGGTTATGACGAACGCGTGCGCGGCCTGGCATCGCATTTCGTCTGGACCAACCGTTCAAAGGAAAGCCTGACCCTGGACCTCAAGCAGGACGAGGCGGGCGCAATCCTTGAAGCGCTGCTGGCCGATGCCGATGTGCTGGTGCAAAACCTTGCACCCGGCGCGGCGGCGCGCATGGGCTTGTCGTTCGAGGTACTGCATCAACGTTTTCCAAGGCTGATCGTCTGCGATATTTCCGGTTATGGCGAAGGCGGGCCCTACGAGAAAAAGAAAGCCTACGACTTGTTGATCCAGAGCGAAGGCGGCTTCCTGTCGGTGACTGGCGGCCCGAGTGATGAGCAGATGGCCAAGGCCGGTTGCTCCATCGCGGATATCTCCGCGGGCATGTACGCCTACAGCGGCATTCTTTCGGCGTTGCTGCTGCGGGGCACGACCGGCAAGGGCAGCCGTATCGATGTGAGCATGTTGGAAAGCCTGGTGGAGTGGATGGGCTACCCGATGTATTACGCCTTCGACGGCGCGCCGCCGCCCCCGCGTGCGGGCGCAGCACATTCAACGATTTACCCCTATGGGCCGTTTCCCACTGGTGATGGCGGCACGGTGATGCTCGGGTTGCAGAATGAGCGCGAGTGGGCGGCGTTCTGCGACAAGGTACTGCTCACCCCGGCGCTGGCGACGGACGAACGTTTCAGCGCCAACTTCAAGCGTTCGGCCAACCGCGAGGCGCTGCGCCAGATTATCGTGGACAGTTTTGCCCGGTTGGACGCCGAGGCGGTGATTCAGCGTCTGGAGGATGCGCAGATCGCCAGCGCGCGGGTCAACGATATGCAAGGCGTATGGGCCCACCCTCAACTCAAGGCCCGCGACAGTTGGCGTGAAGTCGACAGCCCGGCCGGGCCGTTGCCCTCGCTGCTGCCACCAGCGCGTAACGCCGCGTTTACCCCGCGCATGGATGGTGTGCCGGCACTGGGGCAACACAGCCAGGGCATTCTCGACCAGCTGGGTTATTCCGGTGAGGCCATCGACAGCCTGCGTGCGCGCGGCGTTATCTGATCAGGAAGTGTGCGATGCCAAAGCCTTTAGTTCGTTCAGCGTTGTTTGTGCCGGGCAGCCGCCCGGAGCGGTTCGCCAAAGCCTTGGCCAGCGGCGCCGACGCAGTGATTGTGGATTTTGAAGACGCCGTGGAAGAGCCGCTCAAGCGCCAGGCCCGGGACAATCTGGGGATGTTCCTGCAGGCCCACCCCGAGGCTCAGGTGTGGGTGCGCATCAATGCGCCTGGTCACGTCGAGCATTTTGAGGATGTGGCGTTCTGCAAGGCTCATGCAAATGTCGCGGGTGTGCTGCTCCCCAAGGTCGAGAGCGCAGCCCAGGTCGCCGTAGTGGCTGCCACCGGCAAACCCATCTGGCCGATCATCGAAAGCGCTCGCGGCTTGTTGGCGGTGGCCGAGATTGCCCATGCTCCGCTGGTAGAGCGGCTGTCGTTCGGTGGCTTGGACCTGGCGCTGGATCTGAACCTGAGCAGCCATTCCCGCGCTGCTGAGTTTGCCCTCGACCAGGCGCGCCTGTCACTGATCGTGCATTCGCGCGCCGCCGATCTGGTGGCACCGCTGGACGGCGTACATCCGGCCATCGACGACCCTGAGGGCCTGCGCAGTTCGATCCGGCACGCCTATGAAATGGGCTTTGCCGGGGCGTTGTGTATTCATCCCAAGCAGGTGCCGGTGATTCACCAGGCGTTGGCGCCCAGCGCCGAAGAACTGGCCTGGGCCAAGCGGGTAGTGGAGGCGAGTGCCCATGGGGCAGGGGCCTATCAGATTGATGGGCAGATGGTGGATGCGCCGGTGTTGCTGCGGGCACAAAGACTGCTGGCTGCCCAACCCTGACTGGATAAGCCTTCCCACAGGATCGACATGCTCCTTGAGGTTGGTGTTCGGCCAGGCCGAACGCAGGTATCTAAAATTCGAAATTCTCAATATGCAGCACATCAGGCACTTTGCCTTACAACACAACAATAAGAAGGTGATTTCCCATGCTCAAGCTCTCTCGGGCGCTGCTGTGCGCCGCCACCTTGTTCGCCGCGGGCCTGGCCCAGGCGGCTGACCCGATTGTGATCAAGTTCGCCCACGTGGTGGCCGAGAACACGCCCAAAGGCCAGGGCGCGCTGCTGTTCAAGAAGCTCGCCGAAGAACGCCTGCCCGGCAAGGTCAAGGTCGAGGTGTACCCCAACTCGTCGCTGTTCGGCGATGGCAAGGAAATGGAAGCGTTGCTGTTGGGTGACGTGCAGATGCTGGCGCCGTCCCTGGCCAAGTTCGAGCAGTACACCAAACAGGTGCAGATCTACGACCTGCCGTTCCTGTTCAACGACCTGGCTGCCGTCGACCGTTTCCAGGCCGCCCAGGGCAAGCAACTGCTGACAGCGATGCAGGACAAGAACATTCTCGGCCTGGCCTATTGGCACAACGGCCTCAAGCAACTCTCCGCCAACAAGGCCCTGCACGAACCCAAGGACGCCCGTGGCCTGAAGTTTCGCGTGCAAGCCTCCAGCGTGCTTGAAGAGCAGTTCAAGGCGATCCGCGCCAACCCGCGCAAGATGAGCTTTGCCGAGGTTTACCAGGGCTTGCAGACCGGCACCGTGAATGGCACTGAGAACACCTGGTCGAACTATGAAAGCCAGAAGGTCAACGAGGTGCAGAAGTATTTCACCGAGTCCAACCATGGCCTGATCGACTACATGGTGATCACCAACGCCAAGTTCTGGAACGGCCTGGCGCCGGATGTGCGCAGCACGCTGGAGCAGATCATGGCCGAAGTCACTGTCGAGGTGAACAAGCAGGCCGAAGCGCTGAACCAGTCGGCCAGGCAGAAGATCATCGATGCCAAGACCAGCGAGATCATCGAACTGACCCCCGAGCAACGCACGCTCTGGCGCGAAGCCATGCGCCCGGTGTGGCAGAAGTTCGAAGGCCAGATCGGGGCTGAGCTGATCAAGGCAGCGGACGCTTCCAACCAATAATCCCAGGGTGTACTGAGATCCAATGTGGGAGGCGGCTTGCTCCCGATAGCGGTGGATCAGAGACAGATCTGCAAGCTGACACACTGCTATCGGGAGCAAGCCCCCTCCTACATTTGGGCAAGTTCCACCCTGGTATTTCATTTGCCTCGCGAGGTTTTGCCATGCAAACGCTAAGGCGCGTCTGGGAGCACCTGGAGGAAGGCTTTATTGCCTTCCTGCTGGCCGCCATGACCCTGGTGACATTCGTCTACGTCATGCTCAATAACATCTACACCCTGTTCTTTTCCCTGGCCGACAAGTGGGCCTTGAGCAGCGACTTCTTCAACGCGGTAGGCGACGCCACCATGACTTGGGCCCAGGACATGACCTGGAGCGTGGCGCTGACCAAGGCCATGTTCGGCTGGTTGATTTTCTTCGGCATTTCCTACGGAGTACGCACCGCCGGCCACCTGGGCGTGGACGCGCTGGTCAGGTTGACCAAACGCCCGGTACAACGCTTGCTCGGGATGCTCGCCTGCCTGTGCTGCCTGGCCTACGCCGGCCTGTTCATGGTCGCCAGCTACAAGTGGGTGAGTGCGGTAATGACCGCACATATCGGTGCCGAGGACCTTGACCAGTTCGGTATCGACGTCGGTGACATCGTGGTGATCGTGCCTATCGGTTTTGCCTTGGTATTGATTCGCTACCTGGAAATTTTCTACCGCATTTTTACCCACCGCCAGGTCGGGTTGGGATTGGCCGATGAGGCCGGTGAGGCCAGCAAGTTGGCCGGCAGCCATGAGGAGCGTCACTGATGGCCGTGCTCTGTCTGTTTCTGCTGTTGTTCGTGTTCATGTTCCTTGGCGTGCCGATTGCGATTTCCCTGGGGCTGTCCGGCGCGGTGTCGATCCTGATGTTCAGCCAGGACTCGGTGAGCTCCCTGGCGATCAAGCTGTTTGAAACCAGCGATGCCTACACCTTCCTGGCGATCCCGTTCTTCCTGCTGTCCGGTGCCTTTATGACCACTGGTGGCGTGGCTCAGCGGCTGATCGACTTTGCCAATGCCTGTGTCGGTCATATCCGTGGCGGTCTGGCGATTGCGGCGGTGCTGGCCTGCATGTTGTTTGCGGCGCTGTCCGGCTCGTCACCGGCCACGGTGGCAGCGGTGGGCTCGATTGCCGTGGCAGGCATGGTGCGTTCCGGTTATCCGAAGGAGTTTGGTGCGGGGATCATCTGCAACGCCGGGACCTTGGGTATCCTGATTCCGCCTTCGATTGTGATGGTGGTGTATTCGGCGGCGACCGAAACCTCAGTGGGCAAGCTGTTCATGGCTGGGGTGATCCCGGGACTGTTGCTGGGCCTGATGTTGATGATCGCGATCTACATCGTCGCGCGTATCAAGAAGCTACCCGCGCAACCACGGGCGACGTTCCGCGAGTGGCTCAGTTGCGCACGCCGGGCGTTCTGGGGCCTGTTGCTGTTGGTGATCATCCTCGGCGGTATCTACAGCGGCATGTTCACCCCGACTGAAGCCGCAGCGGTGGCGGCGGTGTACTCGGCGTTTGTCGCGCTGTTCATCTACAAGGACATGACGCTGCGCGACTGCCCCAAGGTGCTGCTGGAGTCGGGGCGCTTGTCGATCATGCTGATGTTCATCATCGCCAACGCCATGCTGTTTGCCCATGTGCTGACCACGGAGCAGATCCCCCAGGAAATCACTGCGTGGGTGATCTCCGAAGGGCTGACGCCGATTGGTTTTCTGATCATGGTCAACGTGGTGCTGCTGATTGCCGGCAGCTTTATGGAGCCTTCGGCGATTGTGTTGATCCTGGCGCCGATCTTCTTCCCGATCGCGATGAAGCTTGGGATTGACCCGATTCATCTGGGGATCGTGATGGTGGTGAATATGGAAATCGGCCTGGTGCACCCGCCGGTGGGGTTGAACCTGTTCGTGACCTCGGCGGTGACCGGGCTGACATTGGGGCAGACCATTCGCGCGGCGATGCCGTGGCTGATGATTTTGCTGGTGTTCCTGATCATGGTGACTTACTTGCCATTCATTTCCCTTGCGCTGCCGCATTGGCTGGGGATGTAAGGTGGGAGGGATTGCCCCCTCCCACATTTGTTGATTGTTTCGGCCTTACTGATCCATCGCACTCAAGATCGCATGGGCCACTTTTACCCGCTCGGCATTCGGGTAGTTCTTGTTGGCCAGAATCACCACGCCCATATCCTTGCTCGGCACATACGCCACATACGCACCAAAGCCACCGGTAGAGCCGGTCTTGTTGTACAACACGTTGGCCGGCTGCGCCTGGGCCGGGTTGAGCCAGGTGACCTTGTGCGGCTCCATTGCCATCGGTGTGGAGTTACCGTCGATCAACGCTTGCAGGGTGATGGGGTAGGGGTAGCGCTCCCAGCCCAGGCCCTGGGTCATGCCGTTCACGGTGTAGTAGCCAGCGTGGGTGGCGGCGATGGCCTGTTGCACGGGCTGTTCCAGGGTTTGCGGGTGCATGTTCGCAATGACATAGCGGGCGAGGTCCTGGCTGGTGGTCTTGAGCCCGTAGGCTTCACTGTCCAGCGCGCCGGGGCTGACGCGCACAGGTTTTTGCTGCTTGTCATAGCCTTGGGCATATTGGCTGGCTTTGTCCGTGCGCACGCTGACATAGGTGTTGGTCAACCCTAGCTTGGGCAGCAGCGTCTTCTCCATGGCAACGTTGAACGGCTGGCCCAGGCTTTGCGCGGTCAGGTAGCCGAACAGGCCGATGCTGGGGTTGGAGTACAAGCGTTGTTCACCCGCAGCGTAAGTGGGCTTCCAATGCTGGAAGTAGCCCAGCATGGTCGATGCACTGTCGGCTGCATCCGGAAATTGCAGCGGCAAGCCGCCAGGGGTATAGGTCGCCAGTTGCAGCAGGCTGATGCGATCGAACGCGCTGCCGGCCAGGGACGGCAAGTACTGGCTGGCTGTGTCCGACAGCTTGAGCTTGCCGATGGCCTGGGCATAACCACCAAGGGTAGCGGTGAAGGTTTTACTTACCGAGCCGATTTCGAACAGCGTGTTTTGAGTGACCGCGGCCTGGGTGTCCTTGGCGGCTACGCCGTAATTAAAGTATTGCACCTTGCCCTGGTTCACCACCGCGACTGCAAGGCCGGGGATGCCTTGCTGTTGCATCAAGGGTTTGACGTTGCTGTCCACGACCTGGCGTATATCGGTGGCGGCCATACAGCCGCCGGATACGAGCAGCAAAGCTGAAACCAGGTACTTTGGCTGATATTTCATGGTGATTCGCTTCCATGTAAAAGTGGCAATGATGATCAGAGCCTGCGCAGGCGTGGCAAATCTAGGTGGATTTTATACCCGGAGCAAACGATGATATCTCGCACCAGCCATTAGAAAAATTGGGGTAAGCCTTGTTGCGTTCCCATCTGCCCCTCAATGCCCTGCGCGCTTTTGAAGCCTCGGCGCGCCATTTGAGCTTTACCCGCGCGGCCATCGAGCTATGCGTGACCCAAGCCGCAGTCAGCCATCAAGTCAAAAGCCTCGAAGCGCAGCTCAATGTCACGCTGTTCAAGCGCCTGCCACGCGGCCTGATGCTCACTCGCGAAGGCGAAACCCTGTTGCCGGTGTTGCGTGAAGCCTTCGACCGTATTGCCCACACCCTGGGCCAGTTCGAGGGCGGTCACTACCGCGAGGTGCTGACAGTGGGCGCGGTCGGCACCTTCGCCGTGGGCTGGCTATTGCCTCGTTTGGCGGATTTCCACAGCCGCTATCCGTTTATTGATTTGCGCCTGTCCACCCACAACAACCGCGTTGATGTCGCTGCCGAGGGCTTGGATTACGCCATTCGGTTTGGCGCAGGCGCCTGGCATGGCACCGAGGCCTGCCCTTTGCTGGAAGCCCCGCTGACGGTGTTGTGCGTGCCGCAGATTGCCGAGCAATTGCACAGCCCGGCCGACGTGTTGAAGCACACCTTGCTGCGCTCTTACCGTGCCGATGAGTGGAGCCTTTGGTTGCAGGCTGCCGGGTTGCCGGCAGACACCCTGGTGCCGCGCAGTATCGTGTTCGACTCGTCGCTGGCGATGATGGAGGCCGCCCTGCAAGGCAGCGGTGTGGCCCTGGCGCCAGCGTTGATGTTTTCACGCCAGTTGGAAAGCGATGTGATCCGCCAGCCGTTCGATGTGGGGATCACGACCGGCAGTTATTGGTTGACCCGTTTGCAGTCACGCAACGAGACACCCGCGATGTCGGCGTTCAAGGGGTGGTTGCAGACGTGTATTGAATAAGAATGTGGGAGGGGCGGCTAGGCGAGGTATTTGCGGAACCAGCCCAGGGTGCGCTCCCAGGCCAGGTTGGCTGCTGCCTCGTCATACCGCGGCGTTGAGTCATTGTGAAAACCGTGGTTGGCGCCTTGGTAGATGTAAGCCTCATACGTCGTGCCCGCAGCTTTCAACGCCTGCTCATACGCCGGCCAACCCTCATTGATCCGCGTATCCATTTCCCCGAAATGCAACATGATCGGTGCCTTGATGCGCGGCACGTCTTTGGCCTCGGGTTGGCGCCCGTAGAACGACACCGCAGCGCCCAGTTCCGGGTAGGCCACCGCCGCCGCGTTGGTCACGCCGCCGCCGTAACAGAAGCCGGTGATGCCGACTTTGCCGGTACTGCTGTCGTGGTGCATCAGCCATTCGATGGCGGCGAAGAAGTCGTTCATCAGTTTGGTCGGGTCGACAGTCTGTTGCAGCGCCACGCCTTTTTCATCGTTGCCGGGGTAGCCGCCCACGGACGTCAGGCCATCGGGTGCCAGGGCAATGAAGCCGGCTTTGGCCAGGCGCCGGGCCACGTCTTCGATATAGGGGTTCAGGCCACGGTTTTCATGCACCACCACCACGGCGGGCAGTTTTGCCGCAGCCTTGGACGGGCGCACCAGGTAGCCGCGCACCGTGCCGTTGCCCTTGGGCGAAGGGTAGGTGATGTAGTCGGCGACGATATCCGGATCGGTGAATTTGACCTGTTCGGCCAGGGCGTAGTTGGGGCTCAGGGCTGCCAGCAGCGCCGAGGCGGTGAGGCCGCCCAAGGTGAACAGCGCGGCACGGTCGAGAAACTCGCGGCGGTTGATCTTGCCGTGGGCGTAGCCGTCGTAGAGTTCCAGCAGTTCGGGAGCAAAGTCCTTGGCGGTAAGACGGGGCATGGGTGCAGTCCTCGATCAGCGGTTGCAGTCACTGTAGACCAGGATCACGCCTCGCGACCATGGGCGGCCGCGGCCAATTGCCCGGTGTCGACGCGTACGAAAACTGAATCGCCGATGGCCGTGAGCACGTCACCGGCGTACACCTCGCAGACCACGCGGCTTTTGCGCCCGATGTCGCCTTCGACCCGTGCGCGCAGGGTCAGTGGCACGCCCATCGGTGTGGGCTTGATGAATTTGATCCCCAGGTTGCCGGTGACGCAGTCGATGCGCGGCAGGCTGCCGGGTTCGCGCTGTTCGGCGCGGTAGTGGTAGGCCATGGCGGTCCAGTTGGAATGGCAATCCACCAGCATGGCGATCAGGCCGCCGTAGACCAGGTCTGGCCAGCCGCTATATTTGGCTTCGGGTTGATGCTCGGCGACCACGTGTACGCCATCTTCGGCCCAGCGGCTCTTGATATGCAGGCCATGGGGGTTGCTGCTGCCGCAGCCGTAGCAGATGCCTTCTGGCGCGGTGATGTCTTGGAGAGAAGCGGTGGTCATGCAAAGTCCTTGTTATTGTTCAGGCGACTTCCCTGTTTAGCAGGCCACGCGTCAGCGGGCAAACTTCTTCGCCCCGGCCACGCAGCCGATCACCGCGAACGTCACCAGCACCATGCCCAGGCTGACCTGCTCATGCAGCAGGCCCGCGGCCAGCGCCAGGCCGAAGAAAGGTTGCAGCAGCTGCAACTGGCCGACTGCGGCAATGCCGCCCTGGGCCAGGCCGCGGTACCAGAACACAAAGCCGATCAACATGCTGAACAGCGCCACGTACCCCAGGCTCAGCCACGCCGGCAGGCTAATGCCGCTGAGGGTCGAAGGCGCCAGCAGCAGGCTCAACGGTGCCACCAGCGGCAGCGACACCACCAGCGCCCAACAAATCACCTGCCAGCCACCCAGGCTGCGCGACAGCTTGGCGCCTTCGGCATAACCCAGGCCGCAGACCAGCACCGCCAACAGCATCAACAAGTCGCCTGCAGGGGCGGCGCTCAAGCCTTGGGCAAAGGCGTAACCCATCACCAACAGGCTGCCCAGGATGGAAAACAACCAGAACACTGGCTTGGGTCGCTCGCCGCCACGCAGCACGCCAAATACCGCCGTGGCCAGGGGCAGCAGGCCGATGAAGACGATTGAATGGGCCGAGGTCACGTATTGCAGGGCCAGGGCTGTGAGCAGTGGGAAGCCGATCACCACGCCCAGAGCGACGATCACCAAGGGAGCCCATTGCTGACGGGTGGGGCGTTTTTCCTTGAATAGCCACAACAGGCAGCCCCCCAGCAGGGCGGCGAGGGTGGCGCGGATCATGGTCAGGAACACCGGGTCGAACTCCATGACCGCCAGGCGCGTGGCCGGCAGCGATCCGCTGAAAATCACCACGCCGATAAAACCGTTGATCCAACCCTGAGTGCTGACATCCAGGGTGCCGAAGCGGGCGATGCGTTCCATGGCGGTATGTCCGAAAGTGGGGTTGCGTGCGGCTCATCCTAGGGCTGAAGATTAGGACAATCAAAAAATTGTCATGGATACATCCCGATGCCCCGTGCGCGCTACAAATCGCTGGTCGATACCTTCGCCGAGGCCATCCGCAGTGGACGAATGCCTGCCGGCACGCGCTTGCCTACTCATCGCCAGTTGGCCGCTGAACACGGCTTGGCGCTGGTCACCGCGAGCCGGGTGTACAGCGAGTTGGAAGCCATGGGCCTGGTCAGTGGCGAGACCGGTCGCGGTACCTTCGTGCGTGAAATCACCTTGCCGCCGGGGCAGGGCAGCGGGCAGATGACGGTGGCGCCGGGCCTGCTCGACCTGAATTTCAACTACCCGTCCTTGCCTGGGCAGGCCGAGCTGTTGCGCACGGCGTTGCGCCAGTTGGCGTTGTCGGGCGATCTGGAGGCACTGCTGCGTTACCAGCCCCATGCAGGGCGCGTGCATGAGCGCGCCGCCATGGCCCGGCACTTGTTGAATCGAGGACTCACGGTGGCCGCCGAGCAGGTACTGGTGGTCAGCGGCGCCCAGCACGGCTTGGCGGTGACCCTGATGACGTTGCTCAAGCCTGGGGATGTGATCGCGGTGGATGCGCTGACTTATCCGGGCTTCAAGGCGCTGGCCGAAACCCTGCACCTGGAAATCGTCGCCATCCCGGTGACCACGGCCGGCCCGGACCTGGACCATCTGCATAGCCTGTGTCGCCAGCGCCCGGTACGTGCGGTATACAGCATGCCAACCCTGCATAACCCGCTGGGCTGGGTACTGAGCCTGGAGCAGCGCGAGCGTTTGGTGGCGATTGCCCGGCAGCACAACCTGATGATCGTCGAGGATGGCGCCTATGCGTTTCTCGCCGAAGATGCACCTGCGCCGTTGGCGGCACTGGCCCCGGAGCGCACGGTGTATGTGGGTGGGCTGTCCAAGAATGTCGCCGCCGGTTTGCGCATAGGGTTTATCGCGGCGCCTTCAGCTTGGGTGAGCAGGTTGGAACGTACGATCATGGCCACCACCTGGAGCGTGCCAGGCGTGATGAGTGCCATTGCAGTGGCCTGGCTCGAAGACGGTACGGTGGCGCAACTGGAGGCGCAAAAACGCGCGGATGCCCAAGCCCGCCAGGCACTGGCAGCCCAAGTGCTGACGGGCGTGCGGTATGTCAGCCATCCGTCATCGTATTTTTTGTGGCTGCCTTTGGCAGAAGAGGCTCGCGCCGATCAAGTCGTCATGACCTTGCAGCGCGAAGGCATTTGCGTGTCCACCGCCGAACCGTTCGCAGTCTCGGCCCAGGTGCCCCACGCACTGCGCGTGGCCCTGGGGTCGGTGCCGATGGCGCAGTTGCGTGGGGCCCTGGAGACGATACGCAAAGTGGTGGCGTGGTGAGCTGTGCTCAGTATTTGTAAGCCTGGCGCCCGATCAGTAGCCACTTGCCGTGTTGCTTCTGCCAGACCTGGAAGTTGTCGATATCGGTTGGCGTGTCCACACCACTGTTCACCGCCAGGGCATGGAAGTGGTTGCGCACCAGGGCGGTATCGCCATTAAGGGTGATGGTCTGGTTCTGCATTTCCAGAGTCTTGAAGGCGCTGGTGTGGGTTTGCAGGTCGGCGATAAATTGCGCCTTGTTCTGCACTTTGCCGCTGGAGTGGCCGTAGGTGAGCGTGTCGGATGTCAGCGCGTGAAGTTGCTTGACGTCCAGATGCAACATGGCTTGGGTCAGTTGGTCGACTGCCTGGGCCACTTCCTTTTCAGCGGGGGCAGCGGCGACGTAGCCGGAGAACAGGCACAGGAAGCCGATCAGCACTTTGAGGTTGGGCATGGGTGTTCCTTGTTTTTGTTGGGTGGATACGACGAGGTATGTCGTCGTACAACCATGCAATAATTTCGGCAGGGAAGGAAAGTGAAATTTTGAAATGGGCTGAGATGATTCGAGGTTAGAGTGGTAACCAGCACCCCATAGCCGAGGTAAAAATGGCTTTTGACTGGCACAGCGACCCTCTCACCCGTGGGACACCGGTGACCCCGGGCTATAAAAACACTCAGAACGTGCGCCGTTTCATGCGTGAACAGTGCGGGCCGACGTTCAAGTTCAACCGCCCCTTTATGGCGTGGATTCTCAATGGCGCCCCCAAGACTATGGGTGATGTGGTGGACGAGTGGCAGCGTCGCGAGGTGACGCTGCCCTAAGCCACGGTGCTTGATTGCAAATACAGCAAAATGTGGGAGGGGGCTTGCTCCCGATGGCGGCCTCAGGGCCGACCAGGATGTTGGATCAGGCCGAGTACATATCCATTGCTGCGGTAACGACCACTATTGGTTCCGCTTTTACAGCGGGTCACTTTTGAAAAGCGTGTATAGACCGGACACATGGTGGACACATGTGCGGGGACATGGTTGACACATTATGGGCCATAG
>NZ_SPKL01000008.1:227617-393327 GCF_023127755.1 Pseudomonas sp. W2Aug9 | reverse complement strand
GTTACACGCTGCTGTCAACACCTCTTTTTCAACTTCCTTTTGGCTTCGATGAACTGAAGCAACTTGCTGCCGAAAACTACGCAACTCATTGTTTACCAAGGAGTTTTCCGTTTCGACTGCGCCGGAAGTGGGGCGAATTATAGACAGATATAATTCGCCGTCAACATCTAATTTCAGACTTATTCGGATTTGAGCGTAATTCGCGCAAACGCCTTCTTACCCGCCTGACAAACGTGAGTGGCGCCCAGCTCATACATAAATGTGCGATCAACCACTTCACCATCTATACGTACACCACCCGACCCCAAGAGATCACGAGCGACCGCCGAGTTCTTCACCAAGCCCGCCTTATTAAGGACAGCCGCAATCGGCATAGCCTCGGCAGCGGTCAGTTCAATCTCCGGCAGATCGTCCGGCAGCTCACCATCCTTCATACGGTTACCAGCTGCACGATGCGCACTGGCAGCAGCCTCTTCGCCATGGAAGCGCGCGACAATCTCCTCAGCCAGCTTGATCTTCACATCACGCGGATTGGCGCCTGCCTCTACGTCCGCACGCAACGCATTGATTTCGTCCATCGAGCGGAAGCTCAACAGCTCGAAGTAACGCCACATCAACGCATCAGGAATGGAAACCAGCTTGCCGTACATTACGCCCGGCGCCTCCTGGATACCGACATAGTTACCCAGGGACTTGGACATCTTCTTGACGCCATCCAACCCTTCCAGCAACGGCATAGTCAGAATGCACTGAGCCTCCTGACCGTATGCGCGCTGCAACTCACGCCCCATCAGCAGGTTGAACTTCTGATCGGTACCGCCCAACTCAACATCCGCACGCAGCGCCACCGAGTCATACCCCTGGACCAATGGGTAGAGGAACTCATGAATCGCGATCGGCTGATTGGTGGAGTAGCGCTTGTCGAAGTCATCGCGCTCGAGCATACGTGCCACGGTGTACTGGGAGGTCAGGCGAATAAAGTCTGCCGGCCCCATCTTGTCCATCCAGGTGGAGTTGAATGCCACCTCGGTCTTGGCCGGATCAAGGATCTTGAACACTTGGGTCTTGTAGGTCTCGGCATTATCGAGAACCTGCTCACGAGTCAGCGGCGGGCGCGTAGCACTCTTGCCGCTGGGATCACCGATCATTCCCGTGAAGTCACCGATAAGAAAGATGACTTGATGGCCCAGCTCCTGGAACTGACGCAGCTTATTAATAAGCACGGTATGACCCAGGTGCAGATCCGGCGCAGTCGGATCAAAGCCAGCCTTGATACGCAGGGGCTGGCCACGCTTAAGCTTTTCGATCAGCTCAGCTTCAACCAACAGTTCTTCCGCACCACGTTTTATCAGCGCTAGCTGCTCTTCAACCGACTTCATAACAGACCCGCAAGGCTCAGATTCAAAAGGGAACCAACCATACAAGATCAGGGACTAATTACAAGTTTTGCCCTGCGCACGGACACCGTTCAGCGAGCCCAGCATTCGCGAGCTTGCGCCACAGATGATTTGGTTATATTTTATACAGTTATTTCATCTTCATCATGTCATTCATCTTTTCCATTTCATCTTCAAAGTCAAATTACCTATGACCACTGAACCGTCTAAAGCGCCGCCGCTTTACCCGAAGACCCACCTGCTCGCCGCAAGTGGTATCGCCGCCCTTCTCAGCCTGGCACTGCTGGTATTCCCTTCCAGTGACGTAGAAGCCAAACGAACATCCCTGAGCCTTGATCTGGAAAGCCCAGTTGAACAACTGACACAAGATCAAGACGCTTCCGACGCCCAACAAGCCACAAACACTGCAACTGAATCACCTTTCGCACAGATCGAAAGCGCTCCCGAAGACACCCAGCAAGCCGCCCAGGAAGCACCTGCGGCAGCTGCCGCAAAGAATCCCCAGCATCGCGAAGTCATCGTGGGCAAAGGCGACACGCTATCCACCCTGTTCGAAAAGGTTGGGCTGCCTGCCACCGCTGTGAATGAAGTGCTGGCCAGCGATAAGCAAGCCAAGCAATTCACCCAGCTCAAACGCGGCCAGAAGCTTGAATTTGAACTGACGCCAGACGGCCAGTTGAACAACCTGCACACCAGCCTCAGCGACCTGGAAAGCATCAGCCTGAGCAAAGGTGCCAAAGGCTTCGCCTTCAACCGCATCACCACCAAGCCGGTTATGCGTTCCGCCTACGTACACGGGGTGATCAACAGCTCCTTGTCACAATCGGCTGCCCGAGCCGGCTTGTCCCACAGCATGACCATGGACATGGCCAGCGTATTTGGCTATGACATCGACTTCGCTCAGGACATCCGCCAGGGCGACGAATTCGATGTGATCTACGAACAGAAAGTGGCCAACGGCAAAGTGGTGGGCACTGGCAATATTCTTTCTGCGCGCTTCACCAACCGCGGCAAAACCTACACAGCCGTTCGCTACACAAACAAACAAGGCAATAGCAGCTATTACACGGCCGACGGCAATAGCATGCGCAAGGCCTTCATCCGTACGCCCGTGGACTTCGCCCGTATTAGCTCGCGTTTCTCCATGGGCCGCAAGCATCCAATTCTGAACAAAATTCGCGCACACAAGGGTGTGGACTATGCCGCTCCGCGTGGCACACCCATCAAGGCGGCGGGCGACGGCAAGGTACTGCTGGCGGGGCGCCGGGGTGGTTACGGCAATACGGTGATCATCCAGCACGGCAACACTTACCGTACGCTGTACGGCCACATGCAAGGGTTCGCCAAGGGCGTCAAAACCGGCGGCAACGTGAAGCAAGGTCAAGTGATCGGCTACATCGGCACCACCGGCCTGTCCACCGGACCGCACTTGCATTATGAGTTCCAGGTCAACGGCGTACACGTCGACCCCCTGGGTCAAAAACTGCCAATGGCCGATCCGATCGCCAAGGCTGAACGCGCACGCTTCATGCAACAGAGCCAGCCGTTGATGGCACGGATGGATCAAGAGCGCTCCACCTTACTGGCTTCGGCGAAGCGTTAAGGTATGCCGCTCTATATCGGTGTGATGTCCGGAACCAGCCTTGATGGACTGGATATCGCCCTTATCGAGCAAGGTGCGGCGATCAAGCTGATCGCCACGCACTACATCCCGATGCCAGACACCTTGCGGGCTGAACTGCTGAGCCTGTGCGCCAGCGGCCCGGATGAAATCGCCCGCTCGGCAATCGCCCAGCAACAGTGGGTAACACTCGCCGCGCAAGGCATCCGGGCCTTGCTGGAGCAAAACCGCTTCAAGCCTCAGGACATCCGCGCAATTGGCAGCCATGGGCAAACGATCCGCCATGAACCCGCTCGAAGCTTTACCGTGCAGATCGGCAACCCTGCCCTGCTCACCGAGCTGACAGGGATCAGCGTAGTCAGCGACTTCCGCAGCCGTGATGTTGCCGCCGGAGGCCAGGGCGCCCCTCTGGTTCCTGCGTTTCATGAAGCTCTGTTTGGCGAGCACACTGGCAATCGCGCAGTGTTGAATATCGGCGGGTTCAGCAACCTCAGCCTCATCGAGGCGAACAAGCCTGTAGCGGGTTTCGACTGCGGTCCCGGGAATGTTCTTCTGGATGCGTGGATTCACCACCAGCGCGGTGAACACTTCGACCGCGACGGGCAATGGGCCGCTAGCGGCAAGGTTCAGCCTCAACTACTCAACGCATTGCTCAGCGACCCGTTCTTCTTGACCAAAGGCCCCAAAAGCACAGGTCGCGAAGTGTTCAATCTGGCCTGGCTGCAACAGCACCTGAGCCCGTTGCCCGTCTTTGAGCCCGAAGACGTGCAGGCCACTCTGCTGGAGCTGACGGCTCTCACCATCGTCGAATCTCTGCAAAGCGCACAGACGAGCACTGAGACGTTGCTCATCTGCGGCGGCGGCGCGCACAACACGATGCTGATGAATCGGCTGACCGCGCTATTGCCTTCTACTCACGTCAGTAGCACAGCCACTTACGGGGTAGACCCGGACTGGGTCGAAGCCATGGCCTTCGCCTGGCTGGCGCACTGCTGCCTGGAAGGCATCGCCGCCAACCGCCCTAGCGTAACCGGCGCCCGTGGGTTACGGGTGCTCGGCGCCATCTACCCGGCCTAAACTAGCTTCAGACAGCAAAACGCCGCTTGGCCCATAAAAGCCAAGCGGCGTTTCTGTATCCGCTACCGATCAGATCGAGAACGAAGATCCGCAGCCACAGGTAGTGGTGGCATTAGGGTTCTTGATCACGAAACGCGAACCTTCCAGACCTTCCTGATAATCCACCTCGGCACCAGCCAGGTATTGGAAGCTCATCGGATCCACGACCAGGCTGACGCCCTCGCGCTCGACGATGGTGTCGTCATCGGCCACATCTTCATCGAAGGTAAAACCGTACTGAAACCCTGAACAACCGCCGCCCGTAACAAATACGCGCAGCTTCAAGCGATCATTACCCTCTTCATCGACCAGGCTCTTCACCTTGTGCGCAGCACCGTGGGTGAATTGCAAAGCCGTGGGGGTGAAGGATTCAACGCTCATGCTGATAATCTCCCGGCGTAGCGCCGCCATATGCGTAATGACCGGCATTATCCGCTTCTCCTAGAAAAGCGGTCAACTATTGTTACGGTATATCAATCTGTGCAGCCGCCATAAAAACACGAAAGGCCCGATCACCGGGCCTTTTGCGTAACCACCAGACTGCGTTAAGGCAACATCCCCGCGTGGGCCAGGCCCAACTTCTCATCCAGACCGAACAGGATGTTCATGTTCTGCACCGCCTGGCCCGACGCGCCTTTGACCAGGTTGTCGATCACCGACAGCACCACAACCAGGTCGCCATCCTGCGGACGATGCACGGCGATACGGCACACATTGGCACCACGCACACTACGAGTCTCCGGGTGGCTGCCCGCCGGCATCACGTCGACGAACGGCTCATTGGCATAACGCTTTTCAAACAGCGCCTGCAAGTCGACCGAGCGATCAGTGACGGTTGCATAAAGCGTGGAGTGAATCCCACGGATCATTGGCGTCAGGTGCGGCACAAAGGTCAGCCCCACATCCTTGCCCGCGGCGCGACGCAACCCCTGGCGGATTTCAGGCAAGTGGCGATGGCCTTTTACCGCATAGGCTTTCATGCTTTCCGACGTTTCGGAGTACAAAGACCCCACCGCCGCACCACGACCAGCGCCGCTGACGCCCGATTTGCAGTCGGCGATCAGGCGCGACGCATCCGCCAAGCCAGCTTCCAGCAATGGCAGGAACCCCAACTGTGTCGCCGTCGGATAGCAACCTGGTACCGCAATCAGGCGTGCTTGCTTGATCTGCTCACGATTGACTTCCGGCAAGCCGTACACCGCCTCCTCCAACAACTGCGGCGCTCCATGAGGCTGACCGTACCACTTGGCCCACTCATCGGCGTCCTGCAGGCGGAAGTCGGCCGACAAGTCGATAACCTTGGTGCCGGCCGCCAGCAACTCACCGGCCAGTGCATGGGCGACACCGTGAGGCGTGGCGAAGAACACCACGTCGCACGCGCCCAGGGTCTTGATGTCCGGCACGCTGAACGCCAGGCCGTCATAGTGGCCTCGCAGGTTCGGGTACATATCGGCCACGGCCAGCCCAGCTTCGGATCGGGAAGTGATGACCGCCACCTCAGCTTGCGGATGCTGAGCCAACAGACGCAGCAATTCGACACCGGTGTAACCCGTGCCGCCGACGATACCGACCTTGACCATAAACCTGCCCTCAACGAACCCACTGGAAAGCCGTCGATAATAGGGGCCGTATCGTCCTGCGACAACCGTCAACGTGACGTACGGGCGCATGAGCCACTACTATCTTCGCTACCGTGAACCTGGGAATAACCAAAATGCTCTATCTATGGGTCAAAGCCTTCCACATCGTCAGCATCGTCTGCTGGTTTGCCGGGCTGTTCTACCTGCCGCGCCTGTTCGTCTACCACGCCCAAAGCGAAGACAGCGTCAGCAAGGAGCGCTTCAGCGTTATGGAGCGCAAACTGTACCGCGGCATCATGGGACCGGCGATGATTGCCACACTGGTCTTCGGTATCTGGATGCTGACGCTCAACCCCGGCATTTTCCAGTCAGGCGCGTGGATGCACGCCAAACTGACCCTGGTCGTTCTGCTGATCGGCTACCACCATATGTGTGGAGCGCAGGTAAAACGCTTCGCCCGTGGCGAAAACACCCGCAGCCATGTCTTTTATCGCTGGTTCAATGAAGTACCGGTTCTGATATTGCTGGCTATCGTAATTTTGGTCGTGGTCAAACCGTTCTAGTTTCAATTACTCGGGGGAACTTCCAATGTCGCTGCCCGCTTTACTGGAACAACATCTGCGCCTACCCGTCGTGGTGGCGCCGATGTTTCTGATTTCCAATCCGCAACTGGTCCTGGCCTGCTGTCGTAATGGCGTGGTTGGCAGCTTCCCGGCGCTCAACCAGCGTGAAAGCAGTGGTTTCAGGGCCTGGCTGGAAGAAATCGAAGCGGGCTTGGCCCAGTTGGACAACCCTGCTCCCTATGCTGTGAACCTGATCGTGCACAACAGCAACCCACGGTTGGAAGCAGACCTGGCAATCTGCGTAGAGCACAAGGTACCCATCGTCATCACCAGCCTCGGCGCGGTAAAGGAACTGGTCGATGCCGTCCACAGCTACGGCGGCCTGGTGTTTCATGACGTCACCACCCGGCGACATGCCGAGAAAGCCGCTGAGGCGGGCGTCGATGGCCTGATTGCCGTAGCCGCGGGTGCCGGTGGCCACGCTGGCACCTGGAGCCCCTTCGCTCTGATCGCCGAGATTCGCCAGTTCTTTGATAAAACCCTGCTGCTGGCCGGTTGCCTCAACCACGGCCACGAAATTCTCGCCGCCCAGTTGCTGGGCGCCGACTTGGCGTATTTCGGCACGCGCTTTATCGGTACTACCGAAAGCCACGCGCCAGATGCCTATAAAGAGATGCTGCTCACGTCGCGCGCCGCCGACATCGTGCACACTCCGGCAGTCTCCGGCGTACCTGCGAGCTTTATGCGCCAGAGCCTGGAAAATGCCGGTTTCGACCTCGCCGCGCTGCAAGGCAAAGGTGAAGTCAATTTCGGTTCCAAGCTCAAACCATTGAGTGATGAGGCCAAAGCGTGGAAAACTGTATGGTCAGCGGGCCAGGGCGTCGGTGAAATCGATGATTTACCCAGCGTCGATGAACTCGTCGCCCGCCTGGATGCCGAATACCGCAAAGCACGCGAGCATGCCGCGCAACTGCGCTGGCCACGCTGACCCACTGCACGGCCCGTCGATTGGACGGGCCTGCACACCCTCCCTGATTAAGTGACAAGGATGCCCGCATGAGCGACAACCGTTTCAAGATTGTGTTTGACGGAGCCTTGCGCAAGGGTGTCGAAAGCACCACTGCCAAGCTGAACCTGGCAGAGCTATTCAAAAGCGATGTCGAGTCGATCGAAAAGCTCTTTACTGGGCGCACGGTTGCACTGAAACGCGACCTGTCCCGTGCCGATGCCGAAACCTATCTCACGGCGCTGCAAAACGCAGGGGTCGAGGCAGGCATCGAAGCAGAACAACCTGTGGCGTTCAGCCTTGCCGAAACCCACGAGGCGGATTCCTCTGGCTCCGACTTCTCCCGCGCCGCCGTATCGCCTTATGCCCCGCCACGCGCAGCGGTTGGCGATGACTTGCCGGAGTTCGCCACACTCAAGGTCTTCACCATCCACGGGCGCATCGGTCGCCTGCGTTATCTGGCCTGGACACTGGCGCTGACCGTCGCGTTGCTGGTAGCCGCAGGCATCATCAGTACCGTCGGCTTCGCAGTGGCGACAGCCTCGCCAACCATAGCCATCATCCTCGGCTCGCTACTGGGTTTCGCACTGTTTGTTGCTCTGGTAGTCGTGAGCGTGCAAATCGGTGTGCAACGCTTGCACGATATGGGCTGGTCTGGCTGGCTGTACTTGCTGAACCTGGTTCCAGTGGTCAATAGCGTGTTCCCTATCCTGTTGCTGGTATTGCCGGGGAACGCGGGTGCCAACCAATACGGCGCACCGCCACCACCGAACTCTACTGCGGTGAAAATCCTGGCCTCGCTGTGGCTGGCGTTTATTCCATTGATGCTCATCATCGGCCTGACCCTGGGCATGAACGGCTACCTGGATCAACTTGAAGCCAACATGGACAGCAGCTACGAAAGCAGCTCAATGACCTCCGATGAAGGCGCCGATCAAAGCGTCATCACTGATGAGGCCGCAGAGCAAAGTGCTGACGACGCAGCCGAACCTGTAGACTCTACGCAACAGTGAAGAAACGCCCGCCTGCCTGTGACGCCACTGTCACAGGCAGGCGACGTTGCGATGGAGAAAGGCATGACCCGTTACGCTCTGATCACCGGCGCCTCCAGCGGCATCGGCCTGGCTTTGGCCGAAGCGCTGGCTCGACGCGGCCGCAGCCTGATTCTCGTGGCCCGTCAACGTGATCAGCTGGAAAGCATTGCCATCGAACTGACCCAACGCTTCGGTGTCGAGGTGTTGTTTCGTGCCTGCGACTTGGGCGAGCCGCTGCGTTTGTCCGGTTTTTTGCTGGAACTCGAAGAAGGCGAGCGGCAGATCGACCTGCTGGTCAACTGCGCAGGCATCGGCACCAGCGGGCCATTTTTGGCCCAGGACTGGATGACCGAGCAAGACCTGATCGAAGTCAACATCCTGGCGCTAACCCGTATGTGCCATGCCCTCGGCAACTCCATGGCGCTGCAAGGCGGCGGGCAGATACTCAATGTCGCTTCGATCGCCGCCTTTCAGCCAGGCCCGTGGATGAGCAGCTACTACGCCAGCAAAGCTTATGTATTGCACTTCTCTGAGGGCTTGCGCGAAGAACTGAAGACCTGCGGCATCAAGGTTTCAGTGCTGTGCCCCGGCCCTACGCGCACCGCGTTCTTCGGCACTGCGCAGATGGACACCGCAAAACTCGACCGCAGCCAGCAGCTAATGAGCCCGGAGGAAGTCGCGCTCTACACCGTACGCGCGCTGGAAAAGAACAAAGCCATCATCATTCCCGGGCGCCGCAACCGCTGGCTGGCATTCAGCCCACGTTTCAGTCCACGCTGGCTGACCCGCAAGATTGCCGGCGCCATCAATAAAGCCTATTGCCCACGCTAACCGCCTGATTACACTTACCTAGACTTTCACCCTGGAGAAACAGCTGTGGATACTCTGTTCACCAAGATCATCAACCGAGAAATACCCGCCAGGATTATCTATGAAGATGATCAAGTCCTCGCCTTCCACGATATCGCCCCACAGGCGCCGGTGCATTTTCTGGTTATTCCGAAAAAGCCGATTCGTACCCTCAATGACTTGACCGAGGAAGACAAAGCCCTGGCCGGCCATATTTTGTTCACCGCCCAGCGCCTGGCCGTGGAACAGGGCTGCGAAAAAGGCTTTCGTGTGGTGATGAACTGCAATGAAGACGGTGGGCAGACTGTCTACCACATCCATATGCACGTGCTGGGTCAACGTCAGATGAACTGGCCGCCGGGTTGAGTGCCCAGGGTCAAATTGACTCAGCGCAAACGCTTCGTCCTCTCTTGCGGTAAACTGGCCGCCGAGATTCTTCCCGGAGGTCAGCATGACTACCCAACGTCACTACTCGCCGATTGACCGTCTGCTGCTGCAAGCCGATATGGCCATGCGCACGCTGTTGCCATTCAGTGGCCAACCGTACCGCCCGTCACCGGCCATCGTACAGCCCGATGCCCAGATGAGCGAAACGGACACCCGCCATGTCGCCGGCCTGATGCGCATCAACCACACCGGCGAAGTGTGTGCCCAGGCGCTGTATCAAGGCCAGGCGTTAACTGCCAAATTGCCGCAGGTACGTGCAGCGATGGAGCATGCGGCCGAGGAAGAGATCGACCACCTGGCCTGGTGCGAACAACGTATCCGCCAATTGGGCAGCCACCCCAGCGTGCTGAACCCGCTGTTTTACGGTTTGTCATTTGGTATCGGCGCCGCCGCTGGTTTGATCAGCGACAAAGTCAGCCTCGGATTTGTCGCCGCGACAGAACATCAGGTGTGCAAGCATCTGGATGAGCATCTTGAGCAACTGCCGGCCGAAGATGAAAAGTCCCGCGCCATCCTTGAGCAGATGCGCATCGATGAAGAACACCATGCAGATAGCGCGCTGGACGCGGGCGGCTTCCGCTTTCCAGCACCGGTGCGCTTCGGCATGAGCGTTTTAGCCAAGGTCATGACCAAAAGTACCTACAGGATCTAAACCCAAAAAAGGGCGCTCGAAGCGCCCTTTCTTTTGCCAATTACCGCAATCAGCCCAACTCGATGATTTCATAATCGTGAGTGATGGCCACACCCGCGGCACCCAGCATGATCGACGCCGAGCAATACTTCTCGGCCGACAGCTCGATTGCACGCTTGACCTGGGCTTCCTTCAACGCCCGGCCCTTGACCACGAAATGCATATGGATCTTGGTAAATACCTTGGGGTCTTCAGTGGCGCGCTCGGCTTCCAGGAAGGCTTCGCAGCTTTCCACTGCCTGGCGGGACTTCTTCAAGATGCTGACCACATCAAAATTGCTGCAACCGCCAACACCCAGCAGCAACATTTCCATCGGGCGTACACCCAGGTTACGGCCACCGGCTTCCGGCGGACCGTCCATGACCACCACATGGCCACTGCCCGACTCACCGAGGAACATGGCTTCGCCCGCCCATTGGATGCGTGCCTTCATCGCCCAGACTCCACTGCTAAAAAAGGGTCGCCAGCTTAGCACAGGCCCTTGAAACAGCAGCGCCCCGGATAAAATCGATAAATGACTGCGTTTGCCGGTAAATTGGCTAATCGAGGCAGAATGTGTCTGGTAAGCTGGCGCCAAATCAATGGCGCATTGCCATGATTCTTACAGCCGGCATCAATGCCGATGCAGCTGGATAAAAACAACGCCACTTACACCGTGCAGTCTTTTCGGGATACAACCATGGTTGCTCTTACTCCCACACCCAAGATCAAGAACCTCGACAAGCTGTTGATGCATTGTCAGCGTCGGCGTCATCCGGCCAAGCACAACATCATCTGCGCCGGCGAGCGCTCGGAAACCCTGTTCTTCATTATCAAGGGCTCAGTCACCATCCTGATCGAAGATGAAGACGGTCGCGAAATGATCATTGCCTACCTCAACACCGGCGATTTCTTCGGAGAGCTGGGGTTGTTTGAACAAGCAGGCAAAGAACAGGAGCGTAGCGCCTGGGTCCGAACCAAAGTCGAGTGCGAAGTGGCCGAGATCAGCTATGCGAAATTTCGCGAATTGGCCCAGCAAGATCCGGATATCTTGTATGCCCTGAGCGGCCAGATCGCCCAGCGCCTGCGCGACACTACGCGCAAAGTCGGCGACCTGGCGTTCTTCGATGTGACCGGTCGTGTGGCGCGTTGCCTGTTGGAGTTGTGCAAGCAACCCGATGCCATGACCCATCCCGACGGCATGCAAATCAAGATCACCCGCCAGGAGATCGGGCGCATTGTCGGTTGTTCGAGGGAGATGGTCGGCCGCGTGCTCAAGGACTTGGAAGAGCGCAACCTGGTACACGTCAAAGGCAAGACGATGGTGGTATTCGGCACCCGTTAAACCGGCAGGAAGCTGGCCAGCATCTGACGGTACAAGGTATCGAGCCGATTGATCGCATCCGGTGCCGGAAAGGCTTCGTGCAGCGCGATATGGCTCTCGGCGCGAACCCGCTGCTCCAAGCCACAGGCTTGATTGAAGCGGTTGACCGCCGCAATCAACTCCTCACGATCATTCTCCAGCAACATCGCCCCATGCACCAACCCGACCGGGCGGCCACCGCTTTGCCGCCAACGCTGGGCCGTGCCCACCATTTTGCGACCATTGAGATTGACGTTGTAACGACCGTCGCAAAAGGCACCGTCAATTTCGCCGACGGATGCATCGCCGCCCAATTCAATCAATAGATCACAGATCGGTTGGCACAAGCGCTGATAACCCGTCTCGATGCGCCCTTGGTCGCCTTCGCTACGGGGCGGGGCATAGACCAGGGCGATATTGACCGTGGCGCCGGACTGCGGCACAGGCTCACCGCCGGTTTCACGCAGCAATACCGGCCAACCCGCACCGGCCGAGACTTGGCTCGCCGCCGCGAAGGCAGGCAGCCGGCTCAAACGGCGCGGCATGACCAGCGCTTGGTCGCTGGGCTGCCAGAACAGCAGCCCGAATTCCTGCTCATGCGCGCAAACGGCTGCCAATAGGGCTTGCTCGGCGGCAAGGCCTGCTTCGACAGTCATGATCACGGGCTGGAGCATCGAACACCTACCTATCTGAATAAACACAAAACCCAATATGGGAGCTGGCTTGCCTGCGATAGCGGTGTGTCAGCTACACAGAGGTTGGCTGACCCGCCGCTATCGCAGGCAAGCCAGCTCCCACAGTTTCGAGCGTATTTCACATCAATCCAATGTCGAACTGCTGATCGTCGTACCGCGCTCCGGAAAGAACAGGCGCTGCAGTTCTGCTCCCGGGTTCTCGGCGCGCATAAATGTCTCGCCCACCAGGAATGAGTAAACGCCGCTGATTTCCATCAGTTCCACATCGGCACGGTTGACGATGCCACTCTCGGTAATCACCAGGCGGTCGCGAGGAATACGCGGCAACAGATCCAGGGTATTTTCCAGGCTGACTTCAAAGGTATGCAGGTTACGGTTGTTGACCCCCACCAGCGGGGTGTCGAGGGTTTTCAATGCGCGCTCCAGCTCATCGCCGTCATGCACCTCAACCAACACATCCAGGCCGACACTTTTGGCCACGGCCGCCAACTCCGCCATCTTCACGTCATCCAGCGCCGAGACGATCAGCAATACGCAGTCGGCGCCCAGAGCACGGGCTTCGACGATCTGGTACGGGTCAACCATGAAATCCTTGCGGATCACCGGCAACTTGCACGCCGCGCGAGCTTGTTGCAGGAATAGGTCGCAACCCTGGAAGTAGTCGATATCGGTCAACACAGACAGACAAGTCGCCCCGCCCTTCTCATAGCTGACGGCGATTTCAGCTGGTACGAAGTTTTCGCGGATCACGCCTTTGCTCGGCGAGGCTTTCTTGACCTCGGCGATCACTGCCGGTTGCTTGAGCTTGGCCTGGGCGATCAGAGCATTGGCAAAGCCACGCGGCGCATCAGCGGTTTTAGCCTGCGCCTCAAGCTCAGCCAGGCTCACACGGGCGCGGCGTTCGACCACTTCCTCGGCCTTGCGGGCCAGGATCTTTTCCAGAACGGTTGGCACACTCATCCCTCATTCTCCATCTTGAATACGGCAGTGAATGCACCCAGCTCTTCGAGCTTCTCTCGAGCCAGACCGGTGTGCAGCGCATCGTGGGCCAACGCGACACCTTCCTTAAGACTATAGGCATGGTCGGCTGCGTAAAGTGCCGCGCCAGCATTCAGAACGATCATTTCCGCAGCTTTCTGGCCGTTTTCGGTTTTGCGACGCCCCAGGGCATCGCGAATCAGTTCCAGCGAAGCTGCCGGGCTCTCCACTGCCAGGCCGTGCAAACTCTGGCTTTTCATGCCCAAGTCTTCAGGCTCGACCCAGTATTCGGTGACCTCGTCGTTTTTCAGCTCTGCAACAAAGGTCGGCGCCGCCAGGCTGAACTCGTCCAGGCCGTCTTTGGAATGCACTACCAGCACATGCTTGCTGCCCAAGCGTTGCAAGACTTCGGCCAGCGGCCGGCACAACGCCTGGCTGAACACTCCCACCACCTGATGCTTCACACCGGCCGGATTCGTAAGCGGGCCAAGCATGTTGAACAGGGTACGCAGGCCAAGGTCCTTGCGCGGGCCGGCCGCGTGTTTCATGGCGCCGTGATGAGATTGGGCAAACATGAAGCCGATGCCAACGCTGTCGATACAGCGCGCGACTTGCACAGGCGTGAGATTCAGATAGATGCCGGCCGCTTCCAGCAAGTCGGCACTGCCGCTCTTGCCGGACACCGCGCGGTTACCGTGCTTGGCAACGGTGCAACCAGCGGCGGCCACCACGAAGGATGACGCTGTCGATACGTTGAAAATATTCGCACCGTCACCGCCGGTGCCGACCACATCGACGACGCCGTCGAGGGTCTTGAGCTCAACCTTGTCCGCCAGCTCGCGCATCACCGAGACCGCGCCGACGATTTCGTCGATGCTCTCGCTCTTCATGCGCATTGCCATCATAAAGGCGCCGATCTGCGCGTCGGTGCATTGACCGGTCATGATTTCGCGCATCACATCGCTCATTTCAGCGGTGCTCAGGTCCAGATGGCCGACGATACGGCTCAGGGCAGTCTTGATATCCATGAAAAGTCCTTAGCGCGTGCCGCCGCTCTGCTTGAGAAAGTTGGCGAACAGCTCGTAGCCCTGCTCGGTCAGGATTGATTCAGGGTGAAACTGCACCCCTTCGATGTTCAGTGTCTTGTGACGCAGGCCCATGATCTCGTCGACCGAACCGTCTTCCAACTGGGTCCAGGCGGTCAGCTCCAGGCATTCAGGCAAGGTGTCACGCTTGACCACCAGCGAGTGGTAACGGGTCACCGTCACCGGCATGTTCAGGCCTTGGAATACACCAAGGTCCTTATGAAACACCGGGCTGGTCTTGCCATGCATCACCTGACGCGCACGCACCACATCGCCGCCAAACGCCTGACCAATGGACTGGTGACCCAGGCACACGCCCAGGATCGGCAGCTTGCCGGCGAAATACTGGATGGCTTCCAGCGAGATACCCGCCTCGGTCGGCGTGCAAGGGCCAGGCGAAACCACAATGCGCTCAGGGTTCAGGGCGGCGATTTGCGCAACGGTCAGCTCATCATTGCGCACCACCTTGACATCCGCACCCAGCTCGCCCAGGTACTGCACAACGTTGTAGGTAAAGGAATCGTAGTTATCAATCATCAGCAACATGTGGGTTCAAACCTCTTGAATTCACTGATTTCAAATGACCGCCTTCCAGAAGGGTAACCCGCTGCCAAACGCACGTTCCGGTTGCCGGGGTTGGCCGGCAAGGGGCGTCAGACACAGGGTGAAGAAGGCAGATCGGTACAGGTCCGGCCGGGCCGGCAGAGAAAAATGTCAGGCGCGCCAACGCCAACGGGCGTGTGCCTTGACTACTCGCATCAAGAGTTTGCTGATGATCAACACGGGGAGGGTCTCATTCATACGTTCAGGCACAGTAACGTAGCCTCGCCAGCGGTGCAATATGGAGCAGCAAATACGGGGCCCCGCGTAGGCGCATTCCGCATATACCTACAGAAAATGCCGGAAGTTTTGCTAGTGTTTCGTTTCCTGCATAAAAACAACCAAATGGAATTCTCATGCTCAAACCAGCGTTTTTCACACCCCTTGCCGGCTGCCTCTTGGCACTGGCCTGCACCCAAGCCTTTGCCACCCCGTCGCCTTATTCAACCATGGTGGTTTTTGGCGATAGCCTGGCCGATGCAGGCCAGTTCCCCGATGGTTCGAATGGCTCGACACTACGTTTTACCAACCGGACAGGTCCAAACTTCCAGGGTGAGTACGGCCTGGTTTCATCAACCCTGTTGGGCACCAAACTGGGTGTGGCCCCCAACGACTTGAATGCCTCCACCTCACCGGTTCGGGCGGCCCAAGGCTTGCCAGATGGAAGCAACTGGGCGGTCGGTGGCTACCGCACCGATAACATCCTGGACTCTATTACCTCGGTCTCCAACGCCGCGATCCCACCCGGAAATCCTGGCGGTGGCACAGTGTTGCGCAGTCGCCAGGGCTATCTACCGGCTAACGGCGGACGAGCCGACCCGAACGCGCTCTACTTCCTCTCCGGTGGTGGCAATGACTTCCTTCAAGGCCGCGTGCTCAGCCCCGCGCAAGCAGTCGCCGCAGGTGGGAGACTGGCCGACAGCGCCCAAGTGCTGCAGCAAGCCGGTGCGCGTTACATCATGGTGTGGATGCTGCCCGACCTGGGGCTGACGCCCGCCATCAACGGCACCCCACAGCAGGCCGCGACCTCTGCCCTGAGCAATATTTTCAACCAATCGCTGGTACAGCGCCTGTCGCAAATCGATGCCCAGGTTATTCCACTGAACATCCCGCTGCTATTGAACGAAGCCTTCGCCGATCCTGCGCGCTTCGGCCTCGCAACCGGGCAAAACCTGACCGGCACCTGCTTCAGCGGCAACAGCTGCACCGCCAATCCGGTCTATGGCATCGGCGGTACCAACCCGGACCCGACCAAGCTGGTCTATAACGACTCGGTCCACCCCACCGTAGCCGGGCAACAGCTGATCGCCGACTATGCCTATTCGCTGCTCGCAGCCCCCTGGGAGCTGACCTTGCTGCCGGAAATGGCCCAAGGCACGTTGCGCGCCCATCAGGACGAACTACGCAACCAATGGCAAGCAGACAACGGCCACTGGCAAGCCGTCGGCCAATGGCGCGCAATCGTGGCCGGTGGCGGTCAGCGCCTGGACTTCGATGATCAGAGCAGTTCAGCCAGTGGTGACGGCAGCGGCTATAACCTGAATATCGGTGGCAGCTACCGGCTTGATGACAATTGGCGTGTGGGCGTTGCAGCCGGCCTGTACCGGCAGACACTCGAAGCCGGGGCCAGCGACTCGGACTACAAGCTCAACAGCTACATGGGCACGGCATTCGCGCAATATCAGCACAATCAATGGTGGGCCGACGCCGCGTTAACGGGTGGCAAGCTGGACTTCGACAGCCTCAAACGCAAGTTCGCCCTGGGCGTCAACGAAGCGTCCGAGAAAGGCGACACCGACGGTTGGCTCTGGGCCTTGAGCGCTCGCTTGGGTTACGACCTTGCCGCACCGGGTAGCGATTGGCACCTGTCACCCTTCGTCAGCGCCGATTACGCACGCGTCGAAGTGAATGGCTACTCGGAGAAAAACAGTCGCTCCACCGCACTGACCTTTGATGACCAACAACGCGACTTCAGGCGCCTGGGCGTCGGCCTGCAAGGTAGCTACCGCATCACCCCGCAAACCCAGGTATTTGGCGAAGTGGCCCACGAGCATGAGTTCGAAAATGACACCCAGAAGGTGAACATTTCGCTCAACAGTGTTCAGGGGATCGACTTCAAGCTGGACGGCTACACGCCTCGCAGCAACTCTGACCGTTTGAGCCTTGGGGTCAGCCACAAACTGACTCAGGAGCTGGCGTTGCGGGCGGCATATAACGTGAGGAAGGATGACAACCTGACCCAGCAAGGGGTCAATGTGGGGGTGAGTCTGGATTTCTAAATACCACGCAAAACAAATGTGGGAGCTGGCTTGCCTGCGATGGCGGTGGATCAGTCACTGAATATCTCGACTGATACACCGCCATCGCGGGAAAGCCCGCTCCCACACTTTTTATTCCAGCTTTAGTCTTGTGGCGTTTGCTCTGCCAGCGCCACGGCGCGGAACATCGCCCGGCGCTTGTTCAAGGTTTCTTCCCACTCAAGGGCCGGCACCGAATCAGCCACAATCCCGCCACCGGCCTGTACATGCAGTTCGCCATTCTTGATCACCGCGGTGCGGATCGCGATCGCAGTGTCCATGTTGCCGTTCCAGGCGAAGTAACCGACGGCACCGCCATACACGCCACGCTTGACCGGCTCCAGTTCGTCGATGATTTCCATCGCACGGATTTTCGGTGCGCCCGACAAGGTGCCCGCCGGCAAAATCGCGCGCAGTGCATCCATCGCCGTCAGCCCGGCCTTCAGTTCGCCAGTCACGTTGGACACGATGTGCATCACGTTGGAGTAGCGCTCGATGACCATCTTCTCGGTCAACTTCACCGAACCAATTTCTGAAACACGCCCGGTATCATTGCGCCCCAGGTCGATCAGCATCAGGTGCTCGGCGATTTCCTTGTCATCGCTGAGCAGGTCTTCTTCCAGCGCCAGGTCTGCCTCTTCGGTTGCGCCACGTGGGCGTGTGCCGGCAATCGGGCGCACGGTGATCAGGTTATCTTCGACACGCACCAGCACTTCCGGCGAGCTGCCCACCACGTGGAAGTCGCCAAAGTTGAAGAAGTACATATACGGCGTCGGGTTGAAGCACCGCAGCGCACGATACAGGTCGATCGGCGCGGCCTTGAAGTCGATGGACATGCGTTGTGACGGCACCACTTGCATGCAGTCACCGGCGAGGATGTATTGCTTGATGGTATCGACTGCGCGCTCGTAGTCATCCTGCGTAAAGCTGGAGCGAAACACCGGGTCGGCCGCGGGTGGGCGGCTCAGGTCGAGGCCGCGACGCGGGGTGATCGGCTGGCGGAGTTTTTCCAGCAGCGCCTGCAGACTGGCCTGGCCTTGCTCGAAGGCATCCGCTTGAGCAGGGTCGGCAAGGACAATCGCATGCATCTTGCCGGCAAGGTTGTCGAACACCACTACTGCGTCGGAGACCATCAGCAAAATGTCCGGCACACCCAATGGGTCTGGGTTCGGACATTTCCCAAGACGCTTTTCGACATAGCGCACGCAGTCATAGCCGAAATACCCCACCAGGCCACCATTGAAACGCGGCAGGCCGGCAATGGTCGGTACGTTGTAGCGCGCCTTGAAAGCTTCGACGAAGGCCAGCGGGTCTTCAACGTCATGGCTTTCGATCTCTACGCCATCGTGGGTGATGCTGACATGATGGTCGTGCACGCGCAGCACCGTGCGGCATGGCAGGCCGATGATCGAGTAACGGCCCCATTTCTCGCCGCCCTGTACCGATTCGAGCAGGTAAGAGTTGGGCGCATCGGCAAGCTTCAGATAAATCGACAACGGCGTGTCGAAGTCGGCCAGGGTTTCGCAGGCCAGGGGAATACGGTTATAGCCGGCAGCGGCCAAACGCAGGAATTCTTCACGGATCATGGGGAAGCCTCGTGGCTTGAGGGTCAAACGGTCAGGTAGGCAAACGTGCCGCAGCGCGGCGAGAATCAGTCAGGCGCGCCAACGCCACCGGGCCAGGGCCTTGATGACTTTCATCCAGAGTTTGCGAGTGACCACCACGATGGCGTTTCCAGAAGGGGACCGATCAATGTCAGACAACGTTATCTCAGCGCCCGCTCCCAGGCAACCGGGGATTAGCAGGCGCAGATCATCAATCACCAGCGCCGGCGACTCTTCGGCAATCGGGCGCCCGTGGTTGTAGCCGTAGCTCAAGGCTACGCACTGTACGCCTGCAGCTTTTGCCGCCAGTACATCACTGCGCGAATCGCCGACAAACAATGACTGGGACGCCGGGATATTCGCCATTTTCATCACAAAGAACAGTGCGGCCGGGTCAGGCTTCTTCTGCGGCAAGGTATCGCCACCGATGATCCAGCGAAAATAACGGCCGATTTTCATCTGGTCCAACAGCGGCGCGACAAAGCGCTCCGGCTTGTTGGTGATCAAGGCCATTTCCACGCCCTGCTTGCTCAGCCATTTGAGAGTGTCACGCACGCCGGGGTAGACCACGGTGAGTTCGTGGCCGTTTTCGTACGCGACATTGAACAGTTCCAGAGCGTGCTCGGCTTCCACCTCATCGACACCAGAAGCGTCGATATTGTTGGCCAGGGCCCGGCGCACCAGCATCGGCGCGCCGTTGCCGACCCACTCGCGCACCGACTCGATCCCCGCCGGCTTGCGCCCCAGTTTGAGCAGCATCTGGTCCACCGCCGCTGCCAGGTCAGGCACCGAGTCGATCAGCGTACCGTCCAGATCGAACATCACCAGCCGTGGCAGCTTGCCGGGGAACAGCTGCTCGAAGCCGCTCATGGACGCGTCAGCGCCAGTTCGGCACGCATCGTGTCGATGACGGCCTGGTAGTCCGGTGCGTTGAAGATCGCCGAGCCTGCCACGAAGGTATCGGCGCCGGCGGCAGCGATTTCACGAATATTGTTGACGTTGACCCCGCCGTCGATCTCCAGGCGGATATCGCGCCCTGAGGCGTCGATCAGCGCTCGCGCTTCACGCAGCTTGTTCAGGGTGCCCGGGATGAATTTCTGCCCGCCGAAACCTGGGTTGACGCTCATCAGCAGCACCATGTCGACCTTGTCCATCACGTACTCAAGCACGCTCAGCGGAGTGGCCGGGTTGAACACCAGGCCCGCCTTGCAGCCGCCTTCGCGGATCAGTTGCAGGGTGCGGTCGACGTGCAGCGTGGCTTCCGGGTGGAAGGTAATGTAGGTCGCACCGGCCTCGATAAAGTCACCGATGATGCGGTCCACGGGGCTGACCATCAGGTGGGCGTCGATCGGCGCGGTGATGCCGTATTTGCGCAGCGCTGCGCAGACCATCGGGCCTATGGTCAGGTTGGGTACGTAGTGGTTGTCCATGACATCGAAGTGCACGAAGTCGGCACCCGCGGCCAACACCTTGTCCACTTCCTCACCCAGGCGGGCGAAGTCGGCGGAGAGAATCGATGGAGCAATGACGAAGGGCTGCATGACGCACCTTTTTTGAGCTAAATCACGATGGCGCGCATTGTATACCTCATGCTTTGCTGCGCGCACCGTGACCTAACTCAACGGTTAGTAAGCCGCCCGGTAGATTTTCTCGATATCGGCCGCACTGAGCTGACGCGGGTTATTGCGCATCAGGCGCTCGATACCCGCAGCTTCCGTGGCCATGGCCGCAATGGCGTCTTCGGGCACCCCGAAACTGCGCAGCCCGGCGGGGATCTCGACGGCGGCGCATAGTCGCGTCATTGCCTCCACGGCCTGGTCGGCAGCCTCGTTGACACTCAGCCCCGTCACATTCACGCCCATGGCTTGGGCAATATCCTGCATACGTTCGACGCAGGCCAACTTGTTCCAATGCATGACGTACGGCAGCAACAGCGCATTGCTCACACCATGGGCAATATTGAAACGCCCGCCCAACGGGTAAGCCAGCGCATGCACGGCACCGACTCCGGCATTCCCGAATGCCATGCCGGCCATGAGGCTGGCAGTAGCCATGTCATCACGGGCCTGCAGGTTGGCCGGGTTGGCGTAAGCCTTGGGCAGCGCGTTGGCAATCAGCTTGATGGCGCCGATGGCCAGGGCGTCGGTGATCGGCGAGGCGTTCAGTGACAGATAGGACTCAATGGCATGCACCAAGGCGTCCACACCACTGGCGGCGGTGACACTGCGCGGGCAGGTCAGAGTCATTTGCGGGCTGATCAGCGCGACATCCGGCAGCAGGTAGTCGCTGACGATGCCTTTTTTCAGCTGTGCGGCCTTGTCGGAGAGGATCGCCACATTGGTCACCTCCGAACCGGTGCCCGCCGTGGTCGGGATGGCGATCAGCGGCGGGCCCTTGCGCGGCACCTGGTCGACCCCGAACAAATCCGCCAGCGCACCGTGGTAGCCGGCATACGCCGCCACGCTCTTGGCGATATCGATGGCGCTGCCGCCGCCCACACCAATGAGGCCGTCATGCCCGCCTTCGCGGTACGCACGCATGCAGTCTTCAACGATGGCGATTTCCGGGTCGGGCAGTACGCGATCGAAGATTTCGTAAGCACGATCGCCCAGCTGTTCGAGGGCCAGGGCCACGGTGCCAGACTTGACCAGGGCAGCATCAGTAACGATCAGCGGGTTATCCACGTCCAGCCGGGTCAGTTCCGCGGCCAATTGCTCGATGGCGCCCGCGCCGGTCAGCAGTTTATGGGCGATCTTGAATGAGGAAGTACTCATGTGCGCGGCCTCTTATGAATGATGGGCTGGCACAAGAATAGCTGCCCATCGCGTGTTGTCTGCCATTCACTGGTTGAATGGTCATCGCCGATAACCTGCTGGCAGAAAACCACGCCCCACATCACTGACAAATACTGACCAACCCATTAGGCTGCTCACATCACTTATGGCCGGAAATTAACGATGCTTTTTCTCCACCGTTCGGCACTGCCAACGTTGTGCCTGTCGCTACTATGTGCCAGCGCCCTGCCTGCTCACGCCGCCGACGCGCCCGCGCCCGCTGCCGAAAAACCTGCTGAGCGCCAACCTCTGCCCGAGCGCAGCCAGTCGCAAGCCAGCGCTCTGGAGCGCCAGATTCCGCAACCGGAACAACAACAGCTGCAAGCCGGTAGCGATTCGTTCCTGGCCCTGTGGAAACCCGCCAACGGCGCAGAGGCCGAAGGTGTGGTGATTATCGTACCGGGCGCCGGGGAGAACGCCGACTGGCCGCAAGCAATCGCCCCCTTGCGGCGCAAGTTACCGGATGCGGCCTGGGGCACCTTGAGCCTGTCACTGCCGGACGTAAATGTAGACACCTTGCCGCCACGGGTCATCGAACCGCCAAAAGCTGCGGTCGACACCAGCAGCAAGGACGGCAGCACGGCTGCCAAACCTGTCGAACAGGCCGCCAGCGCCGAGGCCGAAGGTACTGATCCGGCGGTGGTGCCGGATGCGGATGAACAGGACAAGACCGACGCCAAGCGCATCTTCGACCGCATCGACGCCGCCGTCGCCTTCGCCCAGACCCAAAGCGCCCGCAGTGTGGTGCTGCTCGGCCACGGCACCGGTGCCTGGTGGGCCGCACGTTACCTGAGCGAGAAACAGCCATCCCAGGTGCAGAAGCTGATCATGGTGGCCGGGAAGACGCCGGCGGCTCGCCAACCGGACCTGCAACAACTGGCGCCGAGCTTGAAGGTGCCCACGGCGGATGTGTTTTATCAAGACACACCCCAGGAACGCAAAAACGCGCAGGAGCGTATCCAGGCGGCCAAGCGCTCGAAGAATGACGGTTACAAGCAGGTATCGCTCACGGCGTTGCCCGGCAATAGCGCAGCAGAGCAGGAACAGTTGTATCGGCGGGTTCGCGGATGGCTCAGCCCGCAGGGCGGCGCAGACTGATCATGTCTTCGAACCTGTTGCAGAAACAATGTGGGAGGGGCCTCTCAGGCCGACAGCCTCAGCGAAAATCCCGACGCTCGCGAATCAACGCGTAAGCGTTATGCAGCTCCCGGGTGCGTTCGGTGGCTTCACGCACTTGTGCGGGGCTGGCGCCCGTGCCGGCGATCTTGTCCGGGTGGTGGCGGCTGAGGAGGCGACGGTAGGCGCGTTTGATCACCGAGGGCTCAGTGGTCGCCGTCACACCCAGGACCTGCAACGCCTCCTGATAGGCTCCACCACGATTGGCCAGCGGCTTGCGCTGCGGCGCGTAATCGGTTGCCAGTGCCTGGAGTTGTTGCGGCGTCCAGCCCAGCCATTTGCCCCACAGGTCGATCAGGTCGCGCTCGGCGTCATCCGCCCGTCCGTCCGCCCAGGCCATGCGCCAACAGGCACGTAGCACGCCTTCCGCCGCATGGGGTTGCGCCTTGAGCACACGCAGGTAGCTGCGCACACGGTCGCTGCCAGACTTGCCCCGGTTGAAGGCGCTGATAGCGCGACGCTGGGCCGGCTCGGACATATCCAACGCACGCATCTCCTGACGCGCCTGCTGGATATGCCCATCCACAACCCGGCCGTTACTCTTGGCCAACCGCCCCAACAGCACAAACAACAGTTCGTCGTTGCGCAACGCCGGGCGCCCGCCCAGGCGTTCGCGCAACTGCGCCCAACTGTGCAGTTGCAGACGACGATCCAGCGCCTGCCCCAGCAATGCACCCAACAAGGCCCCCGGAATACTGGCAATGGCAAAGCCAGCCCCGGCGCCGATCAGCGTCCCTGGCCACAACATCCTACTGCTCCGCTGTCAGCAAGGTTTCGACTTGCGCCAGACGCTCCAGCGTCCCGACATCCACCCAGCGTCCCGTCATGTGCTCCCCCGTTACCAGACCTTTAGCCATGGCCGCACGCAACAGCGGCGCCAACTTGAAGGCACCGGCGCTGCAACCCGCAAACAATTTGGGGTCGAGCACTGAAATGCCACTGAAGGTCAGGTTATCGGCACCGGGCGCGGCATCATGAAGCAGACCTTTATCCAGGTAGAAATCCCCGCCTGACGGGTGGTGCTCAGGGTTGTCGACCATCACCAAGTGCGCCAGGCCCTGGATCGGCTGCCCGAGACGGGTGAAATCGTAGTCAGTCCAGATATCTCCATTGACCACCAGGAAGGGGTCACCCCCCAGCAGCGGCAACGCCTGGAATATCCCGCCCCCCGTTTCCAGCGGCTCACCCTCCGGCGAGTAGCGGATGCGCAGCCCGAACTGGGCGCCGTCACCCAAGTAGTTTTCAATCTGCTGGCCTAGCCAGGCATGGTTGATCACGATCTCGGTAAAGCCGGCCTTCGCCAAAGCTTCAAGGTGATACTCGATCAACCGCTTGCCGCCGGCTTGCACCAGCGGCTTGGGCGTATGCAGGGTGAGCGGACGCATGCGCTCGCCCTTTCCCGCTGCCAGGATCATTGCCTTCATACAATGGCCTCGGCGGGCTGGCGCAGGCTGGCGAGCAGTTCGCCCAGTTCGCTCAACTCGGGTCGGTCGGCGAGCACCGCGTCTATATAAGCAAAGAAACGCGGCACATCGGCCAGGTAGCGCGGTTTGCCGTCACGGTGGCAAATACGCGAAAAAATACCGATGACCTTGAGATGACGCTGCACGCCCATCAGGTCGCTGGCGCGCAGAAAGTCTTCGAAGTCGTCCTGCACCGGGATCCCCAACCGCCCGGCGCGCTGCCAGTAGCCGTGCTGCCATTCACGCACACGCGCCTGGGGCCAACTGAGGAAGGCGTCCTTGAACAGGCAGGTAATGTCATAAGTCACCGGGCCGTAGACTGCATCTTGAAAATCCAGTACGCCGGGGTTCGGCTCACTGATCATCAGGTTGCGCGGCATATAGTCGCGATGCACCAGCACCTTGGGCTGCGCCAGGGCACTGTCGATCAATTTTTCGCTGACGCGTTGCCAGAGGGCTTGTTGCTCAGCGTCGAAGTCGATCCCCAGGTGACGGCGCACATACCATTCCGGGAATAATTCAAGCTCGCGACGCAACAAGGCCACGTCGTAGCTGGGCAATGGTGCGTCCATCGGCAATTGCTGGAAAGCCAGCAGCGCATCGATGGCATCGGCAAATAATTGATCGGCATTTTCAGCGTCAATCACATCCAGATAGGTTTTTCTGCCCAGGTCATTGAGCAAAAGAAAGCCACGAGGCAAGTCTTCTGCATAAATTTTTGGCACATTTATTCCTGATTTCGCCAGTAAATGCGCGATATCGACGAAAGGTTTGCAGTTTTCCTGGGGGGGTGGCGCGTCCATTACGACGAACGTATGGGCACCGCCCTCCCACCGGAAGTAACGCCTGAAACTCGCGTCGCTGCTGGCCGCGGTCAATGTGGCCGGGGGTACGGGACCCCAGTCCTGAGCGTTGAAGAGGATCGGCAACTGCTCATCCAGCCAGACTTCCAGCTGTTGTAAACGTAGATCTTGCTCGGGCATTACAAGGGTCTCCGACGGCGCTAGCCGTCAAGCGGGGCATGCTTTATTATCACGCATCTTTTTCAGACCATCGAGAGGCGTGCGGCCCAAACCGCGGGCAGATGGCACGCAGGAAGCCCGGACTAATAAGATGGCATTGAAATCCCCCGCGTTTCGTAGAAAATTTCCGTTGCTGGTAACCGGCAGTCTGCTGGCCTTGCAACCTTTCGCCACCTCATTCGTGGTCGCCGCGGAACAGTATGACTGCTCAGTCTCTGCTTCGGGTGCCTGGGATTGCGCGCCGAAGACCGCCGCAGCCCCATTGCCACCGCGCCCGGTGCATGACGGTTCTGCCGTCAGCTCGGCCAACGGCACGCCGCAAGGCAAGGCTGGCGGCAGCGTCGACGCCGAGCCCAAGACCGTGCTGGTCACCGAATCCAAGGGCCGAGGCCTGCGCTCGCGCAGCGCCGACTACAGCCACCTGGACTGGGTGCCTCGCGACAAGCTGACTGCAGCGCAACTGGCCGAGACCGGCCCTTACTGCGGCGGCGCCTACATCGAGCCGACTCGTCCTGGCATGAACGACAAGACGGACAAGAGCGATGCGCCGACCTTCATCGGTGCCAAGGCCTCGCGTTACGAGCAGGAACAGCAGGTCGCCACCCTGGCCGGTGACGTGGTCATGCGCCAGGGCAGCATGCAGCTTGAAGCGGACGAAGCCAGCCTGTACCAGGCCGAGAACCGTGGCGAGCTGAACGGCAAGGTGCGACTGCGCGACAACGGCGCGCTGATCGTGGGCGACCATGCCCAGGTCCAGCTCGACACCGGCGCCGCCCAGATCGACAACGCCGAATACGTGATGCACAAGTCGCGCATTCGCGGTAACGCCCTGTACGCCAAGCGTGCCGAGAACGCGATCATCCGTCTCAAGGACGGTACGTACACCACCTGCGAGCCGGACAGCAACGCCTGGCAGCTCAAGGGCAACAACATCACGTTGAACCCGGCCACCGGTTTCGGTACGGCCACCAACGCGACGTTGCGGGTCAAGAACATCCCGATCCTGTACACCCCGTACATCTACTTCCCGATCGACGACCGTCGTCAATCCGGCTTCCTGCCGCCGAGCTTCAGCACCGGCAGCGAGACTGGCTTTACGCTGGTAACGCCGTACTACTTCAACCTGGCACCGAACTACGATGCCACGTTGTACCCGCAATACATGACCAAGCGCGGCTTGTTGATGGAGGGCGAATTCCGCTACCTGACCAAGTCGAGTGAAGGCCAGTTTGGTGGGGCGTATCTCAATGATGATAGCGACGAGCGGAAGAAGCAGACCGATTACGAAAAAACCCGTTATATGCTCAATTGGCAGCATAAGGGTGGGTTGGATTCGCGTCTGACGACTCAGGTCGATTACACCAAGATCAGTGATCCTTTCTACTTCCAGGACTTGAAGTCGTATCAGGAAGGCATCCAGAGCCAGGACTTCCTGAACCAGCAGGGCTCCGTGACTTATAGTGGTGATAACTATCAAGCTCGCGTGAACCTGCAGTCATATCAACTGGCGACGATTTCGCAGATCACTCCGTATGACCGTTTGCCGCAGATCACCTTCAATGGTCAGCTGCCGTACCATCCGGGGGGGCTCAACTTCTCCTACGAGACTGAAGCCGTAAGATTTGACCGAGACCTTCGAAACGGTAATGTGGTTAACGAAGACGGCGGGCCGTTCAATCCTGATGGCACTATAGGTGAACGACGCCTGGATACCTACGTAAACGGCCTGACCCGTGCAAACGGAACACGCTTGAACGTAGCTCCCGCTGTTGAGTACCCAATGAACTGGAGCTATGGCTTTATTACGCCGAAGCTCAAATACGTCTATACCAAATATGATCTTGACCTGGACAGCAAAGGCAAGGATGACATTGTCGCCGCGCAACTGGCCGCTACCCGGCCCGGTGCAGCCCCTTACGCTGGCGGAGTGTTCAAGAGTTCGCAAGATCGCGCTGTTCCTATCGCGAGCGTAGACAGCGGGTTGTACTTCGACCGCAAAACCAATTGGTTCGGTAAAGACTATAACCAGACCCTTGAGCCGCGGGCGTTCTATCTCTACGTACCGAACAAAGATCAAAGCGATATTCCGGTTTTCGACACCAGTGAATATTCGTTCAGCTATGCCTCTCTATTCCGTGATAACCGCTTCGCCGGTAACGATCGGATCGGTGACGAGAACAAGTTATCCCTAGGCGTAACCAGCCGGTGGATCGAAGAAAATGGCTTCGAACGCCAGCGTGTTTCCGTGGGCCAGGCACTGTACTTCAAGGATCGCGAGGTTCAACTGCCAGGAGTCCTGGCCGCTGACCGAGATGACTCCCGAACAGATGTCTCGCCGATCGCTCTGGAATACGCATTCCGCTTCAACCGCGACTGGCGTGCCACGGCCGATTATAACTGGGACACTGAAAGCCATGCCCCACGCTCTGGCAGCGCGATGTTCCACTACCAGCCAGAAGACAACCCGAACAAGGTCGTCAACCTCGGCTACCGCTATCGCAACGACCAGGTGGTCTACAACCAGCTGACCGGCAAATGGCAGTTCGGTGGTGACTACGGCACTCCGGGTCAAGAGAACTACGTGAAGGATTACTACAAAATCCAGCAACACGACTTCTCGATGATGTGGCCGATCATTCCTCAGTGGAACCTGATCACCCGCTGGCAGTATGACTATGCCCGCAACCGCACCCTGGAAGCCTTCGGTGGTTTCGAGTACGACAACTGCTGCTGGAAACTGCGCGTTATCAATCGCTATTGGGTTTCCAACGACGAATACAGCCAGATCGCCCCGCTTAACGAAAAGGGTGACCACGGGCTCTTCTTCCAGATCGTCCTCAAAGGACTCGGCGGCCTGACCGGCGCCAAGGTAGAGAGCTTCCTCGACAAAGGCATTGAAGGTTATCGTGAACGTGAAGACAAAGCTTTCTGAGTGTTTGCGCCCGCTAGTGCTGGGCGCGCTGTTCCTGGGTACTGTTTCGGCACACGCCGCGGTTCAACAGCTGGATAAAGTAGCGGCCATCGTCGACAACGACGTGATCATGCAGAGCCAGCTGGACCAACGGGTCAAGGAAGTTCAGCAAACCATCGCCAAGCGTGGCGGTGGTGTGCCGCCGACCAGCGTCCTGGAACCCCAGGTACTGGAGCGTCTGATCGTCGAAAACCTGCAGTTGCAGATCGGCGAACGTTCCGGCATCCGGATTTCGGACGAAGAACTGAACCAGGCCGTCGGCACCATCGCTCAACGCAACAACATGAGCATTGATCAGTTCCGCGCCGCGCTGGCTCACGATGGCTTGTCCTATGAGGACGCCCGCGACCAGATCAAGCGCGAGATGATCATCAGCCGTGTGCGCCAGCGCCGTGTGGCCGAACGGGTCCAGGTATCGGAGCAGGAAGTGAAGAACTTCCTGGCCTCGGACCTTGGCAAGATGCAGCTCTCCGAAGAACTGCACCTGGCCAATATTCTTATTCCTACCCCTGACGCCGCCAACTCCGAGCAACTGAATGCCGCTGCGGCCAAGACCCAAGCGGTGTACGACCGCCTGAAAGCCGGTGCTGACTTTGCCCAGACCGCCATTGCCGTCTCCGGCAGCGATAACGCACTGGACGGCGGTGACATGGGCTGGCGTAAAGCCGCACAGCTGCCGCCTCCGTTCGATCGCGAGCTGAGCTCCATGGAAGTCGGCGGCATCACCCAACCGGCACGTACCCCAGGTGGCTTCATTATCCTCAAGCTGCTGGGCAAACGCGGCGGCGAGACCTCGCTGAAAGACGAAGTACACGTTCGTCACATCCTGGTCAAACCAAGCGAAATCCGTACCGAGGCACAAACCAAGGAACTGGCGCAGAAGATCTACGACCGCATCGAAAGCGGTGAAGACTTCGCCACCCTGGCCAAAAGTTTCTCGGAAGACCCTGGTTCTGCCCTTAACGGCGGCGACTTGAACTGGATCGACCCGAAAGCCCTGGTGCCCGAGTTCCAACAGGTCATGGCCGACACACCGCAAGGCGTATTGTCCAAGCCGTTCAAGACTCAATACGGCTGGCATGTCCTGGAAGTCCTTGGCCGTCGCGCCACCGACAACACCAACCAGGCCCGCGAGCAGCAAGCCCTGACCGTGCTGCGTAACCGCAAATACGACGAAGAGCTGCAAACCTGGTTGCGTCAGATCCGTGACGAAGCCTACGTAGAGAACAAGCTGCCAGGCGCCGAGCAAACAGGCACCGACCAGGCAACCCAGTGAAACCCCAGCGTTTCGCGGTGACACCCGGCGAGCCGGCCGGCATTGGTCCAGACCTGTGCCTGCTGCTCGCCTCGCAACCTCAGCCACACCCCCTGATTGCCATTACCAGCCGCGACCTGCTCCTTGAGCGGGCCGCGCAGTTGGGCGTGGCTGTCAACTTGCTGGAAGTGGCACCGGGCAATTGGCCGGACCTGCCCGCCCCGGCCGGCAGCCTGTATGTATGGGACACCCCTTTACAGGCCAAGGTGGTCGCCGGGCAACTGAACAAGGCCAATGCAGCCTTTGTGCTGGAAACCCTGACACGCGCCGGGCAAGGCTGCATCGACGGCGACTTTGCCGGCATGATCACCGCGCCCGTGCATAAAGGCGTGATCAACGAATCCGGCATCGCGTTTTCCGGCCATACCGAATTCCTCGCCGAGCTGACCCATACCGAACAGGTCGTGATGATGCTGGCGACCCGTGGCCTGCGTGTTGCGCTGGTGACCACACATCTGCCACTGCGCGATATTGCCGACGCCATCACCGCCGAGCGCATAGAGCGCGTCACGCGCATCCTGCATGACGACCTGCAACACAAATTCGGCATTGCCCGACCGCGTATCCTGGTCTGCGGGCTAAACCCCCATGCCGGTGAAGGCGGCCACTTGGGCCATGAAGAAATCGACATCATTGAACCGACATTAGAGCGCCTGCGCCAAGAAGGCATGGACCTGCGTGGCCCATTGCCTGCAGACACTCTGTTTACCCCCAAATATCTGGAGCACTGCGACGCAGTGCTGGCGATGTACCACGACCAGGGGCTGCCCGTGCTGAAGTACAAAGGCTTCGGCGCTGCAGTCAACGTGACACTGGGCCTGCCGATCATCCGCACCTCCGTCGACCATGGCACAGCCCTGGACCTGGCGGGCAGCGGCAAGATCGATACCGGCAGCCTGCACGTAGCCCTGGAAACCGCCTATCAGATGGCCGAGACCCGTATATGACTGAGCATTACCAACACCGGGCGCGCAAGCGCTTCGGGCAAAACTTCCTGCACGACGCGGGTGTCATCGATCGCATCCTGCGCTCCATCCACGCCAAGCCAGAAGACCGCCTGCTGGAAATCGGCCCGGGCCAGGGCGCGCTGACCCAAGGCCTGCTGGCGAGCGGCGGGCAGCTGGACGTGGTGGAACTGGACAAGGACCTGATCCCGATCCTGAACCAGCAGTTCGCTGGCAAGCCCAACTTCAACCTGCACCAGGGCGATGCGCTGAAGTTCGACTTCAATAGCCTGAATGCCGCCCCCAATAGCCTGCGGGTGGTGGGCAACCTGCCGTACAACATCTCCACACCGCTGATTTTCCACCTGCTGAACAACGCCGGGATCATCCGCGACATGCACTTCATGCTGCAGAAGGAAGTGGTAGAGCGCCTGGCCGCAGGCCCTGGCGGTGGTGATTGGGGCCGTTTGTCGATCATGGTCCAGTATCATTGCCGCGTGGAGCACCTGTTCAACGTCGGCCCGGGCGCGTTCAACCCGCCGCCGAAGGTTGATTCAGCCATCGTACGCCTGGTGCCGCATGCCGTGCTGCCCCACCCAGCCAAGGATCACAAGCTGCTGGAGCGCGTTGTGCGTGAAGCGTTCAACCAACGCCGCAAGACGCTGCGCAACACGCTCAAGGCCCTGCTGAGCAACGCTGAAATCGAAGCTGCCGGTGTCGATGGCAGCCTGCGCCCCGAACAGCTGGACTTGGCCGCGTTCGTACGCCTGGCTGACCAACTGGCGATTCAGCCAGCTCCGACAGAAGGATAAGGCTCAACGCGATCCAATGTGGGAGGGGGCTTGCTCCCGACAGGGGAGTATCAGTGGATACATTTTCAACTGACACATCGCTATCGGGAGCAAGCCCCCTCCCACATTTGGATCACGTATCTGGCCTAGTGCCCACCTCATGGCCTAGACTGACCCGCATCTGCTGTCCCCTGCTTTTAAGGCCTCTTGCATGTCCGATCCTCGCTATCAGATCGACGTCAGCGTCGTCACCCGCTTCCTGGCGGACCAATCGCAACCCGAACAGAACCGCTTTGCCTTTGCCTACACCGTCACCGTAAAAAACAACGGGTTGGTCCCGGCCAAGCTGCTGTCGCGCCACTGGGTCATTACCGATGGCGACGGCCAGGTCGAGGAAGTGCGTGGAGCAGGCGTTGTCGGCCAGCAACCCTTGATCAACAGCGGCGCCAGCCACACCTACAGCAGCGGCACGGTGATGACCTCCAAGGTCGGCACCATGCAGGGCTCGTATCAGATGAAAGCTACCGACGGTCATTTGTTCGACGCAACGATCAAGCCCTTCCGCCTCGCGGTGCCCGGAGCCCTGCACTGATGGCGACGTACGCGGTCGGCGACCTGCAAGGTTGCCTGGAACCTCTCAAGTGCCTGCTCGAGCGCGTAGCCTTTGACCCCGCAAGCGATCGCCTGTGGCTGGTGGGCGACCTCGTCAACCGAGGCCCCCACTCCCTGGAGACCCTGCGCTATCTCTATAGCCTGCGTGACTCGCTGGTATGCGTACTCGGCAACCACGACCTGCACCTGCTCGCGGCCGGCAATAACATCGAGCGCCTGAAAAAGGGCGACACCCTGCGCGAAATCCTCGAAGCGCCGGACCGCGCCGAGTTGCTCGACTGGCTGCGCCGGCAAAAACTCATGCACTACGATGAGGGCCGCAACATGGCCTTGGTGCATGCAGGCATCCCACCTCAGTGGACGCTGAAAAAAGCCCTCAAATGCGCCGCTGAAGTCCAAAGTGCACTGGCCGATGACACCCTGTACACCACCTACCTGGACGGCATGTACGGCAACGAACCGGTGAAGTGGGACAACGACCTCACGGGCGTAACCCGCCTGCGCGTGATCACCAACTACTTTACGCGGATGCGCTTCTGCACCGCTGAAGGCAAGCTGGACCTCAAGAGCAAGGAAGGCGCCGACACCGCGCTACCCGGCTACAAGCCATGGTTCGCCCATAAGGAGCGCAAGACCCGTGATACGAAGATCATCTTTGGTCACTGGGCCGCCCTGGAAGGCAAATGCGACGAACCCGGCGTGTTCGCCCTCGACACCGGCTGCGTATGGGGCGGCGCCATGACCCTGATGAACATCGACACCGGCGAGCGCTTCGGCTGCCAGTGTGAACCCCCTCTTTCCATTACCCAGCCGGCCGCCGCCAAACCATAGGAGCCCGCCATGACCGAATTCAAACGTATCCCTCCCCAAGAAGCCCAAGCGCTGCGCGAGCAAGGCGCGGTGGTCGTCGATATCCGCGACCAGCCTACCTATGCGGCAGCTCATATCCCCGGCGCCAAGCATCTGGACAACGTCAACATCGCCGACTTCATCCGCGCCGCCGACCTCGATGCGCCGCTGATCGTAGCCTGCTACCACGGCAATTCCAGCCAGAGCGCGGCCGCTTACCTGGTCAGCCAGGGCTTCTCCGACGTCTATAGCCTGGACGGCGGCTTTGAGCTGTGGCGTGGGACCTACCCTTCGGAAATTTCCGAAGGCGATTCGCAATAATTTTTTTCACACCCCGCTATCCCGCGTGACGCTTGGGCTTGCGCCGTTTCTGACGAACGGCGCAGCCAAACTAATTGCGCATCGCGCCTTGACCTCCCGGATTCCGAACTATCCTTAAGCGCAGGCCATCCGAATCAGGGGAGAGCCGGTACACCGGCGTACGGGTCATCGGTAGCGTTTCAGGGTGTTCTGGGGGGAAAACAGCCATTGGCGCGTGTCAATGACTGCCAGCATCCGCTGATTGATCCGGCGTCGGCTCCACGTATCGAGCGAGGTGACGACGTCATGAGTATCTTTAGCCACTTCCAACAACGCTTCGCGTCCACGCAGCAGGAAGAACTCACGCTTCAAGAGTATCTCGAGCTGTGCAAGCAGGACCGCAGCACCTATGCCTCTGCCGCCGAACGCCTGCTATTGGCGATCGGCGAGCCGGAGCTGGTGGAAACCGCCAACAATTCGCGCCTGTCGCGAATATTCTCCAACAAGGTGATCCGCCGCTATCCGGCCTTTGAAGACTTCCATGGCATGGAAGAATGCATCGACCAGATCGTCTCCTACTTCCGCCATGCCGCCCAAGGCCTGGAAGAGAAGAAACAGATCCTTTACCTGCTCGGGCCAGTCGGCGGCGGCAAGTCGTCCCTGGCGGAAAAGCTAAAGCAGTTGATCGAGAAGGTGCCCTTCTACGCGATCAAGGGCTCGCCGGTCTTCGAGTCGCCCCTGGGCCTGTTCAACGCCACGGAAGATGGCGCGATTCTCGAAGAAGACTTCGGTATACCGCGGCGCTACCTCAACACCATCATGTCGCCTTGGGCCACCAAGCGCCTGGCCGAGTTCGGCGGTGATATCAGCCAATTCCGCGTAGTGAAACTCTACCCGTCGATCCTCAACCAGATCGGCGTGGCCAAGACCGAACCGGGCGACGAAAACAACCAGGATATTTCTGCACTGGTGGGCAAGGTCGATATCCGCAAACTCGAAGAATTCCCACAGAACGACGCTGACGCCTACAGCTACTCCGGCGCGCTGTGCCGGGCCAACCAGGGCTTGATGGAGTTCGTGGAGATGTTCAAGGCGCCGATAAAGGTGCTCCACCCACTGCTCACCGCTACCCAGGAAGGCAACTACAACAGCACCGAAGGCCTGGGCGCGATTCCGTTCACCGGGATCCTGCTGGCCCACTCCAATGAATCGGAATGGCACACCTTCCGTAACAACAAGAACAACGAAGCCTTCATCGACCGGATCTATATCGTCAAGGTGCCGTACTGCCTGCGGGTCAGCGATGAGATCAAGATTTACGACAAGCTGCTGTTCAACAGCTCCCTGGCCAAGGCCCACTGCGCACCCGACACGTTGAAGATGCTCGCCCAGTTCACCGTACTGTCGCGCCTCAAGGAGCCGGAGAATTCGAATATCTATTCGAAAATGCGGGTGTATGACGGCGAGAACCTCAAGGACACCGACCCCAAGGCCAAGTCGATCCAGGAGTATCGCGATACAGCGGGCGTCGATGAGGGCATGAATGGCCTGTCGACACGCTTTGCGTTCAAGATCCTGTCCAAGGTCTTCAACTTCGACCCCCACGAGATCGCCGCCAACCCGGTGCATCTGCTGTATGTACTGGAGCAGCAGATCGAACAGGAGCAATTCCAGGCGGAAACCCGCGAACGCTACCTGCGCTTCCTCAAGGAATACCTGGCACCGCGCTACATCGAGTTTATCGGCAAGGAAATCCAGACCGCGTACCTGGAGTCCTACAGCGAGTACGGTCAGAACATCTTCGACCGCTATGTGCTGTACGCCGACTTCTGGATTCAGGACCAGGAGTACCGCGATCCGGAAACCGGCGAAATCCTCAATCGCGTGGCGCTCAACGAAGAGCTTGAGAAGATCGAGAAACCGGCCGGCATCAGCAACCCAAAGGATTTCCGCAACGAAATCGTCAACTTCGTACTGCGCGCCCGTGCCAACAACAATGGCAAGAATCCCACCTGGCTCAGCTACGAGAAGCTGCGGGTGGTCATCGAAAAGAAAATGTTCTCCAACACCGAGGATCTGCTGCCGGTCATCAGCTTCAATGCCAAGGCCAGCAAGGAGGATCAGCAAAAACACAACGACTTCGTCACACGAATGGTCGAGCGCGGCTACACCGACAAACAGGTACGACTGCTCTCCGAGTGGTACTTGCGGGTGCGTAAATCGCAGTAAGGCAGCGACAAGCCAACGCTGCCAGGCATCCGGCCTGGCGGCTGACCGCTTGTCTCTAAGCTTCCAGCTCGCGGCTTGAAGCTTGTAACGTGAAGCTGCCCGGAGGGCTCCCCATGAGCTATGTGATCGACCGACGCCTTAATGGCAAGAACAAGAGCACGGTAAACCGCCAGCGTTTCCTGCGGCGTTACCGTGACCACATCAAAAAGGCCGTAGAAGAAGCCGTCAGCCGCCGCTCCATTACCGACATGGAGCATGGCGAGCAAATCAGCATTCCCGGCCGGGACATCGACGAGCCCGTGCTTCACCACGGGCGCGGCGGCAAACAGACCGTCGTGCACCCCGGCAACAAGGAATTCACCACCGGCGAACACATCCAGCGCCCACAAGGCGGCGGTGGCGGCAAAGGTCCGGGCAAGGCCGGTAATTCCGGCGAAGGCATGGACGAATTCGTGTTCCAGATCACCCAGGAGGAATTTCTCGAATTCATGTTCGAAGACCTGGAGTTGCCCAACCTGGTCAAGCGCAACCTGACCGGCACCGACACGTTCAAGACTGTACGCGCCGGGATCAGCAACGAAGGCAACCCCTCGCGCATCAACATCATCCGCACTTTGCGTTCAGCCCATGCACGACGCATCGCCCTCTCGGGCAGCAGCCGCGCAAAACTGAAGGCGGCCAAGGAAGAGCTGGCGCGTTTGAAGCGTGAAGAACCAGACAACTTCGGCGATATCCAGGAAATCGAGGTAGAAATCGAGAAGCTCAGCGCACGCATTCACCGCGTCCCGTTCCTCGACACCTTTGATTTGAAATACAACCTGCTGGTCAAGCAACCCAACCCCAGCTCCAAGGCCGTAATGTTCTGCCTGATGGATGTCTCCGGCTCCATGACCCAGGCCACCAAGGACATCGCCAAGCGTTTCTTCATCCTGCTGTACCTGTTCCTGAAACGGAACTACGACAAGATTGACGTAGTTTTCATTCGCCATCACACCAGCGCACGGGAAGTGGATGAAGAAGAGTTTTTTTATTCGCGGGAAACCGGCGGCACCATCGTATCCAGCGCCTTGAAGCTGATGCAGGAAATCATGGCCGAGCGCTACCCTGCCAACGAATGGAACATCTACGCTGCACAAGCTTCGGATGGCGACAATTGGAACGACGATTCGCCGATCTGCCGCGACATTCTGATCAACCAGATCATGCCGTTCGTGCAGTACTACACCTATGTTGAAATCACCCCCCGTGAGCATCAGGCCCTGTGGTTCGAATACGAGCGCATCGGCGAAGCCTTTGCCGACACGTTCGCCCAACAGCAACTGGTCTCGGCCGGCGATATCTATCCGGTCTTCCGTGAACTCTTCCAGCGCAGGTTAGTGACATGACCGCCAAAAAAGAGAACAAGCGCCAACCCCTATCCACTGGCTCCGAGTGGACCTTTGAACTGATCCAGGCCTATGACCGGGAAATCAGCCGTATCGCGGCAGGTTATGCCCTGGACACTTACCCCAACCAGATTGAAGTGATCACCGCTGAGCAAATGATGGATGCCTATGCCTCGGTGGGCATGCCGCTGGGTTATCACCACTGGTCCTATGGCAAACACTTCCTCAGCACCGAGAAGTCCTATACGCGAGGCCAGATGGGCCTGGCCTACGAGATCGTGATCAACTCCGACCCGTGCATCGCCTATCTGATGGAAGAAAACACCATCTGCATGCAGGCGCTGGTGGTGGCTCATGCCTGCTATGGACATAACAGTTTCTTCAAAGGCAACTACCTGTTTCGAACCTGGACCGACGCCAGCTCAATCATCGATTACCTCGTGTTTGCCAAGCAGTACATCATGCAATGCGAAGAACGACACGGCATTGATGCGGTGGAAGACCTGTTGGACTCCTGCCATGCACTGATGAATTACGGGGTCGACCGCTACAAGCGTCCCTATCCGATTTCAGCCGAGGAAGAGCGCCTGCGCCAGAAGGAACGCGAGGAGCACCTGCAGAAACAGATCAACGACCTGTGGCGCACCATTCCCAAGCGCGCCGGCAAAAACAACGACAAGGACAATGCACGCTTCCCCGCCGAACCCCAGGAAAACATCCTGTATTTTCTGGAAAAACACGCCCCGCTGCTGGAGCCTTGGCAACGTGAGATTGTGCGTATCGTGCGCAAGATCGCCCAGTATTTTTATCCGCAGCGCCAAACACAGGTGATGAACGAAGGCTGGGCAACATTCTGGCACTACACGCTGATGAACGACCTGTACGACGAGGGCCTGGTCACGGACGGCTTCATGATGGAGTTCCTCACGTCCCACACCAGCGTAGTCTTCCAACCCGGCTTCGACAGCCCGTATTACAACGGCATCAACCCCTATGCCCTGGGCTTTGCCATGTACCGCGATATCCGTCGCATGTGCGAACACCCCACCGAGGAGGATCGTCGCTGGTTCCCGGAGATCGCTGGCAGCGACTGGTTGTCGACCATCAAGTTCGCCATGAGCAGCTTCAAGGACGAGAGTTTCATCCTGCAGTACCTCTCACCTCAGGTGATTCGTGACCTCAAGCTGTTCAGCATTCTGGATGACGACCTGAAAGACGACCTTGTGGTCCCGGCTATCCATGATGAACCCGGCTACCGCATCATTCGCGAAACCCTGGCCGCCCAATACAACCTGGGCAACCGCGAGCCCAACGTGCAGATCTACAGCATCGATGTGCGCGGCGACCGTTCGCTCACCCTGCGTCATCAGCAACACGACCGTAAGCCGTTGGGCGATTCCACCGAGGAAGTGCTCAAGCACCTGCACCGACTGTGGGGGTTTGACATCCACCTGGAGACCCTGCAAGGCGATCAGGTGATGAAAACCCATCATGTGCCCCCGCGCAGCGATCATAACGACAACGACTACGGCCGCTTGGACATGGCCGTCGTTCATCTCTGAAACAGCAAAGCCTCCATTGCTCAGGCACAGGCGTTATCCTGTGCCGCTAATGGAGGCTTTTTCATGAAAATCTACAAAGTCGGCGGTGCGGTGCGTGATCGCCTGCTGGGCATCAAGGTCACCGATATCGACCGTGTCGTCGTAGGTGCAACGACCGAAGAGATGCTCGCCAAAGGCTATAAGCCCGTAGGGGCCGATTTCCCGGTATTTCTCGACCCGAAAAACGGCGATGAGTACGCCCTCGCCCGCACCGAACGCAAGAGTGGCCGAGGCTACGGTGGTTTTGTGTTTCACGCGAGCCCCGATGTCACGCTGGAGGAAGACCTGATTCGTCGCGACCTGACCATCAATGCCATGGCAGAAGACGATGACGGCACCCTGACCGACCCTTATCACGGCCAACGCGATCTTGAAGCGCGCATTTTGCGTCATGTTTCCCCCGCGTTCGCCGAAGATCCTCTGCGAGTACTGCGCGTCGCCCGCTTTGCCGCACGTTATGCACACCTGGGTTTCAAGGTCGCACCCGAGACGCTGGAATTGATGCGCCAGCTCAGTGAGTCCGGCGAACTGGAGGCCCTTACCCCCGAGCGCAGCTGGAAGGAAATCTCCCGCGCACTGATGGAGGATCAGCCACAGGTTTTCATCCAGATGCTACGCGACTGCGATGCGCTGAAAACCCTGATACCGGAGGTAGATGCCCTGTTCGGCGTACCGCAACCCGAAGCCCATCACCCGGAAATAGATACTGGCGTACACACCTTGAGCGTGCTGGAACAAGCTGCATTGTACAAACAGCCGCTGACCGTACGCTGGGCCTGCCTGCTGCACGATTTGGGCAAGGGCCTGACGCCTGTGGATAAGTTGCCGCAGCATATTGCCCATGAGCACCGTGGCTTGAAGCTGATCAAGGCGGTGAACGAACGCTTCAAGGTACCGAGGGATTGCCAGGAATTGGCCTTGCTGGTGGGGCAATATCATACCCATGGGCATCGAGCGCTGGAGCTGAAAGCCTCGACTTTGCTGGAGTTGCTGCAAAGCTTTGACGTGTACCGCCGGCCGCAACGCTTCGAAGAATTTGTGATGGCCTGCGAAATGGATGCCCGGGGCCGCAAGGGTCTTGAGCAGCGCAGTTATCCACAGGCGGATTATTTGCGCGGCGCGGCGAAGGCTGCACGCGAAGTACCGGTCGCACCACTGCTGGAAAAAGGTTTCAAAGGCCCCGAGCTGGGAGAAGCGCTCAAGCGCGAACGGCTGAACGCGCTGAAAGCCTACAAGGAACAGCCTTCACCGAAATAACGGCCTTTGTGGCGAAGGAGCTTGCTCCCGCTGGAGTGCGAAGCGCTCCCAAAATAGTGGGGCTGCTGCGCAGCCCAACGGGAGCAAGCTCCCTCGCCACGGCAAGCTCGGCTTCTACAGGAGGGTGTCCGGTGTAAGTTGCTGGCCTTGCCACTCAAAGCCGACAGGCGCCAGCACCTGATCGATCTGCGCATCGCGCCACAGCTCGGCCATTGTCTTGCCAGCCTCAGGGTGAACACGGTCCGGCGCCATCATCGACAGCGGCCACAATACAAAGGCATTTTTCAGAATTTCGGCTCGCGGCAGGATCAATCCATCAAAATCCCCCACCAAGTCGCCATACAACAGCACATCGATATCCAGCGGTAACCCTTTGCGGTCAGGTGCATACCGGCCATTATCGGCCTCGATGAGTTTGAGTCGACGGTCCAGCTCCATCAACGGCAGGTCGGTATAGGCCGACACCACCAGGTTGAAAAACGGCCCGCTCTTGATACCCACCGGCTGGCTCTCGAACACCGCCGAGCAGCGCATCTGCGTCAGGAACCCTGCCAGCGCATCCAGGCCGGCACATAGACGGCTCTCGCGCTCGATGTTGCTGCCAAGCCCGAGGTAAACCTGAGTCAACGACATCCGCGCTCGATCTCCACGCCCACGCCCTTGGCAGCGGGCACCGCGCCTGGCTTGGTCAACTTGAGGTGCAACCAGGGAATCTGGAATTCGCTCATCAGCACTTCGGCCAGGCGCTCGGCAAAGGTTTCCACCAACTGATACTGGGAATGCTCGGCAAAGGCCTGGATACGCGCGGATACACTGGCGTAGTCCAGCGCCAGGGTCAGGTCATCACCCGCGGCGGCCGGGCGATTATCCCAAGCAAAGCTCAGGTCCAGGCGCAGGCATTGACGGATGCCGCGCTCCCAGTCGTAGGCACCGATCACGGTGTCCACTTCCAGGCCTTCGATAAACACTCTGTCCAAGCACTCTTCTCCGCAGCACGACAAGGGCGCGATGCCCCGTTAGAATCAGGGCGTCCTCGCCCGGAATAGTTAGCATGTTTTGGTCACTGGCGATTTTCGCCTACCTGCTCGGCTCGCTGTCCTTCGCCATTTTGCTCAGCCGCTTGACGGGAAATCCCGACCCGCGAATGAGTGGTTCAGGCAATGCCGGCGCCACCAATATGTTGCGCCTGGCCGGCAAGAAACTTGCCGTCCTGACCCTGCTGGGCGACGTTTGCAAGGGCCTTCTGCCCGTGCTGATCGCCAGTCTCGCCGGCCTTACTTTGCAACAGCAGGCCTGGGTGGGCATATGCGCCGTCCTCGGTCACCTGTTCCCATTGTACTTCCGCTTTCGCGGTGGCAAGGGTGTCGCCACCGCGGCCGGGATGCTGCTGGGCATCTACCCACCGGCAGCATTGCTGGCCATGCTCGCCTGGCTGCTGACGTTCTACCTGACCCGTACCAGCTCGTTGGCCGCGCTGATTGCCACGCCGCTTACCCTGCCGCTGTTGGCCTGGCAGGCACCGCAGGCGTTACTGCCGATGAGCGTGCTGACACTGCTGATCGTCTGGCGCCACCGCGGCAATCTACGCGACCTGTTTGCCGGGCGCGAACGGCATTTTTAAATACGCCGGGCGAAACCGGTTCACGTAAGCCCTACAGCGGCGGCAACTGCTCCATCGGCCAGCGCGCCTGCACGCTGATCGCCAGGCTTTCATGCTGCCCGGCCTGCAAGCGCTGGCAGCCGGCGTAGGCAATCATCGCGCCGTTGTCAGTGCAGAATTCCGGGCGGGCGTAGAACACATGGCCTTGCATGTCGCCGAGCATTTTTTCAAGCGAACTGCGCAACGCCTTATTGGCGCTGACGCCGCCTGCGATCACTAGCCGCTTCATACCTGCCTGCTTGAGGGCGCGCTTGCACTTGATGGTCAAAGTCTCTACCACGGCCTGCTGGAACGCCAGTGCGATGTCGCAACGGGCTTGCTGACCGTCGTCCCCGGCGCTGACGCTCTGCTGCCAGGTATTCAGCGCGGACGTTTTCAAACCGCTGAAACTGAACATCAGCCCCGGCCGATCACACATCGGACGCGGGAAAACGTAGCGCCCGGCGACGCCTTTCTCGGCCAGACGGGCGATTTCCGGACCACCAGGATAGTTAAGCCCCATCATCTTCGCGGTTTTGTCGAACGCTTCACCGGCGGCATCATCCAGGGACTCGCCCAACAGCGTGTATTGGCCGATTCCATCGACCTGAACCAACTGCGTATGACCACCCGACACCAACAAAGCGACGAACGGGAACTCTGGAGGTGTTTTTTCCAACATCGGCGCCAGCAAATGGCCTTCCATGTGGTGCACGCCAAGGGCGGGAATACCCCAGGCAAAGGCCAGCGCCTGGGCGCAAGAAGCCCCAACCAGAAGGGCTCCGACCAATCCGGGGCCTGCCGTGTAGGCGATGGCGTCGATCTCGGTCGGCACACAGCCGGCCTCATCCAGCACCTGGCGAATCAACGGCAGCATGCGTTTGACATGATCACGGCTGGCCAGCTCCGGAACCACGCCGCCATAGGCGCGGTGCAGGTCGATCTGACTGAACAGTGCATCGGCCAAAAGCCCGCGTTCACTGTCGTATAGTGCGACTCCGGTTTCGTCGCAGGAGGTTTCAAGTCCCAGTACTAGCATGGGTTTGCGCCTTGTAGAGGCTGAATTCGAAGGCGCGCATAATAGTCGCCACTCCCCCTCCCGACTAGCGGTTTTCGATCAGAGGCTTTGCATTCCGGCCAATGAGGGGTTAACATCCGCAACCCTTAAAAACCGACGACCTCAGCCGCGAATTTTTTGCGACGAGAACGTTGATTCCCGGTAATGAAAGAAGGTAGCTCTGGATGCCAGCCGTCAAAGTAAAAGAGAACGAACCCTTCGACGTAGCTCTGCGTCGTTTCAAGCGCTCCTGCGAAAAAGCCGGTGTTCTGGCTGAAGTTCGTAGCCGCGAATTTTATGAGAAGCCAACTTCTGAGCGTAAGCGTAAAGCAGCAGCCGCTGTTAAGCGTCACGCCAAGAAAGTTCAGCGCGAACAGCGCCGCGCCGTTCGTCTGTACTAATACACAGACGTTCGTAGCAAGCTTCTGCCAAGCCCGGCCCTCAGCCGGGCTGTTGGCATTTGCGGATATCGCTTGATGCTTCACCGTCGACGCCGCACATGCGACCGAGACACTGCTTCACACGTCAGGGCTGGCTCTTTTGCCAGCGGTGCACGTCTCTTCTGACGAGCCTAACAAGGCTACTGACGAGCACACCTATTCTTCAAGCAGACGATCAACTGTATCGGCTGTGCCCATCGATGCGTTTCCGAGGCCCACCATTGGCCAAGACCGGACGCCCGGGCAACATTTCCATGCCGAACACTGATCAGAAACTACCCTCAGTGAATATTCGGCAGATACACTTCCTGAAGACCCATGCAGACGATGATGATCAAGCACTCCATACGTGCGCTTGAACACTTCACGGGCCCTCATTTACACGCAGTGATGACGAGAACGCCATGGCCGGGCTGATTCCCCAGAGCTTTATTGACGACCTTCTGAACCGCACCGACATCGTCGATGTTGTCAGCTCACGCGTACAGCTGAAAAAAGCCGGCAAAAACTACACCGCCTGCTGCCCGTTCCATAAAGAAAAAACGCCGTCATTCAGTGTCAGCCCCGACAAGCAGTTCTATTATTGCTTCGGTTGCGGCGCTGGCGGCAACGCCCTCGGCTTCCTGATGGACCACGACAACCTGGACTTTCCCCAGGCCGTCGAGGATCTGGCAAAAGCCGCGGGCATGGAAATCCCCCGGGAAGAAAGTGGCCGCCCGCACAAACCCCGGCAACCCACCGATTCGCCGCTGTATCCGCTGCTGACCGCGGCCGCCGACTTCTATCGCCAGGCGCTTAAAAGCCATCCGCAGCGCAAGGCCGCCGTTGACTACCTCAAGGGCCGCGGCCTCACCGGTGAAATCGCCCGCGACTTCGGCCTCGGCTTCGCCCCGCCCGGCTGGGACAACCTGTACAAACACCTGAGCAGCGACACCCTGCAGCAAAAGGCCATGATCGATGCCGGCCTGCTGATAGAAAACGCCGAGACCGGCAAGCGTTATGACCGTTTCCGCGACCGAGTGATGTTTCCGATCCGCGACAGCCGTGGCCGCATCATCGCCTTCGGTGGCCGCGTACTCGGGGACGACAAGCCCAAGTACCTGAACTCCCCGGAAACCCCGGTGTTCCACAAGGGCCAGGAACTCTACGGCCTGTTCGAAGCGCGCAAGAACAACCGCAACCTCGACGAAATCATCGTGGTTGAAGGCTATATGGACGTGATCGCCCTGGCCCAGCAAGGTCTGCGCAACGCCGTGGCAACCCTGGGCACCGCCACCAGTGAAGAGCATTTGAAGCGCCTGTTCCGCGTTGTGCCCAGCGTGCTGTTCTGCTTTGACGGCGACCAGGCCGGCCGTAACGCCGCCTGGCGTGCGCTTGAGGCCACACTGTCAAGCCTGCAGGACGGGCGCCGCGCACGCTTCCTGTTCCTGCCCGAAGGCGAAGACCCGGATACCCTGGTCCGTTCGGAGGGTACCGACGCGTTCCGTGCGCGCATCAATCAACATGCGCAGCCGCTGGCGGATTATTTTTTCCAGCAATTGACCGAAGAAGCCGACCCGCGTTCGCTCGAAGGCAAGGCTCATATGGCCACCCTCGCTGCGCCATTGATCGACAAGGTGCCAGGCGCCAATTTGCGCACGCTGATGCGCCAGCGCCTGCTGGAAATTACCGGTTTGAGTGGCGAAGCCGTGAGCCAGCTGGTGCATAGCGCACCGCAAGATGCGCCGCCAGCCTACGATCCAGGCATGGATTACGACGCCATGCCGGACTATGCCGACTTTCACCAGCCTCAGGAGGCCTTTGCCCCCCAACAGGAGTGGACGCCGAAAAAGCCCGGGGCCGGCGGCAAGAAATGGGACAAGAAACCCTGGAGCAAAAACGGCAAGCGCGGTGATCGCGATGAAGCCTACGCTCCACGCACACCCGTAGCAGTGGAAGCCCCGACGCTTATTGCGCTGCGTACGCTGATTCATCACCCACAACTGGCCGGCAAGGTTGAAAGCGCCGACCACTTTGCCAACGAAAGCAACACCTACGCCCAGGTGCTGATTGCCCTGATCGAGGCGGTGCAGAAAAATCCCAAGCTAAACTCAATCCAGCTGATGGCTCGCTGGCACGGCACGGAACAAGGCCGTTTATTGAAAGCATTGGCGGAAAAGGAGTGGCTAATTGACGGCGACAACCTTGAACAACAGTTTTTAGACACCATTAATAGGTTATCTGCGGGTCAACACACTCAGACCCTCGATGAGCTCATTAAGAGAGCAAGGCAGCCGGGATTGTCGGCTGAAGAGCAGATTCAGATAGCAAAACAGATGCGCGACCTCTTAAAACAGAATGTTTACGCATCAAACCCGACCTCAGCTGGCGTGTGAGGTCATAGCTCGGGTATAATCCTCGGCTTGTTTTTTGCCCGCCAAGACCTTCAGTGGATAGGGTGTTATGTCCGGAAAAGCGCAACAGCAGTCTCGTATCAAAGAGTTGATCACACTTGGTCGTGAGCAGGGTTACCTGACTTACGCGGAGGTCAACGACCACCTGCCTGAGGATATTTCAGATCCAGAGCAGGTGGAAGACATCATCCGCATGATTAACGACATGGGGATCAACGTATTCGAAGTCGCGCCAGATAAGGATTCCCTTATGCTGGCCGACGCTGATACCGACGAGGCCGCCGCTGAGGAAGCTGCTGCCGCGCTGGCTGCAGTAGAGACCGATATCGGCCGCACGACGGACCCGGTGCGCATGTATATGCGTGAAATGGGTACTGTCGAGCTGCTGACACGCGAAGGCGAAATCGAAATCGCCAAGCGTATCGAAGAGGGCATCCGTGAAGTGATGGGCGCAATTGCGCACTTCCCAGGCACGGTTGACCACATTCTCTCCGAGTACACCCGCGTCACCACCGAAGGTGGCCGCCTGTCCGACGTCCTGAGCGGTTACATCGACCCGGACGACGGCATTGCGCCGCCTGCCGCCGAAGTACCGCCGCCTGTCGACGCCAAAGCCGCGAAAGCGGATGACGACGCCGAAGACGACGACGCCGAAGCCAGCAGCGACGACGAAGATGAAGTCGAAAGCGGCCCGGACCCAATCGTCGCGGCCCAGCGTTTCGGTGCGGTTTCCGATCAAATGGAAATCACCCGCAAGGCCCTGAAGAAGCATGGTCGCTCCAACAAGCAGGCAATTGCCGAGCTGGTGGCGCTGGCTGAGCTGTTCATGCCGATCAAGCTGGTGCCCAAGCAATTCGAAGGTTTGGTCGAGCGCGTTCGTAGCGCCCTTGAGCGTCTGCGTGCACAAGAGCGTGCAATCATGCAGCTGTGCGTGCGTGATGCCCGTATGCCGCGTACCGACTTCCTGCGCCAGTTCCCGGGCAACGAAGTTGACGAAAGCTGGACCGACGCACTGGCCAAGGGCAAGGCGAAATACGCCGAAGCCATCGGCCGCCTGCAGCCCGATATCATCCGCTGCCAGCAGAAGCTGACTGCGCTTGAGACCGAAACCGGTCTGACGATTGCTGAAATCAAGGACATCAACCGTCGCATGTCGATCGGTGAGGCCAAGGCCCGCCGCGCGAAAAAAGAGATGGTTGAAGCGAACTTGCGTCTGGTGATCTCGATCGCCAAGAAGTACACCAACCGTGGCCTGCAGTTCCTGGATCTGATCCAGGAAGGCAACATCGGCTTGATGAAAGCGGTAGACAAGTTCGAATACCGTCGCGGCTACAAGTTCTCGACTTATGCAACCTGGTGGATTCGTCAGGCGATCACTCGCTCGATCGCCGACCAGGCCCGCACCATCCGTATTCCGGTGCACATGATCGAGACCATCAACAAGCTCAACCGTATTTCCCGGCAGATGTTGCAGGAAATGGGTCGCGAACCGACCCCGGAAGAGCTGGGCGAACGCATGGAAATGCCTGAGGATAAAATCCGCAAGGTATTGAAGATCGCTAAAGAGCCGATCTCCATGGAAACGCCGATTGGTGATGACGAAGACTCCCATCTGGGTGACTTCATCGAAGACTCGACCATGCAGTCGCCAATCGATGTCGCCACCGTTGAGAGCCTGAAAGAAGCGACTCGTGACGTACTGTCCGGCCTCACCGCCCGTGAAGCCAAGGTACTGCGCATGCGTTTCGGCATCGACATGAATACCGACCACACCCTTGAGGAAGTCGGTAAGCAATTTGACGTGACCCGCGAGCGGATCCGTCAGATCGAAGCCAAGGCACTGCGCAAGTTGCGCCACCCGACGCGAAGCGAGCATCTGCGCTCCTTCCTCGACGAGTGATACCAGAACCCCCGGCCCAGGCCGGGGGTTTTGTTTTGCACAGATAAAATTCCCCGCAACACCCCTCCCCTGAAATGCCCGTCTACACTCGAACTATTCCCCGTGCCATAACGAGACCGTTATGCCCAGATTGCCGACCGTGTTGCTACTGTCGCTGCTGACCTGGACCGCAACGGCTGGCGCGTTGACTCTCACGGAGGATGAGCGTAGCTGGTTGGCGGACCATCAGGAGCTTCGCCTTGGGGTGGACGCGTCCTGGCCCCCCTTTGAATACCGTGATGAGAATGGTCGTTACCAGGGTCTGGCTGCCGACTATGTGCGCCTGATCCAGGACCGACTGGGTGTCAGGATCAAGCTGATCGAACCGGCAAACTGGACCGCTGTACTTGAACAAGCCCGGAGCAACCAGCTCGACTTACTACCCGGCATCATGTCCACTCCGGAGCGCCAAAGCTACCTGGCCTTTACACGCCCCTACCTCGACTTTCCCATCGTCATCCTTGCCCATGAAGGCGGCGCGAAACCACGCAACCTAAAGGGTTTGTACGGGCTGAAAATTGCCGTGGTGGAAAACTATGCGCCCCATGAATTGCTGCGCACTCACCACCCGGACCTGAATCTGGTGGCGATGCCCAACGTCAGTTCGACGCTGCAAGCCCTGGCCACCGATGAAGTGGACGCAGTCGTCGGCGACTTGGCATCCAGCGTCTGGAGCCTGCGCCAACTCAAGCTCGATGGCTTGTACGTCAGTGGCGAGACGCCCTATCGCTACCAATTGGCAATGGGCGTCCCGCAGGAACAGAAAATGCTGGTGGGCATCCTGGACAAAGTCCTCGCCGACCTTAGCTCAGCCGAAACCGATGCGATCCAGCAACATTGGGTCGGCAGCTTCACCGATCACCGCACCTTCTGGGTCGACCTGCTGACGTACGGCCTGCCCGCTGTATTGTTGCTCAGTACCGTGCTGGCGGTGGTCATTCGGATCAATCGCCGGCTCAGTTCGGAAATCTCCCGCAGGGTCGCCCTCGAACAAGAACTGCGCAGCAGCGAATACCACTATCGCGGCCTGGTAGAGAGCTTGTCCGCCATCGCCTGGGAAGCGAGCATCAGCGATTTCACCTACAGCTATGTATCGCCCCATGCCGAAGATTTGCTCGGCTATCCGCGCGCCCACTGGCTGATTCCGGGCTTCTGGCGCAACATCATTCACCCGGCCGACCTCACGCGCACCGAAGCGTATTGCTACCGGGAAACCCGTGCCAATCGTGATCACAGCGTCGATTACCGGGTCATCACGGCGGACGGCCGTTGCTTGTGGGTGCGCGATATTGTCAGCCTGATTGAACACGGACATGAGCCAGTGCTGCGCGGCCTGATGATCGATATCAGCGAAGCCAAGCGCACGGAGGAAGCCCTGCAACTGTCCGAGCAGAAGTTTGCGTCGGTGTTCCAGCAATGCCCCGACATTCTGGTGATCGCCAGGCTATCCGATGGCTGCCTGCTGGAGGTCAACAAGGCATTCGAGGACCAGATTGGCCTGACCGCCGACGAGGTTGTGGGCAAAGCCGCCTCAGATCTGAATATATGGCGCATTCAGGGCGTCGGGCCGGATTTGCTGCAGCGGGTACAGACCACCAGTATCCGCAACCTGGAAATGTCCTTTCTGCGCAGCAACGGCCAAGCGTTTACGGGGCTGATCTCAGCTGAGCCTTTCCAACTCGACACCACCGAAGCTCTGGTGGTGGTGGTGCGCGATATCACCCAGCTCAAGGAAACCCAACAGCAGCTGCAAACCTCCGAAGAGAAATTCGCCAAGGCGTTCCATGCGTCCCCCGACGGCTTGCTGCTGAGTCGCCAAAGGGATGGCCTATTGATTGAGGTGAACGAAGGTTTCAGCCATCTGACCGGCTTCACCAGCGCCTCTTCCCTCGACCAATCAACCCTGGACCTGGGTATCTGGGTCGATCTCAACGAACGCAAGCACATGCTGGAGTTGATGCAGCGCGACGGCTTCGTGCGTGATTTCATCTGCCATATCCGTCGCGCCGACGGCCAGCTTCGCCTCTGCGAAGTCTCCAGTCGCCCGCTGCCCATCGGTGACGAAGACTGCATGCTGACCATCGCCCGGGACATCACCGAACGCCAGCAGATGCAGGAAAAACTGCAACAGGCCGCCACGGTATTCGAGAGCACCGCTGAAGGCGTTTTGATCACCGACACACGACAGAACATCAGTGCCGTCAATCGCGCCTTCAGTGAGATCACCGGCTACAGCGAAATCGAAGCACTCGGCCATACCCCGCGCCTGCTCGCCTCGGGCCTGCATGACAGCGCATTCTATGCGGCGATGTGGCACCAATTGACGGCCCATGGACACTGGCAGGGAGAGATTTCCAACCGCCGCAAGAACGGCGAGGTGTACCCAAGCTGGCTGACCATCAGCGCCGTGCGTAACCGCGACCAATTGATCACGCACTTCGTTGCCGTGTTTGCCGACATCTCCAGCCTCAAGCTGGCCCAGGCACGCCTGGACTATCAGGCCCACCACGACCCGCTGACCGGTCTGCCCAACCGCACCCTGTTTGAAAATCGACTGCAGGCCGCCCTTAACGGCCAGCAGGAAAGCGGCAGGCAAGGCGCGGTGTTGTTTCTTGACCTGGACCGTTTCAAACACATCAACGACAGCCTCGGCCACCCGGTCGGCGACCTGCTGCTCAAAGACATCGCCGTACGCCTCAAGCAGCAACTGCGCGACGTCGACACCGTTGCCCGCCTGGGCGGGGATGAATTCATCATCTTGCTGCCCGGCTTGCAGCAGGCCGGCGATGCCCAGTATCTGGCGAACAAACTGCTCGACTGCTTTACACCCCCATTCCAGGCCGGTGACCATGAGTTTTTTATCAGCGCCAGTATTGGCACCAGCCTTTACCCACAGGATGGCACCGACGTCGCCACTCTGGTCAAGAACGCCGATGCTGCGATGTATCGCTCCAAGGCCAAGGGCCGCAACCGTGTCGAAAGCTATACCCGCGACTTGACGGCCCAAGCCAATGAACGCGTAGCGCTGGAGCACGAGCTGCGCCGTGCCATCGAACGTGAAGAGCTGAGCCTCTATTACCAACCCAAGCGCAGCCTGTTGACCCAGGAGCTGATCGGCGCCGAAGCCCTGATCCGCTGGCATCACCCGACCTTGGGCGACGTCCCGCCCGAACACTTCATCGCCCTGGCCGAAGAGAACGGCACGATCCTGCAGATTGGCGACTGGGTGCTGGAACAAGCCTGTCGGCAGTTGCACGCCTGGCAAGAGGCTTTCGACGATTTCGGGCCACTGTCGGTCAACCTCGCAGGCGCGCAGCTGCGTCACCCCAACCTGTTGTCACGCATCGAACAACTGCTGCGCGATTACCGCCTTGAACCTGGCTGCCTGCAATTGGAGATCACCGAGAACTTCATCATGAGCCAGGCCGAAGAAGCCCTGGGGGTTCTGCATCAACTCAAACGCTTGGGCGTCCAGCTGGCGATCGATGATTTTGGCACTGGCTACTCGTCCCTCAGCTACCTCAAGCGCCTGCCCCTGGACTTCCTCAAGATCGACCAATCCTTCGTTCGAGGCCTGCCCGACGATCCCCACGACGTCGCCATCGTGCGCGCCATCATCGCGCTGGGCCACAGCATGCAATTCACCATCATTGCCGAAGGCGTGGAGACCCCCGCACAGCAAACATTCCTCGCCGCCGAAGGCTGTGAACAGATGCAAGGCTACATCGTCAGCCTGCCCCTGCCGCCGGAGCTTTTTGCCGCGAGCTTCCTTCGTACGAAGCTGGAGGATTTTTCGGATGGCACAGTGAACAAACCATCGTTATAATCCGCGACCTACTGAGGGCCTATAGCTCAGTTGGTTAGAGCAGGGGACTCATAATCCCTTGGTCGCAGGTTCGAGTCCTGCTGGGCCCACCAACTTGAAAGCCGCGCATTGCGCGGCTTTTGCGTGTCTGGTGTAACGGTTCTTTCGGCCGGACCCAGCCTGTACCATGCGTACTCATTGTCGTCCGCACCGGAGTCCCCCCCTTGCCCGCCCTAGACGAAATCGACCGCCAACTGATCGCCGCCCTGCAGCTCAATGCCCGCGAAAGCGTGGCCATGCTTGCCCGGCAACTGGGGATTGCGCGCACCACAGTCACGTCACGCCTGGCACGCCTGGAGAAAACCCAGGTGATCACCGGTTACGGCGTACGCTTGGGCCAGCGCGTCGCGGATGGGGGTTTGCAGGCTTATGTGGGGATTACCGTGCAACCACGCTCAGGCAAAGAGGTGCTGCGCAGGCTGAGTGCCATGGCGCAGGTGCAGCAGTTGTGTGCGGTCAGCGGCGAATTCGATTACGTGGCCTGGCTGCGCACCGATTCGCCGGAGCAACTGGACCAACTGCTCGACCAGATCGGCAGTGTCGACGGTGTGGAGAAAACCACCACCTCGATCATCCTCAGCAACAAATTGGATCGTGGACAGCCAATCTGATCGATAACTTCGTCACATTGACAAAAATCAGTGCAATCCGACGACACATTGCGTCTTATTAACGAGCGCTACGCTCCCTAAACTGGCTGCCATCTTTTCCTATACTCAACGGGCCATATCCCGCCGAGCCGTCAGTAAGGTCAGCCATGAGCATTCCGTCCAGCACTATCAGCAAGACCAATCGTCACCCAGCAGACGGCAAGAAACCCATCACCATTTTCGGCCCGGATTTCCCGTTCGCATTTGATGACTGGATCGAGCACCCCGCCGGGCTGGGCAGTATTCCCGCCGCCAACCATGGGGCCGAAGTGGCGATCGTGGGTGCCGGTATCGCTGGTTTGGTCGCGGCCTACGAGCTGATGAAGCTGGGGCTCAAGCCAGTGGTGTATGAAGCCTCGAAGATGGGTGGCCGCTTGCGCTCCCAGGCCTTCGAAGGCGCCGAAGGCATCATCGCCGAGCTGGGCGGGATGCGTTTCCCGGTGTCGTCGACGGCGTTCTACCATTACGTAGACAAGTTGGGGCTGGAAACCAAACCCTTTCCCAACCCGCTGACCCCGGCGTCCGGCAGCACTGTGATTGATCTGGAAGGCCAGACCCACTACGCACAAAAACTCTCCGATTTGCCTGCGCTGTTTCAGGAAGTGGCCGATGCCTGGGCCGATGCACTGGAAGCCGGCTCGCAGTTCGGCGATATCCAGCAGGCGATCCGCGACCGTGATGTACCGCGGCTCAAAGAACTGTGGAACAAGCTCGTGCCGCTGTGGGATGACCGTACCTTCTACGACTTCGTCGCAACCTCCAAGGCCTTTGCCAAGTTGTCGTTCCATCATCGCGAGGTGTTTGGCCAGGTCGGCTTCGGCACCGGCGGCTGGGACTCGGACTTCCCCAACTCCATGCTGGAAATCTTCCGCGTGGTGATGACCAACTGCGACGACCATCAACACCTGGTCGTTGGCGGCGTAGCGCAAGTGCCCATGGGCATCTGGCGTCATGTGCCGGAGCGCTGCGCCCATTGGCCGGCCGGCACCAGCCTCAGCTCGCTGCATAGAGGCGCACCACGGGCAGGGGTCAAACGCATTGCTCATGCGGCCGATGGCCGTTTCGCCGTCACTGACAACTACGGTGATACCCGCGAGTACGCCGCGGTGCTGACCACCTGCCAAAGCTGGCTGCTGACCACCCAGATTGAATGCGACGAAACCTTGTTCTCGCAAAAAATGTGGATGGCTCTGGACCGCACGCGCTACATGCAGTCGTCGAAAACCTTCGTGATGGTTGACCGCCCATTCTGGAAAGACAAAGACCCGCAAACCGGCCGCGACCTGATGAGCATGACCCTCACCGACCGCCTGACCCGCGGCACCTATCTGTTCGATAATGGCGACGACAAGCCGGGGGTGATTTGCCTTTCCTACTCGTGGATGAGCGACGCCCTGAAAATGCTGCCCCAGCCTATCGACAAGCGGGTGAAGCTGGCCCTGGACGCGTTGAACAAGATCTACCCCAACGTCGATATCAAGGCACGCATCATCGGCGACCCGATCACGGTTTCCTGGGAAGCCGACCCGCACTTCCTCGGGGCTTTCAAAGGTGCACTGCCCGGCCACTATCGCTACAACCAGCGGATGTACGCGCACTTCATGCAAAAAGACATGCCCGCCGAACAACGCGGGATTTTCATCGCCGGTGACGACGTATCGTGGACGCCCGCGTGGGTCGAAGGCGCCGTACAAACCTCGCTCAACGCGGTGTGGGGCATCATGACTCACTTCGGTGGCAGCACCCACCCAGAGAACCCGGGCCCCGGCGATGTGTTCGATGAAATCGGGCCAATCGCCCTGGCCGAGTAAGGAGCTGAACATGCGTGTCGCCCTGTACCAATGCCCGCCGCTGCCGCTGGATGTGGCCGGTAATATCCAGCGCCTGCGCCAACTGGCGCAAGAGGCATCCGACGCCGATGTGCTGGTGCTGCCAGAGATGTTTCTCTCGGGCTATAACATCGGCGCCGAAGCTGTTGGCGCGTTGGCCGAGGCGCGGGATGGGGAGTCTGCCCAAGCCATTGCCGAGATCGCGCAAAACGCCGGGCTGGCCATTCTCTACGGCTATCCGGAGCGGGCTGACGATGGGCAGATCTACAACGCCGTCCAGTTGATCGACGCCGAGGGTCAGCGCCTGTGTAACTATCGCAAGACCCACCTGTTTGGCGATCTGGATCACGCCATGTTCAGCGCAGGCGACGATGATTTTCCGGTGGTAGAACTCAACGGCTGGAAGCTGGGGTTTCTGATTTGCTACGACCTGGAGTTTCCGGAGAATACCCGGCGTCTGGCCCTGGCCGGCGCCGAACTGATTCTGGTGCCCACCGCCAACATGGTGCCGTTCGATTTTGTCGCCGACGTCACCGTGCGTTCGCGGGCGTTTGAAAACCAGTGCTTTGTGGCCTATGCCAATTACTGCGGGCACGAAGGCGAGATTCATTACTGTGGACAAAGCAGCATTGCCGCACCGGATGGCCAACGTATCGCCCAGGCCGGCCTGGACGAAGCCTTGATCGTCGGCACCCTGGATCGCCAGTCAATCCTCAGCGCCCGCGCCGCCAACCACTACCTGCAAGACCGCCGCCCCGAACTCTACGGCGCGCTGCACAAGCCCTGACCCCACGGGTTTGCTAGCATAGGCACTTCTCACGCCTCGGAAGTGCCCATGCCTGCGCCGGTTCACCCTCACCCCGTTCATCTGACCCTGGCCAATGGCCTGCGAGTATCCCTGCGCCATGCGCCGCGCTTGAAGCGTTGTGCAGCCGTTCTGCGCGTGGCGGCCGGCAGTCACGATGTGCCATTGGCCTGGCCGGGGCTGGCACACTTTCTTGAGCATTTGCTGTTTCTCGGTACCGAGCGTTTTCCGGCCGGGGAAGGATTGATGGCCTACGTGCAGCGCCTCGGTGGGCAGGTCAATGCCAGTACCCGCGAGCGAACCACCGAGTATTTCTTTGAGCTGCCGGTGTCGGCCTTCGCTGACGGGCTGGCGCGGTTGGCAGACATGGTGACTCATCCACGCCTGACGCTCGACGATCAACGACGTGAACGCGAAGTGCTGCACGCGGAGTTCGTGGCCTGGTCCGAGGACGCCAGGGCACAACACCAAGTTGCGTTGTTGCAAGGTTTAGCGGCCGATCACCCGCTGCGAGGATTCCATGCCGGCAACCGCGACAGCCTGACGGTGGAAAGCGACGATTTTCAGCAAGCCTTGCGCGAATTCCATAGGCATTTCTATCAAAGCGGGCAGATGACCTTGAGCCTCGCCGGTCCGCAATCGCTGGCAGATTTGCAAACCCTTGCCCAGCAGTTCGGTGACGAACTGATTGCCGGCCCCCTGCACCCGCAAACCGCACCACCACCCCTGATGCACGGCCAGGCACGCAGCTATCAACACACCGCCAGCCAGCACCTGCATCAGGTCATCATCTGTAACGCCCCCCGCCAAGCACTGGAGTTTCTCTGCACCTGGCTCAACGCTTCGGCGTCGGGCGGGTTGTTGGCCGAACTGAAAGCTAGCCAACTGGCCAGCGCGCTGCATGCGTCTGTGCTGTACCACTACGCGGACCAGGCGGTGCTGGATATCGACGTTACCCTCGATAGCGACCACCAACCGGCGACGCAGATCGAAGCCTTGTTGTATGACTGGCTGAGCTTTTTCGCACACAGCGACTGGAATCCATTACGTGAAGAGCTTGCCTTGCTCAATGCGCGTCAACAGCAGGTTCAAGGCGCCCTGACATTGGCTCGCGACGACAGCAAAGACCTGTCGGATCAAGGCATTGCAGCCCTCAAGGCCATGCTTGCATCGCTGCATCTGCCCGCGTCTGAACACAGTTGGCAACTCCCACCGGGCAACCCCTTTCTTCGTCCGCCGGCCAAGGAAGAACGCGCCGGTTTGATCCGCGGCCAAACCAGCGCCCATCGGGGCTTGCGTACCTTTGCCCAGGATCGCTTACGGGGCCGGAGGGAGTTATCGGCGCTGACCTTCAGCAACGCACTGGCGGATGACACCGACGAAGGCGCGCTGTACCTGCATTGGCGGTTTGACGCTGCCGTACCCGCCGGATTGGAAAACCTGTTGCAGCCGCTGCGCGAGCAAGCCCGTCAAGCGGGTGTCGAGTTGTCTTGCGAAACCATTGGCAACGATTGGCGGGTGAACATGCACGGCCTTCACGAACCGATGCCGGCCGTGCTCGAAGCGTTGGCGCGCAGCCTGAGCAGCTCGGATGCACATCTGTCATCACCGACGCCCCCGCCGATGATCGCCATTCGCGAACTTCTCAAGGCGTTGCCAGCTTGCTGCGTCGGTGTTTCAGCCGACTCCTCGGAGACACCAGCGTCGTGGTCCACTGCTCACTGGCAGGGGCTGGGTGCGGGTTTGCCTGCGGCCTGTGAAGCGGCGATCAAAATCGCCGCCGCCCGCTTGCCAGGGCAGCCGGCCAACATTCAATGCACACCTGAAGTTCTCAACGGGCAGCGGATTTGGCACCCGGTGAACACCGCATCCAGCGACGCTGCGCTGCTGCTTTTTTGTCCAGTGCCGAGCCAATCTCTCGTCGATGAGGCCAACTGGCGACTGCTCGGGCATATGCTCCAGGGCCCGTTCTACCAACGTTTGAGAGTTGAGCTGCAAATCGGCTACGCCGTGTTCAGCGGCATCCGACAAGTCAACGGGCAAACCGGCCTGTTGTTTGGCGTGCAATCGCCCAGCCTGTCACTGGGCAGGATCGCCGAACACCTGCAAGCCTTCCTGCAACAACTGCCGTCTTTGATCGAACGCAGCGCAGACGTGGGCAATCAGCCTCTTGCGCAGCAATTCACGGCGCAGGCACTCCCCGTCAGCCAAGCCGCCGATTTGCTTTGGCACGCGCAGTTGGCGGGTCATTCGTCGAGTTACCTGGATCAACTTCAACACCTGATCCAAAGCCGCACACGCGAGGACTTGCAGCACGCAGCCCAACAACTCCTTGAAGCAGCAGGCGGCTGGCGTTGCGTGGCTAACGGCCCGCGTATCAGCGATGACTGGCAAGCGGCACAATGATCGTTGCCAACCCTGCAACAGGCTTTTTCCATCGAGACAGCGCTAACTTGAAAAGAATTGCGTAACATTGCGCAGCAATATCTGAACATCTCCAGTGGGAGGTGGACTATATGTATTACTTGGTAGTGAACGTCCCATCCCTTGATAGGAGTAAGAATATGACCTGGTCCAAACCTGCTTACACTGATCTGCGTATTGGTTTCGAAGTCACCATGTACTTCGCCAGCCGTTGATTGGCTGAGTAATACAACGCCTCGGTTCGCCCGGGGCGTTTTTGTTTTGAGCTGCGCTTGATGGAGAGATCATGTTTGTCCAGATTCTAGGTTCCGCCGCCGGCGGTGGCTTCCCGCAGTGGAACTGCAACTGCGTGAACTGCGCAGGCTTTCGCGATGGCAGCCTGCGGGCCCAGGCGCGCACCCAGTCGTCCATCGCGATCTCCGACGACGGTGTGAATTGGGTACTGTGCAACGCGTCGCCGGATATCCGCGCGCAACTCCAGGGCTTTGCGCCCATGCAACCCGGGCGCGCCCTGCGCGATACCGGTATCAGCGCAATCATCCTGATGGACAGCCAGATCGACCACACCACTGGCCTGTTGAGCCTGCGGGAAGGCTGCCCGCATCAGGTATGGTGCACCGACATGGTCCATGAAGACCTGAGCACCGGGTTCCCGTTGTTCACCATGCTGACCCACTGGAACGGCGGCCTGGCCTGGAACCGCATCGAACTGGACGCCAGCTTCACCATCCCGGCCTGCCCCAACCTGCGTTTCACCCCACTGCCGTTGCGCAGCGCAGCGCCGCCCTACTCGCCGCACCGCTTCGACCCGCACCCTGGTGACAACATCGGCCTGATCGTCGAAGACCTGCGCACCGGCGGTAAACTGTTCTACGCCCCGGGCCTGGGCAAGGTCGACGCGCCGCTGCTGGATATCATGGGCGGCAGCGATTGCCTTTTGATAGACGGCACGATGTGGGATGACGATGAAATGCAGCGCCGTGGCGTCGGCACCCGCACCGGTCGCGAGATGGGCCACCTGGCGCAGAACGGCCCGGGCGGTATGCTCGAAGTGCTGGAGCAGTTGCCCAAGCAGCGCAAGGTGCTTATCCACATCAACAATACCAATCCGATCCTCGATGAAGATTCCCCCGAGCGAGCCGAGTTGGTGCGGCGCAATGTCGAAGTGGCGTACGACGGCATGAGCATTGAATTGTAGGAGCCACTGAAATGACTGACACACCGCTGACGACCGCCGAGTTCGAAGCAGCCTTGCGGGCCAAGGGCGCCTTCTACCATATCCATCACCCCTACCATGTGGCGATGTATGAAGGCCGCGCTACCCGCGAGCAGATCCAGGGCTGGGTCGCCAATCGCTTCTATTACCAGGTGAACATCCCCCTGAAAGACGCCGCGATCCTGGCCAACTGCCCGGACCGTGAGATCCGCCGCGAGTGGATCCAGCGTTTGCTCGACCACGACGGCGCACCGGGGGAAGACGGCGGTATCGAAGCCTGGCTGCGCCTGGGCCAGGCCGTTGGCCTCGACCCGGACCAGCTGCGCTCCCAGGAACTGGTGCTGCCCGGCGTACGCTTCGCGGTGGACGCCTACGTCAACTTCGCCCGCCGCGCCAGTTGGCAGGAAGCTGCCAGCAGCTCGCTGACCGAGCTGTTCGCGCCGCAGATCCACCAATCGCGCCTCGACAGCTGGCCGCAGCACTACCCGTGGATCGACCCGGCCGGCTACGAATACTTCCGCACCCGCCTGGGCCAGGCTCGTCGCGATGTGGAACATGGTTTGGCGATCACCTTGCGGCACTACACCACCCGCGAGGGGCAGGAGCGCATGCTGGAAATTCTCCAGTTCAAACTGGATATTCTATGGAGCATGCTCGATGCAATGAGCATGGCCTACGAACTCAAACGCCCGCCCTATCACAGCGTGACCGAGCAGCGGGTGTGGCATAAAGGGATCACCCTATGAGCTTTGATCGCAGCAAAATACCGACCTGGCGCCAGGGCTACCGTTTCCAGTATGAGCCTGCGCAAAAAGGCCATGTGTTGCTCTACCCGGAAGGCATGATCAAGCTCAACGACAGCGCCGCGTTGATCGGCGGTTTGATCGACGGCGAGCGCGACGTGGCAGCCATCATCGCCGAGCTGGACCAACAATTCCCCGGCGTACCGGAGCTCGGTGAAGACATCGAGCAATTCATGGAGGTCGCCCGTGCTGAGCACTGGATCACCCTTGCCTGAAAAACCCGCCATCGGCTTGCCGCTGTGGCTACTCGCCGAGTTGACCTATCGCTGCCCGCTGCAGTGCCCGTACTGTTCCAACCCGCTGGATTTCGCCGAGCAGGGCAAAGAGCTGAGCACCGAGCAATGGATCAAGGTGTTTCGCGAAGCCCGCGAGATGGGTGCCGCACAGCTGGGGTTTTCCGGGGGTGAACCACTGGTGCGACAGGACTTGGCCGAACTGATCGCCGAGGCCCGCAAGCTGGGCTTCTATACCAACCTGATCACCTCCGGTATCGGCCTGACCGAGCAGAAAATCAGCGACTTCAAAAAAGCCGGGCTGGATCATATCCAGATCAGTTTCCAGGCCAGCGACGAACAGGTGAACAACCTGCTGGCCGGCTCGAAAAAAGCCTTCGCGCAAAAGCTGGAAATGGCCCGTGCGGTCAAGGCACACGGCTACCCGATGGTGCTGAACTTCGTCACCCATCGGCACAATATCGACAAGATCGACCGCATCATCGAGCTGTGTATCGCGCTGGAAGCGGATTTTGTCGAACTCGCCACCTGCCAGTTCTACGGCTGGGCGCAGCTTAATCGTGTGGGCTTGTTGCCGACCCGAGACCAGTTGGTGCGCGCCGAACGCATAACCAACGAATACCGCGCCAAACTGGAAGCCGAGGGTCATCCATGCAAGCTGATCTTCGTGACACCGGATTATTATGAAGAGCGTCCGAAAGCCTGCATGAACGGCTGGGGCAGCATCTTTCTGACGGTGACACCGGACGGCACCGCCCTGCCCTGTCACGGCGCGAGGCAGATGCCGGTGCAGTTTCCCAATGTGCGCGACCACAGCATGCAGCACATCTGGTACGACTCGTTTGGTTTCAATCGCTTTCGCGGCTACGACTGGATGCCCGAGCCCTGCCGCTCATGCGATGAAAAGGAAAAGGATTTCGGCGGCTGCCGTTGCCAGGCGTTCATGCTCACCGGTGACGCCAGCAATGCCGACCCTGTATGCAGTAAGTCCGAGCAGCACGGCATCATCCTGCAGGCACGGGAAGAAGCCGAACATGCCACCCAGACCATCGAGCAACTGGCCTTTCGCAATGAGCGCAACTCACGGCTCATTGCAAAAGGCTGAGGGCTTCAACGCTTGGCGATGATGTACACCGCGTGGATGATGCCAGGGAAGTAACCGCACAGGGTCAGCAGGATATTCAGCCAGAATGCACCGCCGAAGCCTACTTGCAGGAACACACCCAGTGGCGGCAGCAGAATAGCGATGATGATACGAATAATGTCCATGGGTCAGCTCCAGAAAATCGGCTCGTGTGAGCCGTGTAGCTAATCGACATTGGCGGCTCGTGAGGGTTCAGTGGATTCTGGCATCGGGCCATCTCACGCCAGAATCTGCAGACCATGCTTCTTCACGACGCTCAACAACTTGAGTGCCATGCCGCTGGGCCGTTTCTCGCCCGACTCCCATTTTTTGACCGTGGAAGCACTGGTGTTCAGGTAGCGGGCAAATACAGGTTGGCTGACATGGCTGCTTTCACGCAGTTGCTTGATCTGTTCGGCAGGGATTTGGTCCGGCATGGCAGATAAGCATGCTTCATCATATTCTCGAAGCGTGGTTTTGCTGATGGCGCCGATGGCATGAAGCGCTTCGGCAGACTGATGAATGGACTCAAGCGCCTCACTTTTATACTTCTTGGTCATGATGTATCTCCACAAACTCCCTGAGATCCAGCATGCGCTGAATCTGTGCTTCGTTTAACCCTTCATAAGTTTTGGCAAGTGTTCGAAACCAGACAAGTTCGCTCTGCGTTATATTGCTTTGATCCTGCTTCGCGAACAGAAACTGATAAACCCAATAATGCCTGCCCTTGGCCAATACAACAGACCGATGCCGATTCTGGTTGAGACGTTTTTTCCAGACACCACCTCCCAGATTATCTGCCTGCCCCCTCAACATTTCGCCAAACGCCTTCCTCAACTCAGAATCGCAGATCCAGACTTTAGTGGCCGCCTCGGCAAATCGCCTTGTTTTGAACAACCTGAGCCTCATGGAGATCCCTTCCTAAAACATACCACCCAGTGGTATAGATTAAAAGTCGAGCACGTCGTGCCCCTCCGGCAGTCCTTGCCGACGCTCGCTAAAAAGCCATCGTTTCCAAAGAGACTCAATAAACGTTTTCACACCAGAAATTACTCAGGCAAAAAAACGCCCCCAGCCAAAAGAATCAGGCTGAGGGCGCCGCGTATACCGCGAGACGGTTCAGGAATTGGACGGTTAAACAGCAATGCCCTTTCGGCATTGCAGTTGCGCGGTGCGCACCCGTGAGAAGGCGCGGGCCAGGCGCAGGAGCATTTCGTCGATGTTGCTTTTGCTCACCGTCAGCGCCGGTGTGAAGCGCAGGCAGTCGGGTTGCGGCGCGCTGAGGATCAGTCCCTCTTGCAGCGCGGCTTTTACCACCGCATCCGCAGAATCATCCGACAAGGTAAGCCCCCACATCAGGCCATTCCCGCGCAATGGGCCATGGCCGTAGCGATAGGCCAGACGGGCAAGCCCTTCGCCCAGGTGACAGCCCAACACGCGTACATGCTCAAGAAAACCGGGCTCAAGCACGGTATCGGTGACGGCCAACCCAGCCGAGGCCATCAATGCATTGCCATGATGGGTACCTTCCAGCTCACCCACTTCAAAGCAACAGGCCTTGCCCCGTGCCAGCAGCGCCGCCAACGGCACACCGCCGCCCAGGCCCTTGCCCAGGGTGATGATGTCGGCATGCACGCCGTACTGTTGCTCGGCAAGCAAGGTGCCACAGCGGCCCATGCCGGTTTGCACTTCGTCGAGGATCAGCAGGATCCCCAGTTCGCGGCACAGCCGCTCGACGCCTTTGAGATAGTGTTCGGTCGCCGGGATCACGCCGGCTTCGCACTGGATCGGTTCCAGCAGAATGGCCACCGTCTGGGCATCCACGGCAGCATGCAGGGCGGGAAGATCATTGAAGGGAACGTGACTGAAGCCCGACAATTGCGGTTCGAAGCGGTTTACCAAGGTACCAGCCGAAGCGGCTAGCGTAGCGAAGCCATGTCCATGGCAACCGTTGCTGGCGCTGATAATGCGATAGGCCCCGCCACGGTGCAGTTGCCCCCACTTGCGCGCCAGTTTGATTGCCGCCTCGCAGGCTTCCGCGCCGCTATTGAGCAGGTAAGCCTGGTCGCTGCCGGTATGCTGGCAAAGGCGCTCGACGAGATTGAGTTGGGCACGGTTATGCAGGCCATTGCCGGGATTGATCAGCGCCTGGGTTTGCGCAGCCAGGGCCTTGATCAATACCTGTGGGCTATGGCCCAGGCTGTTGGCGGCATTGCCTTGGCTGAAGTCCATATAGGCACGCTCATCACTGTCCCACAGCCACGAGCCCTGGCCTCGCACAAACACTTGAGGTGGGCGCGCCACAGTGGGCATCAAATGCTCGGTTGAATGCGTGTCGCGTGGGGCATCCTGGATCAGGTCATCCAGGCTCGGGGCGGGGCGGCGGATGTTGAACAGATTCACAACTTACCCCCGTTGGCAACCTGACCTTGGTGGTTACGGCCGGACCATTGCACCTGAGTTTTTTTTGCCTTGCCTATGTAAACGCTATCAACAAAAACGCTGTTCATTGTCCGATCCGGCCCTGTAAGCCCTGCGAATAGGCGCTAGACTAGGCGTCTCGGGGGCCAGCGGCCATTTCGATTTTCCAGCTTTTTCGATAAGTAAGCCTTATGGATTTCAAGCAACTGCGTTATTTCGTCGCGGTGTATGAGGAAGGCCACGTAGGGCGTGCTGCGGAGCGTCTTTCGATCTCGCAACCGGCCTTGTCACAACAGATTCGCCAGCTGGAGCAGAACCTTGATGTAAGTCTGTTCGAACGCAGCAGCAAGCGGCTGCTGCCGACCCTGGCGGCGCACACCTTATACAACCACGCGTTGCCGCTCATTGATGGCATGCAGCAAGCCGTCGAAGCGCTACGCAACTTCAAGGGCCAGGCCATGCGGACCCTGGCCATCGGCGTGCTGCAAACCGTGCACACCAGCCTGGTGCCGCAAATGCTTGAGCGCGTGCGCAAGGCCCAGCCTCATTTGGTGGTGCAGATTTACGAGCTGACGGGGCTTGAGATTGAGCGGCGGTTGCTCAACGGCTCCCTCGACATTGGCATCAGCTACCTGCCACCACGCCAGCCAGGCCTGCACGGTGTGCTGCTGTATGAAGATGAGTTGAAGGTGGTGATTCCCGACGACCATCCGCTGCGCGAATTCAAGAAAGTCTCGCTCAAACAAGCTGCCGAGTTACCGATGCTGCTGTTGGGGGAGGAGTTTCAAGTCAGGCAGATCTGGCAGGGCCAGTTGGCCAACCTGGGGCGGCGCCCGCAGGTGCAAGCGGAGCTCAACACCATGGTGGGAATACTCGACAGCCTGCCCCACACCAAGCTGGCGACGGTGCTACCGGGGCGTTCCCAGGACGAACACAACAGCCAGGCGCTTTTGTGGAAACCCTTGAGCGAACCGAGGGTGCCATTGAAGGTGGGGCTGGTCTGCCGCGATGTGCAACGCCAACAGGCCACCGTCGCATTGCTGCGCACCCTGCTGGAAGACGTGATGAATGCCCCGCAGGCAAGCGCCTGACTTTTTCGCGGGCAAAAGAAAACCCCGCCGAAGCGGGGCTTTGCAGACTGTTTCCCTGACATCCATTTCACTCCGCCGTCCTGGCAGAATCCTACGTGTCCGTGTTGTTGCTTTGCGCTTCCTGCGCGACGTCCATGTGAAGTAGATTATCCGTGGATCCAATTTGGCGATAGAGGACGATTAGCAGCACGTCATGTAAGAGATTGCTTACACGCCCTACAGGCCCTTAAAACAGTGCTTCATCCATCAGGAACAGCGATTCGCTACCAGCTTTTACCGACGCGCTCAACGAATGGATACGCGGCAGCAGACGGGCAAAGTAGAAACGTGCAGTCCCCAGTTTGCTGGCGTAGAAAGCCTCCTCGGCCTCTTTGCCCAACGCGGCCTTGGCCATGCGCGCCCACATATAGGCGTAGGCCATGTAGCCGAATGCATGCAAGTACTCCACCGACGCTGCGCCGATTTCATTCGCGTTGCTCTTGGCGCGGTCCAGTACCCAGGCCGTCAATTCATCCAGGTTATCCACCGCTGCGCTGAGCGGCGTGGTGAACTCGGCCAGCTCGGCCCCCGATTCAGCGATGAACTGGCGGATCTCATCGGCGAACAGCGTGTAGAACGCACCGCCGCTGCCGACGATCTTGCGTCCCATCAAATCCAGCGCCTGAATGCCGTTGGTGCCTTCGTAGATCTGGGTGATGCGCACGTCACGCACCAACTGCTCCTGGCCCCATTCGCGAATATAGCCATGGCCACCAAACACTTGCTGGCCGAGCACAGTGGTTTCCAGGCCCAGGTCGGTGAGGAACGCCTTGGCCACGGGTGTCAACAACGCCACCAGGTTATCGGCGCGCTCGCGCGCCTGCGCATCGTCGCTGAACTTGGCGATGTCCAACTGCGTCGCCACGTAGGTGGAGAACGCACGACCGCCTTCGTTGGCCGCCTTCATGGTCAGCAGCATACGGCGTACGTCCGGATGCACGATGATCGGATCTGCCACTTTATCCTTGGCCTGTGCACCCAGCGGGGAGCGGCTTTGCAGGCGGTCGCGGGCGTATTCAATCGCGTTCTGATAGGAGCGCTCGCCGGAGGCCAGGCCCTGGATGCCCACCCCCAGACGCTCGTAGTTCATCATGGTGAACATCGCCGCCAGGCCACGGTTAGGCTCACCGACCAGATAACCCACGGCTTCGTCGAAGTTCATCACGCAGGTCGCGGACGCCTGGATCCCCATCTTGTGTTCAATCGAACCGCAGGTCACCGGGTTGCGCGCGCCAAGGCTGCCGTCGGCGTTCACCATGAACTTGGGCACCAGAAACAGCGAGATGCCCTTGGGCCCCGCCGGTGCATCCGGCAGTTTGGCCAGCACCAGATGGATGATGTTCTCGGTCAGGTCGTGCTCGCCACCGGTGATGAAGATCTTGGTGCCGCTGACCTTGTAGGAACCGTCCGCCTGAGGCTCGGCCTTGGTGCGAATCATGCCCAGGTCGGTGCCGGCATGGGCTTCGGTCAAGCACATGGAACCTGCCCACTCACCGGAATACATCTTCGGCAAGTACGCGGCCTTGAGCTCTTCGCTGGCGTGGGTGTTGATCGAGACACAGGCGCCGGAGGTCAGCATCGGGTACAGGCCGAATGCCAGGCTCGACGAGTTGATCATTTCTTCAACCTGCGCCGACACCGCCTTGGGCATACCCATGCCGCCATAGGTCGGATCGCCGCCCACACCCACCCAGCCGCCTTCGGCGTAGGTCGCATAAGCCTGGGGGAAACCGTCCGGGGTACGCACCGCGCCGTCGGTCCAATGGCAGCCTTGCTCATCGCCGCCGCGGCTCAAGGGCGCGATGGATTTGGCGGTAACCTTGCCGGCCTCTTCGAGGATCGCCTCAACGGTTTCGGCATCAACGGTGTCTGCCAATGCCGGCAGTTCGGCCCAAGTCTTGGCGACTTCAAAAACTTCGTTGAGGACGAAGCGCATATCACGCAACGGCGCTTTGTAATCAGCCATGGCAAACCTCGTGGGAACATGAAAAGTGATTCGATAGGATCGGTTTTACAGACCCCGAGTGTACCCGAACAACTTTTCAGACACATAGGGTCTGCTTGTGACTATCTGGTATTTTTAAGTCACAGTAAATACAGCGCGCTGACTCAACCCGCAGCGCTTTGCGTGCGCACCGCGCCACGACGGGTTTGCCCGGCCGCAATCACGCAGTTACGCCCGGCGCCCTTGGCGGCGTACAGCGCCTGGTCGGCGGACTTGAGCACCTCTTCAGGGTTACGCTGCTCGGCCTGACGCTCGGCCACGCCGATGCTGACCGTCACCGACACGCTGGAGGCTCCGCTGCCCGCACGCCGTTGACGGCCTTGGTGGTCGTCATGAGGACGATCCGGGTTACGCAACTTGATGGCGTAGCCGGCAATGATCTCGCGAATCTCCTCCAGGTGCGGCATGCATTCATCCAAGGTCTTGCCGGCAAACACCACGGCAAATTCTTCACCGCCATACCGGTAGGCGCGCCCGCCGCCGTTGACCTTGGACAGCTTGCTCGCCACCAGGCGCAGCACTTGGTCGCCCACGTCGTGGCCATGGGTGTCGTTGAAACGTTTGAAGTGATCAACGTCACTCATCGCCAGCACATAGTTGCGCCCCAGCCGTTGCATGCGTTCGTTGAGGGCGCGTCGTCCCGGCAAGCCGGTCAGTTCGTCGCGGAACGCCATTTGATAGGCTTCGTGGGCCACACCGGCAGCAATCATCAACATCACTTGGCTGCACATGATGTTGAGGGTGAACGGCAGGATGAAGGTTTGCGGCAACATCCAGAACAGGCCCAAAAACCCCACCAATTGGGCGGCGTGCAGCGGGCGCGGCTGATACCAATACTGGGCGGCCAGGGTAAGGAAGCCGATCAGGAACATGGGATAGGACAGCTGGATCAGGCTCATCCACGCGCCATGCAGCATCGGCCAGCGAATCTCCGCCAACCAGCCCAGCAAAGCCTGGGGGAAACTTTGCTCCAGGGCCAGCGCCACACTGCCCACCGCCAGCAACACCGCGCAGCGGGCGACGAAGTCACGGAACAGATGGGTTTTTTCCTGCCACAGCGCGTAGATGCTGAATAGTAGCGGCAACAGCAGGCAACACAGGTGGAACACCACCGCGGCGTCGTCACGCACGCGTCCATTGTCGCGGTAGAAATCGGTCTGGGTATCCAGCAGGAAATAGGCGACGTACACCGTGATCATCAGGAACAGTTCACGCTGGCGCCGATAGACCGCGCAGTACGCGCCGCCGAGCAGCAGGACCAGGGTCGGCAACACGTTGAAGAGCGAGGTGAAGAAGACGTTGAGGTCCTTGACGTACGCAGCCGAAAGCCCGGCCAGCAACAGCAGCAGCGAAGGTAGGAAATGACTGAAACGTACAGCAGACACGCGTGACAAGGGTAAAACTCCGACCCGCAAAATAATGGCACTGTGCCTTTATGCAGCCAGTTAAGCACAACCGGGCTGACACGTATCACATTGCCACTACTGTAACGGCAGCGGGTTGTAATCCCTGAGTGCATTACTGCGGTTTTTTATGCCCGTACTCTGTAGGAGGGCAAAAAAAACCGCCGCGTCCCGAAAGAGGCGGCGGTTGCAGAAAGAACCGGTAAGGCTTAGTAAGCCAGGCCGAAGTCTTCTTCTTTCATGTCCATCAGGTTGTTGGCGCCCGACAGCATGGTCGCCACGTGGGTACGGGTACGCGGCAGGATGCGCTGGAAGTAGAAGCGCGCGGTCTGCAACTTGGCGGTGTAGAACGCCTCTTCGCTGGTACCGGCAGCCAGTTTCTCGGCGGCCAGGCGCGCCATGTCGGCCCAGAAGTACGCCAGGCACGCGTAGCCGGAGTACATCAGGTAATCCACCGAAGCGGCACCGACTTCTTCGCGGTCTTTCATCGCGGCCATGCCGACCTTCATGGTCAACTCGCCCCACTCTTTGTTCAGTGCCGCCAGCGGTGCAACGAACTCTTTAACCGCGTCGTTACCTTCGTTGGCCTGACAGAACTTGTGCACAATCTTGGTGAAGCCCTTGAGCGCTTCGCCTTGGGTCATCAGTACTTTGCGGCCGAGCAAGTCCAGGGCCTGGATGCCGGTGGTGCCTTCGTACAGCATCGAAATACGGCTATCGCGCACGTTCTGTTCCATGCCCCACTCGGCGATGAAGCCGTGGCCACCGTAGATCTGCACGCCGTGGTTGGCCGATTCAAAGCCGACTTCGGTCATGAACGCCTTGGCGATCGGGGTCATGAATGCCAGCAGGCCATCGGCCTGTTTCTTGGCTTCGTCGTCGGTGCCGTACTTGACGATGTCCACTTGCTTGGCGGTGAAGTACACCATCGCGCGGTTACCTTCGGCGAAGGCTTTCATGGTCAGCAGCATGCGGCGTACGTCTGGGTGCACGATGATCGGGTCAGCGGCTTTGTCCGGTGCTTTAGGGCCGGTCAGGGAGCGCATCTGCAGGCGATCACGCGCATATTTCAGGCCACCCTGGAAGCCGATTTCGGCGTGGGCCAAGCCTTGCAGGGCAGTGCCCAGGCGAGCGGTGTTCATAAAGGTGAACATGCAGTTCAGGCCTTTGTTCGCCGGGCCGATCAGGAAACCGGTGGCTGCGTCGAAGTTCATCACGCAGGTGGCGTTGCCGTGGATGCCCATCTTGTGTTCCAGGGAACCACAGGTGACCGCATTGCGCTCGCCCACTGAACCATCGGCGTTGGGCAGGAACTTGGGCACGATAAACAGCGAGATGCCTTTGGTGCCGGCCGGTGCGTCCGGCAGGCGGGCCAGTACGATGTGGACAATGTTGTCGGCCATGTCGTGTTCACCGGCCGAGATGAAGATCTTGGTGCCGGAGACTTTGTAGGAACCGTCAGCCTGAGGCTCGGCCTTGGTGCGCAGCATGCCCAGGTCGGTACCGCAGTGTGGCTCGGTCAGGCACATGGTGCCCGTCCATTCGCCCGACACCAGCTTGGTCAGGTAAGCGTCTTGCTGCTCGGGGGTGCCGTGCTCGGAAATGGTGTTCATCGCGCCATGGGACAGGCCAGGGTACATGCCCCACGACCAGTTGGCTTCGCCGACCATTTCGCTCACGGCCAGGCCCAGGGATTCCGGCAGGCCTTGGCCGCCGTGCTCCACGTCATGGGCCAGGCTCGGCCAGCCGCCTTCGACGAACTGTTTGTAGGCTTCTTTGAAACCGGTAGGGGTCTTAACGCCTGACTCACTCCAGGTACACCCTTCGATGTCGCCCACGCGGTTCAGCGGTGCCAGGACTTGCTCACAGAACTTGGCGCCTTCTTCGAGGATGGCGTCGACCATGTCCGGGGTAGCGTCCTGGCAAGCCGGCAGGCTCTGATAGTGCGCTTCATAACCGAGCAGTTCGTCACGAACGAAGCGAATATCACGCAAGGGGGCCTTGTAGTCAGGCATAGCGATAAACCTCTGCTGATGTATCTGGGATGAACAACCGCGTGGATTTGTTATGGCGGTCAAACAGGTGTTTGAAACATACGTTTACGACCCAGGGTTGTCAAGCGTCGGCCAGATGCCGTTTGTCTTGACGCAGGTCATCGCCAGGCACGGCAAGGCCTGCGGCGGGATGCCACTGCAAAAAACGAATAGAGAACTAGCTCAGGGCCAGGCACAGGCAAATATGGGAGGGGGCTTGCTCCAGATAGCGGTAGGTCAGCTATGAATGGGCACGCTGATACACCGCATCGGGAGCAAGCCCCCTCCCACATTTTTAATTGAGTTCAGCAGGGGATCAGGCGTAGGTATCGATCAACGTACCGAGCATTTCATCCGAAGCCTTGGCGACTTTTGCCCCCAGCTCGACTTGAAACTTGCCCTGGGCCATTTCCACCATATTGCTCGCCGAGTTTGACGCTTGGGCGCGGTCATTGGCTTGCAGACGATCGCTTTGCGCGGCCGATGGCTGGGCTGTTGCGGCGCTGGCAATCTTGCCGGCCGCCTGGTCGACACGGCTCTGCCCGGTCTGAATACTGCTCAGGCCCGAATAAAACGCGCTGCTTCCAGAGATTTCCATGGCTTAAGCCTGCCTTGAGAGAATCGTGAAGGTGGATTGAAGCAGACATCCCGGCAAAAGGCCCGTCAAAAACACTAATGGCATAATGCCTTGCGATAGCCAAAATCAGTCAAGCAGGTCCAACTCCAGGTACTCCGCCACGGCGGCGGCACCGGCATCCTTGAGCTTCGGCACGCGCCCCAGGCAGGGCGCCGGCAAGCGCTCGGCCAGGGTGGCGAGGTTTTCTTCCAGACGGGAGGTCTTGGGATCGATGATATTCGCCACCCAACCGGCCAGCGGCAAGCCGTCCCGTGCGATCGCTTCGGCGGTCAACAACGCGTGGCTGATGCAGCCCAGGCGCACACCCACCACCAGGATCACCGGCAATTTGAGCGCGATGGCCAGGTCAGACAGGTTGGCCTGATCGGCCAAGGGCACGCGCCAGCCGCCCGCCCCTTCGATCAAGGTAAAGTCGGCTCCACGAGCCAGAATCTGTTGCATCGGCTTGAGCAACGATTGCACCGTCAGCCCCACGCCCGCCTCGCGCGCAGCCAGATGCGGCGCGATAGCCGGCTCAAATGCCACCGGGTTGACCTCGGCATAACTGAGCGGCAATGAGCACTCGGCCAGCAACGCCAGGGCATCGGCATTGCGCAAGCCCTGGGCAGTCAACCGGCACCCCGACGCCACCGGCTTCCCGGCGGCCGTGCTTTTGCCCGCGAGCCTGGCAGCATGCAACAGGCCGGCCGCGATAGTGGTCTTGCCCACATCGGTGTCGGTGCCGGTGATGAAGTACGCGACGCTCATAGCGGTTTCTCCAGTACGGCGTACACCACCTGATACGTGGCGGGCAGGCCCTGAGCCTGACGGAACTGCTCGTATGCGTCTACCAGTGCAACAATCCGCGCGCGCCCCGTCAAGCCGCCGGGGCGGCCGGGGTTGAGGTTATGGGCGCCCAACGCTTTGAGCTCGTGGGTCAGGCTGCGCACATCCGGGTAATGCAGCACATGGGGCTGTCGCGCGAGACTCACCACCCGCAAGCCGCTGGCCGCACATAACTGCTGATAAGCCTCGAAGGTGCGAAAGCGATTGACGTGAACCAAGCCGTCTACCGCTCGCCAGCTTTCGCGCAGTTCATCCAGGGTACCCACGCACAGGCTCGCGAACGCCAACACACCGCCAGGTTGCAATACGCGCTGAGCTTCGCTGAGCACTGCATCGAAGTTGGCACACCATTGCACGGCGAGGCTGGAGAAGAGCAGCTCGAAGCTGTCAGCCTTCAGCGGCAAGCGTTCAGCATCGCCAGCCATGAAATGCGCGGCGCCACCCAACGGACGCGCGTGGTTGAGCATGCCTTCGGCGATATCCAGCGCCACGCCCTCGCTCCCGGGCAAACGCTCACCCAGCACGCGACTGAAATACCCTGTGCCGCAACCCATATCCAGCCAGCGTTGTGGCGAAAGCGCGCTGGGCAAACGGCGGAGCAACTCATGCCCTACTGCGCGCTGCAACTCGGCCACGCTGTCGTAGCTGGCCGCTGCACGGGAGAACGAGGCAGCAACCTGGCGCTTGTCCGGCAAGGCACCCGGCAAACAAGGGTGGGATAAGTCAGTCATCAACACACTCATGCAAAAAAGCCTGGATGGCCCCCGCTACACCGTGGGGGTCTTCCAGAAGAAACGCGTGACCGGCCTGTTCAATCAGGCCGACTTCTACATCCGGGAGCAACGCCAGCAGGTCACTGGCAGCTTCGGCAGGTACCAGCCCATCCAGGCCGGCAAACAGATGCAACTGCGGCCCGCGAAATGCCTGCAAGGCCGCGCGGGTATCCAGTTGGGCCAGCAGCTCCAGGCCGGGCATCAACACGCTGGGGGCGGTATGCGGCGCACCGCTGACCAGCAAGCGCGAGAGCCCGCGAGGCTCCTGCGCGCCCTTGGCACACAACAGGCCGAAGCGCTTGAGGGTGACCTGGGAGTCGGCGTGGCAGCCCGCCAGGAACGCATCGAAGGTCTCGGCGGGCATCCCGTGGGGCCAGCCATCATGGGCGACGAAACACGGGTTGCTCGCCAGGGTCAGCAAACCGCAGCAACGTTCGCCACGGCGTGCCGCCAGCTCCGAAGCAAGCATCCCGCCCAGGGACCAGCCCCCGAGCCAGACGTCGTCCGCCAGCGTCGCATCGAGCTCGTCAAGCCACTCATCCAGATCGCTGGAATCCAGCGCCGGCAAGGGTTCGATCTGTACCCGCAGGTGCTCGTTGAGGCCCTGCAGTGCCGCGGCCAACGGTTCCAGCGGCGACACACCGAGACCCCAACCGGGCAGCAGTATCAGGCGATCACGCATGGTCGGGCTCCGCTGCGTTCAACAACCGGAAACATTGCTCTAATCCGTTTAACAATAGCTGCACCTGCGCTTCGCTGTGCGCCGCCGTCAATGTCACGCGCAACCTTGCACTGCCGGCCGGTACAGTCGGCGGGCGGATTGCAGTCACCATCAGCCCACGCTCGCGCAGCATCTGTGACAGACGCAACGCCCGGGCGCTGTCGCCAATCAAGATCGGCTGGATCGGCGTAAAGCTGTCCATCAATGCCAGGCCCATCTGCTCGGCACCGCGACGGAACTGGCGGATCAACCCATTGAGGTGCTCACGCCGCCAGTGTTCGCTGCGCAGCAATTCCAGGCTTTTGAGGGTGGCGCAGGCCAGTGCCGGTGGCTGGCTGGTGGTGTAGATATACGGCCGGGCAAACTGGATCAGGCTTTCGATCAAGTCTTCACTGCCTGCCACAAATGCCCCGGCGGTGCCGAAGGCTTTGCCCAAGGTGCCAACCAGCACCGGTACATCGTCCTGGCTCAAGCCAAAATGTTCGACGATGCCGCCGCCATGGGCGCCCAGCGGGCCAAAGCCATGGGCATCATCTACCATCAGCCAGGCACCTTTGGCCCTGGCTTCCCGGGCCAGCGCTGGCAGGTCGGCCAGGTCGCCGTCCATGCTGAACACACCATCGGTGACCACCAGCGTACTGCCGGTGGCCTTTTCCAGGCGCTTGGCCAGGCTGCCCGCGTCGTTATGCAGGTAGCGGTTGAACCGCGCCCCGGACAATAAGCCGGCATCCAGCAACGAAGCATGGTTGAGGCGATCTTCCAGCACCGTATCGCCCTGCCCCACCAGCGCCGTGACCGCGCCCAGGTTGGCCATATAGCCGGTGGTAAACAGCAACGCACGCGGGCGCACGGTCAAGTCAGCCAGGGCTTCTTCCAACTCATGGTGCGGCGTGACGTGGCCCACCACCAAATGCGAAGCGCCGCCACCCACGCCCCAACGGGCCGCCCCGGCACGCCAGGCTTCGATCACCTGCGGGTGATTGGCCAGGCCCAGGTAATCGTTATTGCAGAACGCCAGCAATGGCTGGCCATCCACCACCACTTCGGGCCCTTGAGGGCTCTGCAGCAGCGGGCGTTGACGGTAAAGATGTTCGGCACGGCGGGCCGCGAGGCGCGCGGCGAGATCAAAAGACATGCTGGCCTCGATCAAACAGCGGCGTTATAGAACTGCTCGCTGCTCTTTTGCTCCACCAGCGCCTGCTCGATCGCCGCCTGATGCACTTCATCGGCGTGCTCTTCACGAGCTTCGGGCAGGATGCCCAGGCGTGCGAACAGCTGCATGTCCTTGTCAGCCTGAGGGTTGGCGGTGGTCAGCAATTTATCGCCGTAGAAGATCGAGTTGGCACCGGCAAAAAACGCCAGGGCCTGCATCTGCTCGTTCATGGCTTCGCGGCCAGCGGACAGGCGCACGTGGGATTGCGGCATCAGGATGCGCGCCACCGCCAGCATACGGATGAAGTCGAAGGGGTCGATGTCCTCGGCGTTTTCCAACGGCGTACCGGCCACCTTCACGAGCATGTTGATCGGCACCGACTCCGGATGCTCTGGCAGGTTGGCCAGTTGGATCAGCAGGTTGGCACGGTCGTCGAGGGACTCGCCCATGCCGAGGATGCCGCCCGAGCAGATCTTCATCCCCGAATCACGCACGTAGGCCAGGGTTTGCAAGCGCTCGCTGTAGGTACGGGTGGTGATGATCGAGCCGTAGAACTCTGGCGATGTGTCGAGGTTATGGTTGTAGTAATCCAGGCCGGCCTGGGCCAGCGCTTCGGTCTGGTCCTGGTCGAGACGGCCCAGGGTCATGCAGGTTTCCAGGCCCATGGCCTTTACGCCTTTGACCATCTCCAGCACGTAGGGCATGTCTTTGGCCGACGGGTGTTTCCACGCCGCGCCCATGCAAAAGCGCGTCGAGCCGATGGCCTTGGCGCGGGCGGCCTCTTCGAGGACCTTCTGCACCTCCATCAGCTTCTCTTTTTCCAGGCCGGTGTTGTAGTGACCCGACTGCGGACAATATTTGCAATCTTCCGGGCAGGCGCCGGTCTTGATCGACAGCAGGGTCGATACCTGCACGCGGTTGGCGTCGAAATGCGCGCGGTGCACGGTCTGCGCCTGGAACAACAGGTCATTGAACGGCTGCACGAACAGGGCTTTGACTTCGGCCAAAGACCAGTCGTGACGCAGGGTGGCAGAGGTGCTGGCGCTCATGGGCGATTCCTTGATTATGCTTTGGCTAACGCTGCGGGAAGGGCAATACCCACAGGCACGACACGGATGCTCGGCATATTTAAGGAAGATTCATGCACTGTCAACCTGAGCACAAACACCAAGTTTACATCTGGTTAAAAAACAAACAGATCTGTCTGATCTGTGACGAATGCACAGACTCCGCCGAAAATGTATGCAATACCTGCGAAACAGAACTGCCATGGCTGCTTGAGCATTGTGAACAGTGCGCCTTGCCTTTGCCGATGGACGGGTTGATCTGCGGCCAGTGCCAAAAACACCCTCCGGCCTTTAACCAGGTGATCGCACCCTGGACCTACAGTTTTCCCATCGACACCCTGGTCAGCCGCTTCAAGCATCAGGCTCGCTGGCCGCTGGGCCACATGCTGGCGCGCCTGCTGGGGCAGCACCTGCAGCACCGCTTCGATAACGCCGAACTCAACCGCCCCGACTATCTACTGCCGGTCCCCATGGCCCGCAAACGCCTGCGCCAACGCGGCTTTAACCAGGCGCAGATGGTGGCTCGCTGGCTCAGTAGCGCGCTCGACATTCCCCTCAATGAGCACGCGCTGCTGCGCCCGCTTGAAACCGTGGCGCAGCAAGACCTCGACGCCAAGACGCGTAAGCGTAACCTGCTCAACGCCTTTGCCCTGGCGCCCGGCGCTCAAGTCGCAGGGCAACACCTGGCGCTGGTGGACGATGTACTCACCACCGGCGCTACCGCCCACAGCCTGGCGCGGTTATTGATGGGCGCCGGCGCACGCCAGGTCGATGTCTACTGCCTGGCCCGCACCCCCAAACCCGGCCCCTGACTTGACTCCCCTGCTTCAGGGCGGCAACGTCGGCTTATCTCATCCAAGCGTATGCCCATGTCTCTGCCCAGCCCACTCAGCCAGCACATCATCCGTCGCCCCCAACGCATTGCCTTGCTGGGGCATATCGCCGAGCAGGGCTCCATCACCCGTGCCGCCAAAAGTGCGGGGTTGAGTTACAAGGCCGCCTGGGACGCCATCGATGAACTGAACAACCTGGCGCAAAAACCGCTGGTGGAACGCAGCGTCGGTGGCAAAGGCGGTGGCGGCGCCAAGCTGACGCAAGAAGGTGAACGAGTGCTGCGCCTTTATCAGCGCCTGCAAGTGCTGCAGGCCGAGCTGCTCGGTTCGGACGAAGCGGCCAGTGACTTCAACCTGCTCGGCCGCTTGATGCTGCGCACCAGTGCACGCAACCAATTGCACGGCCAGGTCATCGCCATCGACAGCCAGGGCCGCAACGACAGGATTCGCCTGCAACTGGCCGGCGACCTGTACCTCGACGCCCAGATTACCCACGACAGCACCCAACGGCTGGAGCTGCAGGCCGGCGTGGAGGTGGTCGCCCTGATCAAAGCGGGATGGCTGGAGTTGCGGGCGATCGGGCACCCAGAAACACCTGGACACAATTGCATGAGCGGTGTGATCGAGACGATTCTCGACGCCAAGGATGGCCCCAGCGAGGTGCGTATCGCCTTGCCCAACGGCCAAGTGTTATGCGCGCTGGCACCGCCCGCTGCACTCCTGGTACTCAACGCTGCCGAGGGCCAGCCGATCCAGGTGCAATTCGCACCCAGCAATGTGCTGCTCGGGACCCCGGTATAACGTCTTCAGGCTGCAACAATTTGGTCACAACCGCTCCTTAAGGTATCTGCAAAAATCGCGGGAGCCTGAGATGAGCCTATTAGAAGAAAACCAAGCCACTGACCTTGAACAAATGGTCGGCCTGACCCGCCGTCGCTTTATCGGCGCGGGCGCCCTGTGCGGCGCCGCGATGTTCCTCGGCGGTAACCTGCTGAGCCGCAGCGCCCTGGCGGTGAATGCTGCCTCCGCCAGCCCGCTGCTGGGTTTTACCAGCATCGCCGCCGCCACCAGCGACACCATCACCCTGCCCCCTGGCTACAGTGCTTCGGTGCTGATCAGTTGGGGCCAGCCGCTGCACAAGAACGCCCCGGCTTTCGACCCGTCGGGCAATGGCACGGCCAAGGCCCAGGAACAGCAATTTGGCGACAACAACGACGGCATGAGCCTGTTTCCGTTCCCGGGCGACGACAACCGCGCCTTGATGGCGATCAACAACGAATACACCAACTACCGCTACCTCTACGCCCACGGCGGCGCGCCACAATCGGCCGAGGAGGTACGCAAGGCCCTGGCCAGCGAGGGCGTGTCGGTGATCGAAGTACGGCGCAAGGGCGACACCTGGCAGTTCGTCCAGGACTCACGCTACAACCGGCGCATCCATGGCAACTCACCAATCCGCTTGAGCGGCCCCGCTGCCGGCCATGACTGGTTGAAAACCACTGCCGACAAAACCGGCAAGAAAGTCCTGGGTACGTTCCAGAACTGCGCCAACGGCAAGACACCGTGGGGCACCTACCTGACCTGCGAAGAGAACTTCACCGACTGCTTCGGCAGCAGCAACCCGCAGCAAGCGTTCGACGCCGGGCAGAAACGCTACGGCGTAGTGGCCGCCAGCAAAGACATCAACTGGCACCCTCACGACCCACGCTTCGACATGGCCAAGAACCCCAACGAACTCAACCGCCATGGCTGGGTGGTGGAAATCGACCCGTTCGATCCGCAATCCACTCCGGTCAAGCGCACGGCCCTGGGCCGCTTCAAACATGAAAACGCGGCGCTGGCCGAAACGCGCGACGGCCGCGCCGTGGTGTACATGGGCGACGACGAACGCGGCGAGTTCATCTACAAGTTCGTCAGCCGCGATCAGATCAACCACAGCAATCCGAAAGCCAACAAAGACCTGCTCGACCACGGCACCTTGTACGTGGCCATCTTCGATGCGGGCGACGGTAACGCCGATCATCCCAAGGGCAAAGGCCAATGGGTTGAACTCACCCATGGCAAAAACGGCATCGACGCCGGCAGCGGTTTCGCAAACCAGGCAGAGGTGCTGATCCATGCGCGCCTGGCCGCCAGCGTAGTGAAGGCCACGCGCATGGACCGCCCGGAGTGGATCGTCGTCAGCCCCACCGACGGCCAGGTCTACTGCACCCTGACCAACAACGCCAAGCGCGGCGAAGACGGCCAGCCGGTGGGCGGCCCCAACCCGCGAGAGAAAAACGTCTACGGCCAGATCCTGCGCTGGAAAGCCGACGCCGATAACCACGGCGCCACAGACTTTACCTGGGACCTGTTCGTAGTGGCCGGAAACCCGGGCGTGCACGGTGGTACGCCGAAGGGCGGCTCGTCCAATATCAACCCACAGAACATGTTCAACAGCCCCGACGGCCTGGGCTTCGACAAGGCCGGGCGCCTGTGGATCCTCACCGACGGCGACTACAGCAACGCGGGCGACTTTGCCGGCATGGGCAACAACCAGATGCTGTGTGCCGACCCGAGCACCGGGGAAATCCGCCGTTTCATGGTCGGGCCGGTGGCGTGTGAGGTCACCGGGATCAGCTTTGCGCAGGATCAGAAGACGTTGTTTGTGGGGATTCAGCATCCGGGAGAAACCGGTGGTTCGACTTGGCCTGAACATCTGCCGAACGGCAAGCCGCGTTCGTCGGTGATGGCGATTCGGCGGGATGATGGCGGGATCGTAGGCGCCTGACAGGGCCTCATCGGGGGCAAGCCCCCTCCCACAATTCTGAATTGCGAATACATTCAAATGTGGGAGGGGGCTTGCCCCCGATTGCAATAGCACAGCCACCACCTATCCCAGCCCCGGTGCGTTACCATACCCGGCCGGACGCGGCGCCCTGCTGCGCGCAGGAGTTCGCATGGCTCACCCGTTTGAAACACTCACCCCTGATCTGGTCCTCGACGCCGTCGAAAGCATCGGCTTTCTCAGCGATGCGCGCGTGTTGGCGCTCAACAGCTACGAAAACCGCGTGTACCAGGTGGGCATCGAAGACGCCGAACCGCTGATCGCCAAGTTCTACCGGCCCCAACGCTGGACTAACGAGGCGATCCTCGAAGAGCACCGCTTTACCTTCGAACTGGCCGAGTGCGAAGTGCCCGTGGTGGCCCCGCTGATTCACAACGGCGAGAGCCTGTTCGAACACGCAGGTTTCCGCTTCACCCTGTTTCCCCGCCGTGGCGGCCGCGCGCCGGAGCCAGGCAACCTCGACCAGCTTTATCGCCTTGGGCAGTTGCTCGGCCGTTTGCACGCCGTGGGGTCAACCCGCCCGTTCGAACATCGCGAAGCCCTGGGCGTGAAGAACTTCGGTCACGATTCCCTCAACACCTTGCTCGAAGGCAACTTCATTCCCAAAAGCCTGTTGCCGGCCTATGAATCCGTGGCCCGCGACCTGCTCAAGCGTGTGGAAGAGGTTTATAAAGCCACGCCGCACAAGAACATCCGCATGCACGGCGATTGCCACCCCGGCAACATGATGTGCCGCGACGAGATGTTCCATATCGTCGACCTCGACGACTGCCGCATGGGCCCGGCGGTGCAAGACCTGTGGATGATGCTCGCTGGCGACCGCCAGGAATGCCTGGGCCAGCTGTCGGAACTGATGGACGGCTATCAGGAGTTCCACGATTTCGACCCCCGCGAACTCGCCCTGATCGAACCGTTGCGCGCCTTGCGCCTGATGCACTACAGCGCCTGGCTGGCACGGCGCTGGGACGATCCGGCGTTTCCCCACAGCTTCCCGTGGTTTGGCACCGAGCGGTATTGGGGCGACCAGGTGCTGGCGTTGCGTGAGCAACTGTCGGCGCTCAATGAAGAACCGCTAAAACTCTTCTGACTGCTTTGCTTTATGTGGGAGCGAGCCCCCCTCCCACATAAAAATCCCCATTGCCAAGCAAGTCCCCATTGTCTGACAAATATCCTTACAATCGCGCTTTGTTAGCTGCCTAAGCAAGGATTCTGCAATGCAAGCCGCCAACCCTCGCAAGGGGTACATCCTGGGCCTGAGCGCCTACGTCATCTGGGGTCTGTTCCCGCTCTATTTCAAAGCCATCGCCAGCGTGCCCGCCGCCGAGATCATCGTGCACCGCGTGCTGTGGTCAGCGCTGTTCGGCGGCTTGCTGTTGATGGTGTGGAAGCACCCTGGCTGGTTTCGCGAACTGCGTGACAACCCCAAGCGCCTGGCGATCCTGGCACTCAGCGGTTCGCTGATCGCGGCCAACTGGCTGACCTATGTGTGGTCGGTGAACAGTGGGCGCATGCTTGAAGCCAGCCTGGGTTACTACATCAACCCGCTGGTGAATGTACTGTTGGGTATGTTGATACTCGGTGAACGCCTGCGCCGCCTGCAATGGGTGGCGGTGGGGTTGGCGGCGGTCGGTGTGGCGCAACAAGTGTGGCAGGTGGGTAGCTTGCCATGGGTGTCGCTGGCGCTGGCGTTGACGTTCGGTTTTTACGGCTTGATCCGTAAACAGGCCCCGGTCAAGGCACTTCCGGGGCTGGTGGTGGAAACCTGGATGCTGGTGCCGATTGCCGTCGCCTGGTTGCTGTTCAATCCATCGGCCCACAGTGCACAACTGGAATTCTGGAGCACCTCCGAAGCCTGGTGGTTGGTGGCCGCAGGTCCGGTAACCCTGATTCCATTGGTCTGCTTTAACGCCGCAGCACGGCATTTGCCCTATACCGCACTGGGCTTTTTGCAATACGTGGCGCCGACCCTGGTGCTGTTGGAAGCGGTATTGCTGTTCGGCGAACACCTGGCGCCGGCCACGCTGATTGCCTTCGCCTTCATCTGGGCCGGGCTGGTGATCTACAGCGTGGATGCATGGCTGACGGTGCGCAAACGCTGATCAAATAACGCACAAACCTTTGCAAGCCACGGCGCCCGTGGCTTGCAGCGTTTCACCCCAAGGTTATCCACAACCTGATCCCCGCCATTTGTGCACAAGCCCTTGAAACTGCTCGTTTTTTGCTCAGCTGACGGAGAAGTCCGGCCGACGTGGCCTGGCGCCGGGTCTCTACAGGTTATCCACAGGCCCATGCAAGATTTCCATGCATAACCTTGTGGGTGGTTATTCCTCGTTGCGCAGTTCCACCATCAAGTCGTCGGCCAAGGTCTCAAGCGATTCCTGCAAGCGCTCCAGAGACAACGTAGACGGCACCTGCAACAAAGCCTCGGCGTTGAACAACGGGTCCCCGCTCATGGGCGCCGGGCGTACATCGGTACTCAAGCGCTCCACGTTGACACCCTGCTGGCTCAACAGCGCAGTAATCTCGCGCACGATGCCCGAGCGGTCATTGCCCACCAGCGTCATCACAATCGATTTGGACACTGCCGCCTGCCCTGTACTGCCCTCGCCCACCAGCACGCGTATGCCGTGTGTGGATAAGTCTTCCAGCGCGCCCACCAGTGCCTGACGTTGCTCCGTCGGCACGCTGACCCGCAGGATCCCGGCAAACTGCCCAGCCATGTGGGCCATGCGGCTTTCCAGCCAGTTACCACCGTGGGCAGCAATGTTCTGCGCGATGCGTTCAACCAGGCCGGGTTTGTCGGCAGCGATAATTGTGAGTACAAGATGGTCCATGGCGAAGCCCTCTGGAATTCAATCTACAAGGTGGACCCGGGAGCCCTCGAAAACAAATCGTGTACCATTTTTATATTTATCTGGAACAATCCAATAGTTTTTTGAGAACATCCGATTCTCCGCTGTGACCGTACGACCAAAGTGGGTCGCTAAACGACGTATTTAGTCTAATTTTCACAACCGCAAGTCATCATGTAGTATGCCCAACCGTGCACTACATAATGAAAATCTGAAAAAGCGCATAAGCTCCGCAGAGTGAGGCAAGCAATGACTGAACACGTTCAAGTCGGTGGCCTGCAGGTCGCCAAAGTCCTGTTCGACTTCGTGAACAACGAAGCCATTCCCGGTACCGGCATTACTGCCGACCAGTTCTGGGCCGGTGCCGACAAGGTCATCCACGACCTGGCACCGAAGAACAAAGCCCTACTCGCCAAACGCGACGATTTCCAGGCGCGGATCGATACCTGGCACCAGACTCACGCCGGCCAGGCCCACGACCCGGTGGCCTACAAAGCCTTCCTGCAAGACATCGGATACCTGCTGCCAGAAGCCGCAGACTTTGAGGCCTCGACGCAAAACGTCGACGACGAAATCGCGCGCATGGCCGGCCCGCAACTGGTGGTGCCGGTGATGAATGCGCGCTTCGCCCTCAACGCCTCGAATGCGCGCTGGGGCTCGCTGTATGACGCGTTGTACGGCACCGACGCCATCAGCGAAGCCAACGGCGCCGAAAAGGGCAAGGGCTACAACAAGGTGCGTGGCGACAAGGTCATCGCCTTCGCCCGCGCCTTCCTCGACGAAGCCGCACCGCTGAGCGCGGGCAGCCACGTCGATTCCACCGGCTACAAGATCGTCGACGGCAAGCTGATCGTGAGCCTCAAAGGCGGCAGCAACAGCGGCCTGCGTGACGATGCCCAGTTGATCGGTTTCCAGGGCCCCGCGGCCGAGCCGATTGCGCTCCTGTTCAAACACAACGGCCTGCACTTCGAGTTGCAGATCGACGCCAGCACTCCGGTCGGCCAGACCGATGCCGCCGGCGTCAAAGACGTGCTGATGGAAGCCGCGCTGACCACCATCATGGACTGCGAAGACTCCGTTGCCGCCGTGGATGCCGATGACAAGGTGGTGATCTACCGCAACTGGCTCGGGCTGATGAAGGGCGACCTGGCCGAAGAAGTGGCCAAGGGCGGCAAGACCTTTACTCGTACCATGAACCCTGATCGCGTCTACACCGGCATCGACGGTAACGACGTGACCCTGCACGGCCGTTCGCTGTTGTTCGTGCGCAACGTTGGCCACCTGATGACCATCGATGCGATCCTCGATAAAGACGGCAACGAAGTGCCCGAAGGCATCCTCGACGGCCTGATCACCAGCCTGGCGGCGATCCACAGCCTCAATGGCAACAACACGCGCAAGAACAGCCGCACAGGTTCGGTGTACATCGTCAAACCGAAGATGCACGGCCCGGAAGAAGCCGCGTTCACCAACGAGCTGTTCGGTCGCATCGAAGAGGTGCTGAACCTGGCGCGTAATACGCTCAAAGTCGGGATCATGGACGAGGAGCGCCGTACCACGGTCAACCTCAAGGCCTGCATCAAGGCCGCCAGCGAGCGCGTGGTGTTTATCAACACCGGCTTCCTCGACCGTACCGGCGACGAAATCCACACCTCCATGGAAGCCGGGGCGATGGTGCGCAAGGCCGCCATGAAGGCGGAAAAATGGATCGGCGCCTACGAAAACTGGAACGTCGATATCGGCTTGAGCACCGGCCTGCAAGGCCGTGCACAAATCGGTAAAGGCATGTGGGCCATGCCCGACCTGATGGCGGCGATGCTTGAGCAGAAAATCGCCCATCCATTGGCCGGTGCCAACACCGCCTGGGTACCGTCGCCGACCGCTGCGGCGCTACACGCGTTGCACTATCACAAGGTCGACGTATTTGCCCGCCAGGCCGAACTGGCCAAGCGCGAACGCGCCTCGGTGGACGATATCCTCACCATTCCTCTGGCCAGCAACACCGATTGGTCGGACGAAGAGATCCGCAATGAACTGGACAACAACGCCCAGGGCATCCTTGGCTATGTGGTCCGTTGGATTGACCAGGGGCTTGGCTGTTCGAAAGTACCGGACATCAACGATGTGGGCCTGATGGAAGACCGCGCCACACTGCGTATCTCCAGCCAGCACATTGCCAACTGGCTGCGCCACGGCGTCGTCAACCAAGACCAAGTGATGGAAAGCCTCAAGCGCATGGCGCCGGTGGTGGACCGTCAGAATGCCGGGGACGCGTTGTATCGTCCGTTGGCGCCGGATTTCGACAGCAATATCGCGTTCCAGGCAGCGGTGGAGTTGGTGATTGAAGGGACCAAGCAGCCCAATGGGTATACCGAGCCGGTGTTGCACCGCAGGCGTCGGGAGTTCAAGGCTAAAAACGGCCTGTAAATGAAAAAGCCCTGATCGAGAGATCAGGGCTTTTTAGTTGGGTTGAGGATGACTGAACTGGCGCAATCGGGAGCAAGCCCCCTCCCACATTCTAAAAGTGTTCGCAGTTCAAAATGTGGGAGAGGGCTTGCTCCCGATGAGGCCATCACAGCATCACAAAAATCAGGAAGCCATCCCCAACTCCCGCTTCACCAACTTCGCCAACTTCACGCTATCTATCGGCTTGAGCAAGAAATCCACCACACTCAAGTGCATCGCATCGATCACATCCGGCGCTTCGGCGTCACCCGACATGATGATGATCGGCAGCGCCGCCCGGGTCGACTCACGCACCTGACGGATCAACTCCAGGCCGTTGCTGGGCTGCATGCGCAGGTCGGTGATCAGCAAACCGATAGAGCCGCTCGATTTCAACAAATCCCATGCCGCCTCACCACTGTCGGCGGTCAAGCAACGAATACCGTCCAGCCCCAGGATTTCCGCCAACAGTTCACGCGCATCCTTGTCGTCGTCCACGATCAATACGCGTTGGGGCGGTAAATCAGGCTCGAGCATCACGGCGCTCAGCGCCTCGCGCTCGGCATCACTCAAAATATCGTGGTCGGACATACGTTTCTCAGCAGTTCTAAATCAATCTCCCAGCACTCGTCAGACATCTGTGCAAGGTCGAACAATGTGCACTTCGTCGGAAAGTTTGCCTAGTGGGCGTTCTACGGGGTTTGGACGATAGTCATGTAAGGTTTTTCCCTAGTTTTGCAGCGTTTTCACCGACCTAGACTTACGTCCAATGGGCACCCGCGGTGCAGGAGTCGACCATGCAGCACGATAACGACAAAAAAACTGCGGTCACTGTTATGAGTAAAGCTGATGCATTCGAACAGGCGGGTAAAACTGCTGTGTTGCAGAACATCCACGGCACCTTGCAATTGCTGCAACGCTTCCCGCCGTTCAACCAGATGGAACCGGCGCACCTGGCCTTTCTGGTGGAACAGTGCCAACTGCGCTTCTATGGCCAGGGCGAGAGCATCCTCAAACCGTCGGGCGGGCCGGTCGAGCATTTCTATATCGTCAAACAGGGCCGGGTGATTGGCGAGCGGCCAGACTCGCCAGATCCCACCTTCGAAATCACTACCGGCGAGTGCTTCCCCCTCGCCGCATTGCTGGGTGAACGTGCGACCCGCACCGAACATAAAGCCGCGCAAGACACCTTCTGCCTGCAACTGAACAAGCCGGCGTTTATCAAGCTGTTTGCCCTTTCCAGCCCGTTTCGTGATTTTGCCTTGCGTGGTGTCAGTAGCCTGCTCGACCAAGTCAACCAGCAAGTGCAGCAAAAAGCCGTGGAAACCCTCGGTACCCAATACTCCCTGAATACCCGCCTGGGCGAATTGGCCATGCGCCACCCGGTGACGTGCAGCCCGCACACGCCGTTGCGTGAAGCGGTCACGTTGATGCACGAGCAACAGGTCGGCAGCATTGTGATCGTGGACGAACACAAGGCGCCCCTGGGCATCTTTACCCTGCGTGACCTGCGCCAGGTGGTGGCCGACGGCACCAGCGATTTCAGCCAGGGCATTGACGGCCATATGACCCAGGCGCCGTTCTTCCTGAGCCCGGACCACAGTGCCTTCGACGCCGCTATCGCCATGACCGAACGGCATATCGCCCATGTGTGCCTGGTCAAAGACCAGCGCCTCTGCGGCGTGGTGTCCGAGCGTGACTTGTTCTCTTTGCAACGCGTGGACCTGGTGCACCTGGCTCGCACTATCCGCAACGCGCCCCGGGTCGACAACCTGGTGGCAATCCGCGGTGAAATCGGTCAGTTGGTGGAACGTATGCTTGCTCATGGCGCGTCGTCCACCCAGATCACCCACATCATTACGCTGCTCAACGACCACACCGTCTGCCGGGTGATCGAGCTGACCCTGGCGGAAAAAGGCGACCCCGGCGTGCCATTCAGTTGGCTGTGTTTCGGCAGCGAAGGCCGCCGCGAGCAAACGCTGTACACCGACCAGGACAACGGCATTCTGTTCGAGGCCAAGGACGCAGTCGAAGCTGCCCAGATCCGTGAGCGGCTGCTTCCCCTGGCACAGCACATCAATCAAAGCCTGGCGCTGTGCGGCTTCAGCCTGTGCAAAGGCAATATCATGGCCGGCAACCCCGAGCTGTGCTTGTCCCGGGTGGAGTGGGCGCGGCGCTTCGGCGCGTTTATTCGCGAGGCGACGCCGGAGAACCTGCTTAGCTCGAGCATCTATTTTGATTTGCGTGCAGTGTGGGGCGACGAGCGTGGTTGCGAGCAACTGCGTCAGGGCATTCTCGATCAGGTCGCGGACAACCGTTTGTTCCAGCGCATGTTGGCCGAAAACGCATTACGCCAGCGCCCGCCGGTGGGACGCTTTCGCGAGTTCGTGCTGACCCGCAAGGGCGGCGAAAAGGCCACCCTGGATCTCAAGGTGCAGGGCTTGACCCCCTTTGTCGATGGCGCACGCCTGCTCGCCCTGGCCAATGGTATCCACGCCAACAACACCCTGGAGCGCCTGCGTCAGTTGGTCGACAAGCAAGTGATCGAGCCCCTGGATGGCGCGGCCTACGAAGAGGCCTACCACTTCATTCAGCAAACCCGTATGCAGCAGCACCAATTGCAGACCCGCGAGAACCAGCCCTACTCCAACCGCGTCGACCCCGACAGCCTCAACCACCTCGACCGACGCATCCTGCGTGAATCCCTGCGCCAGGCCCAGCGCCTGCAAAGCAGCCTGACCTTGCGGTATCAACTGTGAGTTGGTTCGGCTGGTTTCATAAGCAAAAACCGGGGCTGAATGCCGCGCAACAACAGCGCCTGGAACAACTGCCCAAGCCTTGCGCATTGGGCGATGGTTCGTTGCGCAACCAACGCTGGGTCGTGGTGGATCTGGAAACCAGCGGCCTGAACCTAAACCGTGACCAGGTGCTGTCCATCGGCGCCGTGGTGATCGAGGACGGTGCGGTGGATTTTTCGCAACTATTCGAACGCACCCTGCAACGCACCGACACCAAACTCAGCCCCAGCGTATTGATTCATGGTCTCGGCCCCAGTGCGATTGCCGCCGGCAGCGACCCGGCCGAGGCACTGCTGGATTTCATGGCATTCGTGGGCGACAGCCCGTTGCTGGCCTTCCATGCACCGTTCGATCAACACATGCTGGGCCGGGCGCTCAAGGACAGCCTGGGTTATCGCCTGGCCCACCCGTTTCTCGACGTGGCCGACCTGGCGCCGCTCTTGTGCCCCGACGCCACGCTGCGCGAGGCCGGGCTGGACGACTGGGTCAAGCATTTCCAGCTGCAGGTCGGCGAGCGTCATCACGCCAGCGCCGATGCACTGGTCACAGCGGAGCTGATGCTGATCCTGTTCAGCCGTGCACGGCAGCAGCAGATCGACACGCCCCACGCGCTGCAAGAGCGTTTGGCCCAGTGGAAACGGCGCCAACAAGCGCCATCGTTTTAATGTCACCTCCCGACAGACGCTAATTGCGCCCACCCCACGCCTCTGACACAATCGCGAATAATTCTCGTTAGTTTAAACCTACTATTTATTCGGTGATGCCTTGTCGTCGGTCCAGACCCCACACAGTGAGCTTGTTGGCGCGTTGTATCGCGACCATCGTGGCTGGCTGTTGGCCTGGCTACGCCGCAATGTAGCCTGCCCGAGCCGCGCCGAAGACCTGAGCCAGGACACCTTCATGCGCCTGCTGGGCCGCGACGGCTTGCGCGAGCCCCGTGAACCCAGGGCGTTCCTGGTGGCCATCGCCAAGGGCCTGCTGTTCGACTACTTCCGTCGAGCCGCTCTGGAACAGGCGTATCTCACCGAATTGATGCTGATCCCCGAAAGCGAACACCCTTCGCCGGAAGCACAGCAACTGATCCTTGAAGACCTCAAGGCCATCGACCGCCTGCTCGGCAAGCTGTCGAGCAAGGCCCGCGCCGCGTTCCTCTACAACCGCCTCGACGGCCTGAGCCACGCAGAAATCGCCCAGCGCCTCGGTGTGTCGGTGCCCCGTGTGCGCCAGTACCTGGCCCAAGGTATACGTCAGTGCTACATCGCGCTGTATGGCGAGCCCTCGTGACACCCATTGGCTCCAAACCGGTTTCGGCACGGGTGCTGGATGCCGCGATTGCCTGGCAACTGTCTCTGGACTCGGGCGACGGCAGCGCGGTGGAACAGCAAGAGTTCGCCAAATGGCTGGCCAGCGATGAGGAACATGCCCGTGCCTGGCGCCAACTGGGCATGCTCGATCAGCGCTTCAGCGTGGCCGCCGGCCCGGCCCGGGCGGCGTTGCTGCAATCGCGCCACGGCATTCGCCAGCGCGTACGCAAGTTGGGCCGTGGCCTGGCGAGTATCGTACTGGTGTGTGGCCTGGGCTTGTTTGCCGGCGAGCGTTACGTGCCGATCCACTACTGGCTGGCCGACCAGCGCACCGCCACCGGCGAGCAACGCACACTGAAACTGGACGATGGCACTTCCATCAACCTCAATACCCATAGCGCCATAGATGTGCGCTTCGACGAACAGCGCCGATTGATTGTGTTGCAGGAGGGCGAAATCCTCGTCGAAACCGGCCACGACGATTCACGCCCGTTCTATGTGCAAACCCGCGACGGCAGCCTGCGAGCGCTGGGTACCCGGTTTATCGTCAAGCGCGAAGACGACGCTACGCGCTTGAGCGTGTTGCAGTCCGCCGTAGCCGCCCAGCCTGAAGCGCTGCATCAGGAGCACGTTTTCAAAGCAGGCCAGCAAGTGTTGATGCGCAGCGATGGCCTTGGCCCGCTGCTGGCCGTGACACCCGCCACCGACGCCTGGACCCGCGGCATGTTGGTGGTCGACAACGCCCGCCTGGGCGATGTGATCGAAGAACTGGGCCGCTACCGCACCGGGCACCTGGGCGTGGATGACAACGTGGCCGACCTGCGCATCACCGGCAGCTTCCCCCTGCACGACACCACGCTGGCGTTGAATGCGCTGTTGCCGACCTTGCCGGTGCAGATCAAGCAGCACACGCCGTGGTGGGTGACTGTAGCTGCCAAGCCTTAGTTCTGTGGTGACCGGGCAATCGCCATCGGGAGCAAGCCCCCTCCCACATTGGAAGGTACTCACACATCAAAATGTGGGAGGGGGCTTGCTCCCGATGAGGCCCTGAAACACACCGCCAAAAAAATAGTTTCACCCAGCCCTATCACTTTCCGATTCTCGCTCGGCACCTAAGCAATTGAGAAATATTTCCATTCAGGAGCCGCCCTTATGTCCCGCACGCTAGACACCTTGTTGCGTCCCAGTCTGTTAGCCCTGGCCATTGCCCTCAGCGCCCCGCTGGCGAGCACTTCGCTGATCGCTGCTGAACAAGCCTTGAGCGTGCGCGCCTATAACCTGCCGGCAGCCCCATTGGCCAGCACCCTGAACCAGATCGCCAGCCAGGCTGGCCTGGCGCTGACCCTCAACCCGACACTCGCCGCCGGCAAGACCTCGGCCCCGGTCAAGGGCCAGTTCGATGCACAGAGCGCGTTGCGCGAGGCCTTGCGCGGTACTGGCTTGCAGTTGGAACAAAGCAGTACGGGCACTTACACCCTGGTGCCGGTTCCGGAGGGCGTCGTCGCCTTGCCGACTACCAACATCACCGGCCAGGGTAGCTATGAAAGCGCTTGGGGGCCGGTGGAGGGGTATGTGGCAAAGCGCACCGCCGCCGGCACCAAAACCGATACCGCGCTGGTCGAGGCGCCACGTTCGATCTCGGTGGCCACCCGCGAGCAGATGCAAGACCGCAACGTGCAGAACCTCGACGATGCGGTCAAATACATGCCTGGCATCGTTTCCGCCAGCTACGGCAGCGACACCCGCTACGACTGGATGCGCGTACGCGGCTTCGAGCCGACGCAATTCCTCGATGGCCTGCCACTGCCACGCGGGGTGTATGCCAACCCGAAAGCCGAAACCTGGAACCTGGATCGCCTCGCTTTGCTGCGCGGTCCGGCCTCGTCTGTCTACGGCCAGACCCCACCGGGTGGCCTGTTGGACATGGTCAGCCGCCGCCCCAGCGCTGAATCGAGTCACGCCATCCAGGTGCAATACGGCAGTGACAACTACCGCCAGATCAATTTCGAAAGCACTGGCAAGATTGATAATGAAGGCCAGTTTCTCTACAGCGTTGGCGGCGTGGTGCGCGATGCCGGTACCCAGGTCGATCACATCGACAACAAACGCTACAACATCGCACCGAGCCTGACCTGGAATATCGACACCGATACCAAGCTGACCTTGCTGTCACAGTTCACCCGTGACGATACCGGGGCTACCAGCCAGTTCCTGCCGATAGTCGGCACCAAGATCAAGTCGCCGCTGGGTGACGTTTCGCATCATAAGAACCTGGGCGATCCGGACTACGAGTTCTACGACCGTACCTATTACGCACTCGGCTACGCATTCGAGCACCGTTTCAACGATACATGGCAGTTCAAACAGAACCTGCGTTACACCAAATCGGAACTGTCGTTTCAGCAATTGACCGTGGGGGCCTATGGCTGGGCGCCGGTCGACGCTGAGGGCAATATCGATCGATCGTCCACCAACGTGGACGAGAACATCGGACAATTGGCGGTCGATAACAACTTTCAGGCCGACTTCGCCACCGGTGACGTCACCCACACCCTTCTGCTCGGACTGGACCACCAGCGTACCGATACCTCGTACTTGTCGATTTACGGGCAGGCCGGAAGAGTCAACATCTTCAACCCGGTCAACACCACGCCGGTTGAACGCCCCGCACGCTCCGGCGCTTTCTACGACTACAACCAGAAAACCATCCAGACCGGTCTCTACGTGCAGGACCAAATGGCGCTGGACAACTGGCGCCTGACCCTGGGCGGCCGTGAAGACTGGGTGCACCAAGGTACAACTTACTTCAACAAAAACGACGCGACCAATACTGACCGCAGCAAGAATTTCAGCGGTAACGCGGCACTGAGCTATGTGTTCGACTCGGGCTTCGTACCGTACATTTCCTACGCCGAATCGTTCCAACCGGCGAGCAACGCCAGCGCTTCACCTACAGAGTCCTATAAACCCACCGAGGGCAAGCAGTGGGAATTGGGGATCAAGTACCAACCGCCGGGCTCGAACACGCTGCTCAGTGCAGCGGTGTATGACCTGACCCAGAAGAACGTTCTGGTCAGCAGCTTCCAATCCGGTGGTGTATCTGTCACCGACCAGACCGGCGAGGTGAAAGTCAAAGGTCTGGAGCTGGAAGCCATCTCTGACGTCACCGAAAACCTCAAGGTGATCGCGGCGTATACCCTGGCCAAATCCGAAGTGCAAAAAGGCGATTTCAAAGGCAATCGCCTGCAATTGATGCCCAACCAACAAGCCTCCTTGTGGACCGACTACACCTGGCACACCGGCGCCCTCGACGGTTTCGGTATCGGCTTCGGCGCACGCTACACCGGCAATACCTATGGCGACCAAGCCAATACCTGGGCCGGCAAGGCCAATGCCTACACCGTGTTCGACGGCGCCGTGCACTACGACCTCGGTCGCCTCGACAACAGCCTTAAAGGCGCGTCGGTGAAAGTGAACGCGACCAACCTGTTCAACAAGGACTACATTTCCACCTGTGATGGCTCGTACTGCTACTTCGGCGACCAACGCAGCGTCGTCGCCAGCGCCACCTACCAGTGGTGATCAGCTTGAGTTAACAACCAGGCCGCCCCACAGGGCGGCTTGGGTGCATCTGAAGGCTCGAAAATGAAAAGCAAAACCATCCGCCGCTGGTCCTTCATCCACACCTGGACCAGCCTGATCTGCACCGTATTCCTGCTACTGCTCGCCCTCACCGGCTTGCCGTTGGTGTTCCACCACGAGATCGACCACCTGCTGGGTAGCGAGCCCGAGCTGGCACAGATGCCGGCCGATACGCCGCAGCTCAACCTTGAGCAGCTTGTGGCCAAAGCCCAGGCCCATCGACCCGGCGAGGCCATGCAGTACCTGGCGTGGGACGAAGACGACAAGAACGGTGTGATCGCGATCATGGCCGCCACGGCCGGCACCGAGCCGAACTCGTCGCACACCTTCATGCTCGACGCCCGCACTGGCGAAGCAGTGGAAACCCCGGCGGCCAATGGCGGGCTGACCCTGTTCCTGCTGCGTCTGCATGTGGACATGTTCGCCGGCCTGCCGGGCAAGTTGCTGCTGGCGTTCATGGGCCTTCTGTTCGTGCTGGCGATTGTTTCGGGCACGGTGTTGTACCTGCCGTTCATGCGCCGCTTGAAGTTCGCCACCGTGCGCCAGGACAAGTCCACCCGCCTGCGCTGGCTCGACCTGCACAACCTGATCGGCGTGGTCACCCTGACGTGGGCGCTGGTGGTGGGCGTGACCGGCGTGATCAGCGCCTGCGCCGACCTGATCATCGCCGCCTGGCGCCAGGACAGCCTCAGCGCCATGATCGAACCCTACCAGAACGCCCCGCCGCTGACCCACCGCGCACCGGCCACCGAGCTGCTGAGCATTGCCGCCCAGGCAGCGTCGGGCATGGAGCCGGACTTTATCGCCTTCCCCGGCACACGCTTCTCCAGCGAGCATCACTATGCGGTGTTCATGAAAGGCAGCACGCACCTCACCTCCCATCTGCTCACGCCGGTGCTGATCGACGCCAGCACCCTGGCCGTCACCGCCATCGCCGAGCGCCCTTGGTACATGGACGCCATGGGCATGTCCCAACCGCTGCACTTCGGTGATTACGGCGGGATGCCGATGAAGATCTTGTGGGCAGTGCTGGATGTGCTGACCATCGTCGTGCTGGTCAGCGGCATTTACTTGTGGATCGTGCGGCGCAAGGCGGCCAAGGTATGAAGCCTCGGCAGTCGAATTTCTGGAAAGTGTTTGGCATACCAATGGGGATTGGCCTGCTCAGTGCCGCCGGGTTGTTTGCGGCGTTGCTGGGGGATGGGGTGTGGGATTCTTTGAGTTGGGTGGGGTTGGGCGTACCTGCTGCCATTGGCGCTTGGGCGTTGGGCAAGCGGCGCGGCTGAGGGCGCTATCGGGGGCAAGCCCCCTCCCACATTTGATTTGTGAACGCCGTCCAGTGTGGGAGGGGGCTTGCCCCCGATGAGGCCCTCTGGATCACAAAAATCCCCCTCGCCAGCCACTGCGCAAGCATCTACGCTAGCCCCAGTCCATTTCGAGGAATGCCCATGTCCGCCCCCAGCATGACCTTGTTCCACAACCCCGCTTCGCCGTTCGTACGCAAAGTCCGCGTGCTGCTGAGCGAGACCGGCCAGCAGGACCGCGTGGCCCTGCACGCTTGCCTGCCGACACCGGTCAACCCGGATGCCCAAGTACTGCAAGGCAACCCGGTGGGCAAGATCCCGGCGCTGCGCCTGGCCGACGGTTCAGTACTGCACGACAGCCGGGTGATCCTCGATTACTTCGACCACCAGCATGTCGGCAACCCGCTGATCCCTCGCGATGGCTCGGCGCGCTGGCGGCGCCTGACGTTGGCCTCGATGGCCGACGGCATCATGGATGCCGCCGTGCTGGTGCGTTACGAGACCGCCATGCGCCCGCTGGAAAAACACTGGGATCAATGGCTCGACGAACAGCGCAACAAGATTCGTCGCGCTCTCGCCGAGCTGGAGCAGGACGCCATCGCCGAACTGGCCAGCCATTTCGATATCGCTTCGATCAGCGTCGCCTGCGCCCTGGGCTACCTCGACTTTCGCCATCCGGATATGCAGTGGCGCTCGGACAACCCCAAGCTCGCCGCCTGGTACGCCGAGGTCAGCCAGCGGCCTTCGATGCAGCAGACCCAACCGCCCGCCTGACATGCATACCTACCCCCTGTGGGAGCGGGCTTGCCCGCGATTGCGGCGTGTCATTCAGTACATCTGCTTCTGAACCACCTCTATCGCGGGCAAGCCCGCTCCCACAGGGGACGGTGGTGGTATTGAGGAAGGTGGCGATCCTTAAGGCCAACTGCGCCCCCGCTTGCTGATCCTCCCGCAACCCAATCATTGCACTTGCTCCACCTTGCGCTTACCCACCCCATACCAATCCAGCTTGCGCGTCAGCACCATGACCGTGCCCAGCAGGCCAAACAGCAACAGCGAGCCCATCAACAGCGCGTAATCCTCGGCACTGAGCAACCCGAACAACAAGCCATACAACGCCGCCAACCCTGCCGAGAACCCCAGCCCATGGACGACGCTACGCAGCACGTGGCACACGTAGAAACCGATCAACAGCACACAGGCACTGGCCGATATCAGGTACGCCAAGGCAAAGCCCACATGCTCGGACAGCGACAACAGCAACAGGTAGAAGAACGCCAGCGCCACACCCACCAGTGCATACTGAATCGGGTGCACCGCCAGGCTCTTGAGCACTTCGAACAGGAAGAAGCCAGCGAAGGTCAGGGCGATAAACAACAGCGCGTATTTGATCGCACGGTCGCTCTTGAGGTACTGGTCCACCGGGTCGATGAAGTTCACGCCAAAGCTGCGGTTGTTGAAGTCTTCGCAGCCCTGGCGGTCCAGGCAGCTTTGCAGCGCTTGTTCAAGGTTGGTGGAGAAGAATGAGGTCTGCCAACTGGCACTGAAGCCCTCGTCGTTGACTTCCCGTTGAGCCGGCAGGAAGTTGCCGATGAAACTCGGGTGCGGCCAGTTGGACGCCAGGGACACCTGGCTGGTCTTGCCCACCGGCACCACTTGCAGTTGTTCGGTGCCTTGCAGACGCAGGTCGAAGGCGAAATCCAGCACGGCAGGTTTCTTGCCGTCTTGCGTCGGCAACATCACATGCACGCCCTCGCCCAGCCAGTCCACCTGCGAGCCCGGCGAGAACTCCAGGCGCTGATCACCCAGCTCCAGCTTCAAAGCGTTTTCAATGCCGCGAATATCGCTGATGCCCACCGCCAGAAACGCAGGCTCAAAGCGGTAATCAGCAAAGTCTTCGGTGATTCCCAACTGCGCAGGCAATTCAAAACGCCCGCTGATACGGTTGTCGGCATGGAACAACCGCGCCTGGTAGATACCCCGCGCACGCAGTTCGGTTTGCACCTTGCCGTCGAGCTCGAAATGCTCCGGCAGGAAATACAACCGGCCACGCTCTTCACGGGTTTCTTCGTAGCGTTTATTGAGCTTTTCATTGAGCTTCCATTCACGCACCGTCTTGCGAAACGGCACCACCATCACCGGCCCGGTGAGGCGCTGGGCGTAACTGGAGCTGCGGGCGATGTCCATCAATACGCCGTCGCGCAGTTGCTGGCGGTCGGTGATGATGCCGTTGATCATCAGCAACGGAATCAGCAACAGCAGGATCAGCAGCGCAATCGCGCCAAGTTTGAAAAGCAGGCTGCGGTTCATGGGTCTCTCCCTGTTTGAATGGGGGAGAGTCTGCCCAGCCGGTATGGGGGATTTATGTGGGCAATGTGGAGACTGTGTGGAGATGCAGCACTGCTTGCACGCCGCCTGGCACATTGCCGATCTGCAGCGAGCCGCCGTGCAGCTTCATCACCTCCTCGACAAAGTTGAGCCCCAGGCCCGTGCTTTTACGCCCGCTGGCCGGACGTGGCAGCGAGTAGAACCGCTCGCTCAGGCGCGGCAGCGCGTAATCGGGAATCGCCGCGGCCTGGTTGAACAGACTGACCTGAACATCGTTATGCCGCACCTGGGCACTGAACCTCAGCGTGCCGCCGGGTGGGGTGAAATCCAGCGCATTGTCGAGCAGGTTGCCCAGGGCCTGACGCAGCAGGAAGGGTTCGCCAAACACCTTCACATCGGCGGCGATGACCTGCTCCACCTGCAAGCCGGCACCTTCGATTCGCGCACATTGGGCCTTGAGCACCTCATCGACCAACACCGCCAGCGGGATGTTCGATTGTTCCTCCAGCCCCTGACGTTGCTCAACCTGGGCCAGGTTCAACAGGCGTTCGATCAACTGTTGCAGGCGCGCGCTTTCGCTGTCGATATTGCCGACAAACCGCTGCTGCTGCTCACGGCTCATATCGCCCTGCAACAGCTCCGCCGCACCGCGAATCGCCGCCAACGGGCTTTTCAATTCATGGGTCAGCGTATGCACGTAGTGTTCTACATAAGCCTTGCCTTCCAACTGCGTGCGCATGTGTTCCACGGCGGTGGACAACTGCTTGAGCTCGCCGCCGCGATAATGCGGCAACTCGGCGCGGCGGCCCTCGCTCACGGCTTCGGCATAGGCAGTAAGGCGTCGGAGGGCGACGGTCAGCCACCACGACAATAGCGCGCCCAGCAGCAGGCCCAGAATGACCAGCCCCGCGCCGTACCACAGCAGGCGGCGCTCAGTGCGATCCACGTAGGGTTGCAACGAGCTGTTGGGCTTGGCCACGGTGACCACGCCGATGATCTGGCCGTTATCGCGAATCGGCGCCCCAACGTGCATCACGGATGACGCGGGATCGTCCACGTCGCTGCGGGTGGAGCGCGCACCGTATTCGCCGCGCAGGGTCAGGTACACGTCGTTCCACTTCGAATAGTCCTGGCCCACTGCTTCACCGCTGGAGTCAAGCAGGACCCTGCCCTTGGCGTCGGTCACATAAATACGATGGTTGACCTGGTTTTTCGGCAGGCCCCAGATCACCGCACCCGGCTGGCGATTGCCGTAAGCCTTGAGCAGCGCTGGCCAATGACTCTGGCCCAGGGTGCCGTTCTTCACATCTTCGCGCAGGATTTCAGCCAGCAGGTTGGCGGTGTCTACCAATGTTTCTTCGGTAGACTGGCGCACGCCGGGGCGGATTTCCTTCATCACCGTGTTGAGTACGAAGTAGCCGGTCAGGCCGATAAACAGCGCATACACCAGGAAAATCCGCAGCCCCAGGCGCATCAGCTGTGGCTCGGGCTGTAGCTGTAGCCCAGGCCGCGATGGGTCTGGATCGGCTCGGCCTGTGCCGCCACGCTACGCAATTTGCTGCGCAGGCTTTTGATGTGGCTGTCGATATTGCGCTCGTAGCCGGCATCGGCGGGCACACCGACGGCGTCCAGCAGTTGCTCGCGGCTGAACACGCGCTCGGGTTGTTCCAACAGGCTTTGCAGCAGGCGGAACTCGTGGCGCGTGAGGCTCAGGGGTTGCCCGCGATAGTGGATCTGCATGCGCTCCAGGTCCACCTGGAACAGCATCGGGGCCGCACCCGGGCCAACACGCTTGAGAATCGCCCGGACCCGCGCCGCTACTTCCCGAGGGCTGAAGGGCTTGACTACATAATCGTCGGCACCGATTTCCAGCCCCACCACCCGGTCGATCTCGGCATCCCGGGCACTGAGGAACATCACTGGCACTTCGCTGAACCGGCGCAGGTGCTTGCAGGTTTCAAAGCCAGTGATGTCCGGCAGACCGATGTCGAGAATGATCAGGTCGGCCGGGCTCTGGCGCTGATGCTCCAGCGCCGCCTGGCCAAGGGTCAGCCAGGTGGTGGTGAAGCCCTCGCCTTGCAGGGCAAAGATCAGCGTGTCGGCTATCGCCGCTTCGTCTTCGACAATCAGGATGTGCGGCATGGGTTCAATCAGCAGTCCGGTTTGTCGGCAGTGTAGCGACGTGCCGGGTTCACCGCCGCGCCAAATTCACGCAGGGCCTTGGCGCCGATCAACAGCGGGTAGTTGAAGCTGCTGCGGTCGGTGAGGTTAACCTCGACGGTGCGCTTGACGTCGCCCAGGCACATCTCCAGATCGATCACCGGACGCTTGGCCACGCTGGCTTCGTCCTTGTCGTCATCTTCGTCGGCACGGCTCTTGATCTTGCTGATGCGCGACACCTTGTGCTCGTAGACCTTGCTGCCGGCGTCCTTGCCGCCGAGGCGGAAGCGCACCCAATCATCGCCGTCGCGGGTGAAGGTCTCGATGTCCCGGGCCGACAGCGAGGCGGTCAGCGCGCCGGTATCCATCTTGGCCTTGAAGGTTTCGCCGATCTCCGGCAACTGGATGTATTCGTAGCGACCATAAAGGGTCGGTTCGGCAGCCATGACAGGCAGGGCCAGCAGAGCGAGGGAGGCAAATAACAGTTTCACGAAGTGAGTTCCTCGGAAAGAAGTAGGCGGATTCTAGACCGCAAACGCGGCACTTGGTTAGTGACTGCCACCCTACACGGCACATTGTGAAACATTCGTCCGCTGATTTGCGATTTGGCCTCTAGACTCACCTTGCTTATCATGGCCCACCCACAAGATTCCAAGAGTTATTTATGCGCCGCCTGCTCACCGGCTGTTTGGTCACACTGCTGCTGTTACTCAACACGCTGATCCTGATCGGCCCCTTGATGGTGTTTGCCCTGCTCAAGCTGGTGGCGCCGGGCCGCTCGCGTGACTATGCGTCCTGGGCGGTGATGTGGATCGCCGAGACCTGGGCCGAGATCGACAAGTTGATTTTCTCGCTGTGCATTCCAACCCAATGGGATATCCGCGGCGGTGAGAACCTGCGCAGTGACACCTCCTACCTGGTCATCAGCAACCACCAATCCTGGGTCGATATTCCGGCGCTGATCCAGGCGCTGAACCGGCGCACGCCGTTCTTCAAATTCTTCCTGAAAAAAGAGCTGATCTGGGTGCCCTTCCTCGGCCTGGCCTGGTGGGCGCTGGATTACCCGTTCATGAAGCGCTACACCAAAGCATTTCTGGCCAAGCATCCTGAACTGGCAGGGCAGGATCTGAAAATCACCAAGGAGGCCTGCGAGCTATTCAAGCGCCAGCCGGTGACGGTGGTCAATTACCTGGAAGGCACGCGGTTCAGCGAGGCCAAGCGCGCGCAACAGGATTCACCCTTTACCCGGCTACTCAAGCCCAAGGCAGGCGGCGTCGCGTTTGTACTGGCGGCGATGGGTGAACAGCTGGACGCGGTACTCGACGTCACCGTGGTCTACCCGCAACACAAGATCCCGGGGTTCTGGGACTTGATCAGTGGCGCGGTGCCGAAGGTGATTGTGGATATCCGCACCCGCGAGCTGGACCCGGCGTTGTGGCAAGGGGATTACGAGAATGATCCGGCGTTTCGCCAGACCGTCCAGAACTGGGTCAACCAGCTCTGGGCGGAAAAGGACCGTCGAATCCATGAACTGCTGGAAAACGACGGCATGCAATGCGAAAGCCAACGATGATGGAACCTTCCAAGGTCATACACGAGACCTTGAAAGGTAATCCATAGTGGTGTCTTGCTTCCTGCAGCTCCCTACTGTTTCGACGCTACCGCTCAAGCCAGCTCATTTATGCTGTTGCGCAGAGCATCTCGTACCTGCGTAGGGTTGGTCCTGTCAAAAAGGGAATCCAAAGCCGTGCGCATCTTTGCTGATGCTTGCGAGATATCACCTCCAGCAGCCTGGGCGCCCAACACCTCAACGAGATTGGAAATCACTGCGTCAGCGGAAGCCTGCACAGACGAGGGCACATTTGCCAAATCGCTGCGCGGCACTCCGGATGCATCAACCTCTTTTGGTTGGCCGTCCTCACCCTTCACAAGGTGCACGCCACCTTCAGGCAACGGTTTGTCTACCGGCCACTCTTTAGCAGCAGTGACTGCTTCTGGTTGACCGTCCGTACCCTTCACAAGGTGCACGCCACCTTCAGGCAACGGTTTGTCTACCGGCCACTCTTTAGCAGCAGTGACTGCTTCTGGTTGACCGTCCGACCCCTTCACAAGGTGCACGCCACCTTCAGGCAACGGTTTGTCTACCGGCCACTCTTTAGCAGCAGTGACTGCTTCTGGTTGACCGTCCGCACCCTTCACAAGGTGCACGCCGCCTTCAGGCAACGGTTTGCCTGCCGGCCACTCTTTAGCAGCAGTGACTGCTTCTGGTTGACCGTCCGCCCCCTTTACAAGGTGCACGCCGCCTTCAGGCAACAGTTTGTCTGCCGGCCACTCTTTGGCCCGAGCATTGGTAGAACCCGAGATTTGTTGCAGCCCAGACATCAAGTTATTGAGTGCCCGCTCAGGATTCGATCCATTAGCGACGGCACTCAGATCGTTGCGCAAGTTCTGCAACAAATTCGCGCTCAACCCCAGGTTATGCAACACATTGTGGTCGATCAGCCCAGCCTTGCTGGCCGGCACATTGGCGCCAACCTGGTTGTATATATTCTGGAGTGTGGTTTGCAGCTGGTTAATAGAACTCATCAGGCACCATGTAGTTAGTTCGTCGATTGACCTTCGAACAGCACCACGTGATGCTGCGAAAGTTACTACTACGTGGCACCCAACTTTCCTGCCGTTCCTACTGGTTCACTACAATTTATTTCGTCCACATCCAACGCATCATGAAAGATGATTCAGAAATAACTATAGGAAACGCGACTCTTGGAGAAGGCCGCTTAACTGCTGGCCCCCCAAGCCTGGGCAAGCTTGCCCAGCACCGAGTCGCTGGCGCCTTGCCCGCCCAGGTATTTGAGGATCACCGGGGCAAACTGGCTTACCATCCCACTGTCCATGCCCAAGGCACTGAACGCGGTATTCAGGTCGTTGGTGTTCTTCACGTTACCCAACAAACCATCAAGGCCGCTGGTCTTGCTGCCGCCGCTCTGGCCGAGCATCCCGCTTAAAGCGCCGAGACTGCCCAATGCGTTGTTACCCGACAATTGATCGAGGCCCGGCACGCTGTTGCCCAGTTGCGAATAGTCGTTGCCGCTCAGTTTGTTCTTGGCCAGGCCCAGCATGGCGCCCGTGCCGCCCACCGCTTGCTCGGGGGTGATGTTCAGTTGCGAGGTCAGGGCGCTCAGCAGGCCGGCCGTTTCGGACGAGGGTGCGGCGGCAGCGGCTTTGTTGTTGCCACCCTGCATACCGGAAATCGCGTTGGCTGCATCGCCAAGGCTGAAACCTGCGGCGAACACCGGGCCGGCGGCCATGGACAGCAGGCAGGAAAGGGCAAAACCGCGTGAAATCTTCATCAATACAACCTCAGGAGATGGATGCAAAAGCAAGCGTTGGACTAGGTATCCCGTCGGTTGTTCCAGGCCATGCCCGGAACCCAATCGGGATAATCGGGTCCATGGACAGACTACAAAATTTGTCGAGAAGAGACTTATGACTGCGATCCAACCCCAAGTGATTGAGCAAAAGCCTCCATTCTGGAGCCGCCCACGCCTGTTCATCGGCGCCTGTGTGGTGGTGGTTGCCGGTATCGGCGGCGCCCTCTACACCCAGGACAGCGTCAAATCCGCGGCAACGCTGGTGAACACTACCCAGCAGCCGGCCGCGCAAATCATGGCCCACAAGGATTATCTTGAAGTGCAGCCGATTGCCTCCACGGCGCCGGCGCCAGACCAAAGCCTGGAGCTGTGGGCAATCCCTAAAGATGGCACACCGGTGTCGCTGGGCCTGTTGCCGGAAGACGGCGAGGGCATCATCGGCCTGAACCCGCGTCAGCAGGAAACCATCAGCAAGCCGGTGGAGTTGATGGTGAGTTCGGAGACCAAGGGTGGCTCCATCAGCAAACAACCGACAGGCCCGACTGTATACCAGGGCGCACTGGCCACTCGCTGATTCCTAAACACCATAAACCCTTGTGGGAGGGGGCTTGCTCCCGATAGCGGCAGGCCAGTCACAGCAGTACCGACTGAGCCACCGCTATCGGGAGCAAGCCCCCTCCCACATTTTGATATTCAGTGCCTGGGTGGCTTACTCATGGCAAGGGATGGCGCTTATAGTTCGGCCGTCGTCCACATGGCGACACGGGTTTGGCGACCCGGTGAATGGTGCAAAAGCTTCTGCTTTTTTGCAGGTTCTTTTGCGTCCGCAATAGCTGCCTTCATGGTGGCTGTGCGCGGGAGACCTTCGGGTCTGCCAGTTCCATTCCCGGTTCGCCAACCTGCGTACAGCTGCCACCCAGTTCGTTTGGCGACGAACAAGTGTGTAGCCCACCTCTACTTGAATGGGTTTTAAAACATGAACCGATACATGCCGCTCACCGGCCACGACGCCACCACTCCCTCCCTACTCATCGACACCCAGGTCCCGCTTGACGTGCTCCACGACGCCGCCGTCTACCGCATCCGCGCGGTCACCCAAGTCATGGAAAACCTGGCGTTTCGCGAGGGCCTGCAAACCGACAACATCGTCCTCCAGGACTTCGCCCTGCTGTGCGCCATTCCATTACGCGATGGATGCGATTTGCTGGATGTGATCAGCCGGCGTTTGCAGGCGTAAATTCCAAAAACAAATAGGGCGACTTTTATCATCCTTCGAAATAACCTCGGATTGGTTAATCAGAACGACTTCTAAAAACTGTCATCTTTCACAGTATCCTCCTCCTTCTCTTTCTCATACTCTTTCCGAAACGACATAAAGGAGTATGAAAAATGAACACCTACAACACCCTTTGTCTGATGACACTTTTTCTCCTTGCGAACACCGCGTACGCCACTACCTGCCCGGAAGTTTCCAAAATTGAGCAAAAGCCGATGGTCGGAGGTGGTTTCAGCTACACCGCCGCAGGGCCAGACGGCAACGAGTGGGTGGGCGGAGATAAATGGACTGAAAAAAACGATCTATCAAGCTACGTCTTCACATCGGTACGCCTTCAAAAAGCAAGCTTCGACCCGGTCACTAAGAAGAGCAAAGACTCAGCTGTCATCTGCCGATACGAGGGAACCGGAGAAAACAGCAGGGATGGCGAAGCCAACACCGTCATGGTGCTAAAGACAGGTAAAGCACTGCTCCCAGTTGAAGGCAATTGGACTGTTGATTGCCAGGCCAAAGAACCGTCAGGCTGCACCTTCAATTGATCAGCGTGGTGCAGCAATAGTGTAATTGCACCGAATGCCTGGAATGTCAAACAAGAACGACGACCTGAAGGTCGCCGTTCATTTTCCACTTACGCCGCACTGAACAACTTATGCGGATCAATCACAAACTTCTTCGGTACACCTGCATCGAACTCGCCATACCCGCGTGGCGCATCGTCCAGGCTGATCACATGTACGCCGACGATTTCGGCAATGTAGATGCGCCCGCACTGCCTAAGCTATTTATTTTGAAAAATACTGCCGCAAACATCTTCAATGAGATAAGCAAAATTTTTTTCCAGTAAAAACACAATACATCATTCCAAAAAAAATATAACAACCTGTCAACCTTGACAGGTTCCCATAACGCGCATTCTTAATACCATTACCACTCAAACCCTAAACCAAGCATTCATAAGGAATACCGCAATGAAAGAATATAACTTTGATTTCCGCATAGGTTCGACAACTGGCTACCGCAACGTACAATATGAAACTATAACTGCAGCTAGCGAGGCGGCAGCGTTTGAGAAGATGAAACAAAAGTACAACGACTCCCGCGATGTTATCACCTGCACTCGTTCGGGAGAAGCTGAGACAAAGGCAGATATAGCAAAGATAGAAGAAGAATTAAAGACCGAAACGAACCCGCAAATGATAAACATCCTCAAACACCAACTAGAAAAATTACAAAAATAGTTAAATGCAACACACTGGCTCAACACAACTTGCAGCATTAAAAGTCTACGACAGTGTGAAACAGAGACACTCAACGCACAGAATCGGCGACTCTTGCCCCCTAGAGTCGCCATTTTTCAGCTTTGGCTTTACGCAGCCCTTTGGTGTCAGGGTAGTTGTCGTGCTCACCGCCCTTAAAAAAGTATTTCAGGCGCGGCAAGAAGCAGCACCTGGTTCATCACTCGGATCGTAGAGTCCGATACTGCTCAGAGCTTTACCTGCGATTGCACGCCAAAAACACTATGTCAGATGTTCAATGAACGATGGCACTGAAATACAAAACACCCGATGCGGTGCATCAGGCGTTTTGAGGTTGAAATGGGTGTAAACCTATTTCAGACTGGACACGGTGTCATTACGCCGCACTGAACAACTTATGCGGATCAATCACAAACTTCTTCGGTACACCCGCGTCGAACTCGCCATACCCGCGTGGCGCATCGTCCAGGCTGATCACCTGCACACCGACGATTTCGGCGATATTGATCCGATCCCACATGATCGCCTGCATCAGTTGGCGGTTGTACTTCATCACCGGCGTCTGCCCGGTGTGGAAGCTGTGGGATTTGGCCCAACCCAGACCGAAGCGAATGCTCAGGCTGCCCATTTTCGCGGCGGCCTCGACAGCACCCGGATCTTCGGTGACGTAGAGGCCAGGGATACCGATCTTGCCTGCCACACGCACCACGCCCATCAGTGAGTTGAGCACGGTGGCCGGGGCTTCGGCCTTGACACCGTCGTGGCCATGGCCGCGTGCTTCAAAGCCTACGCAGTCGACGGCGCAATCCACTTCCGGTTCGCCCAGCAACGCAGCAATCTGTTCGTGCAGCGGCGTATCGGTGGACAGGTCGACGATTTCAAAACCCTGGGCCTTGGCGTGGGCCAGGCGGATGGAATTGACGTCGCCAATGATTACAACGGCTGCACCCAACAGCCGAGCCGAGGCAGCAGCGGCCAGACCGACCGGGCCGGCACCAGCAATGTAAACGGTGCTGCCCGGGCCAACGCCGGCAGTGACGGCGCCGTGGTAGCCCGTGGGCAAGATGTCGGAGAGGCAGGTCAGGTCACGGATTTTCTCCATGGCCTTGTCGCGGTCCGGCAGTTTGAGCAGGTTGAAGTCGGCGTACGGCACCAGCACGTACTCGGCCTGGCCGCCGGTCCAGTCGCCCATGTCGACGTAGCCGTAGGCACCACCGGCACGCGCCGGGTTGACGGTCAGGCATACGCCGGTGTGTTGCTCCTTGCACGAGCGGCAGCGGCCGCACGCGACGTTGAACGGCACGGAAACCAGGTCGCCGATTTTCAGGTTCTCGACGTCGCTGCCCTTCTCGATCACTTCGCCGGTGATTTCATGCCCCAGCACCAGGCCGGTCTGGGCAGTAGTGCGGCCACGCACCATGTGTTGGTCGGAGCCGCAGATGTTGGTGGAGACCACGCGCAGGATGACGCCGTGCTCAATCTTCCTGCCGCGCGGGTCCTGCATTTTGGGATAGTCGATTTTCTGTACTTCGACCTTGCCGTTGCCGAGATACACGACACCACGATTACCAGACATGCTTTCACCTCGCTGTTGTTTTTATGGAACTGCGTTGCCGCTTGGGTGGGCAGCGCGTTAGTGCTCGGGTACAGATGCTGTTTCTTGTGTTGCTTGTAAGGGCCTCATCGCAGGCAAGCCAGCTCCCACAGTGGATCGGGTTCACACATCCTGGAATGTGGGAGCTGGCTTGCCTGCGATAGCGATCTAAAGAACGACGGTGCGATTGGCATTCAAGAACACCCGCCGCTCAATGTGATACCCCACCGCACGCGCCAATGTGAGCCCTTCGATATCACGGCCCTTGGCGATCAAATCCTCGGGATAGTGGCTGTGATCAACCACCTCCACACCCTGGGCGATGATCGGCCCCTCATCCAAATCATTGTTGATGTAATGCGCCGTGGCCCCCACCAGTTTCACGCCCTTGTTGTACGCCTGGTGATACGGCTTGGCGCCCTTGAACCCCGGCAGCAACGAGTGATGAATGTTGATGGCCTTGCCATCCAGCTTGCGGCACAGCTCCGGCGACAGCACCTGCATGTAGCGCGCAAGGATCACCAGTTCGGCGCCGGTGTCTTCCACCACTTGCCACACCTGCCGCTCCTGGGACGGTTTGTCGTTGGGGTCGAGCGGGAAATGGTAGTAGGGAATCTGGTGCCAGTCGGCCAACGGCTTGAGATCGGGGTGGTTGGACACCACCGCGACCACGTCCATCGACAGCTGGCCGATGCGCTGGCGGTACAGCAGGTCGTTGAGGCAGTGATCGGCCTTGGAGACCATGATCACCACTTTCGGCCGATAGTTCGGCGCCGTCAGCTCGAAGATCATGCCGAAGGCTTCACCACGGGTCGCCAGGCCATCGCGGAACGCCTGCTCGTCAAAACCGTCAGGCTGACGAAACTCCACACGAATGAAAAACCGGCCCGAGAGACGATCATCAAACGAGTGGTGCTCAGTGACATAGCAGCCCTGCTCGAACAGGTAGCGGGTGACCGCGTCCACCGTGCCGAGCACGCTGGGGCAGTCGGCAGTCAAAATCCATGTATCGGGTGCGCGGCTCATGGGCGATTCCTCAGGCTTGAACGCTCAGACCGAATTCGGCCGAGGCATCCTGCAGCCACAACCACCAGTAATCGGAGAAGCTGCGACGGATCAGCAGTTCCCAGGTGTCTTCAGCGGTATGGCGGATCACCAATTGCGACTTGGCGAACACCGTGCCCACCGCCTTGCCCACCGGGAAATTATTGGGGTGTACGTCGTAGCTGGTGGACTTCATCAGCACATCGCGCACGTTAGGGCCGCTGAGCTCGAGAATCTGCTGGCCGCCGCTGACGTTGACGATCTGGATGTGCAAATCCCCCAAGGCGGCACGCAGGTTTTGTTCAGCGGCAAATTCATCGCCGCTCGGCACGATCAGCAGCCACTCGTCCGGGCCAAGCCATTGCAGGCTGGTCTCGCCGTTGACGGTCACGCTTAGCGGGCCGGGCAGTTCAATGCCGACGGCCTGGAGTACGCCAGCGGCGAAGGCGGCATCATGGCCATCGCCACGGATAGTCAGGTGGCCGAGGAGTTTCTTTTCACGCACGGTCACGCCGGCGTTCTTGCGGCCCTTGCCGACCAGGCTGGCGAGGTCTGCATGGTGCAGCGACGACTCGGCCTTGGCGCTGGTGGTGGGGCGTTGTTGGTAAACATTGGCTGCTGTCATAAAGCACCTTTCCTGAATTCTGTGGTGACTGTTCTGGCCTCATCGGGAGCAAGCCCCCTCCCACACTTGGAATGCATTCCCCTGTGGGAGCTGGCTTGCCTGCGATGGCCGCGACGCGGTCTATCAAATGTTCTGGCGATCACCTTTCGGGTCAAAGAACACCGAAGACACAATCTCCGCCTCGATCACGCTGCCATCGGCCTGCGGTGAGAACACCCGCTCACCGATGCGCTTCAAGCCACCCTTCACCACACCCATGGCAAACGAATAACCCAGGGAGTTGTGCGCATAGCTTGAAGTGACGTGACCGACCATCTTCATCGGAATCGTCTGCTTTGGATCGAACACCAACTGCGCGCCTTCCGGCAGCCATACGTTTGGATCAATCGGCTTCAAGCCCACCAGTTGCTTACGCTCTTCACGCACACAGTCTTCGCGATTCATGCCGCGCCAGCCGATCCACGAGAACGGTTTGGTACGGCCTACGCACCAGCCCATGTTCAGGTCGTCCGGGGTCATCGAGCCGTCGGTGTCTTGCCCGACGATGATGAAGCCCTTCTCGGCGCGCAGGACGTGCATGGTCTCGGTGCCGTACGGGGTCAGGTTGTACTTTTTGCCGGCCTCGACGATCTTCTCCAGCACGCCCATGGCGTAGTCGGCCTGCACGTTGACTTCGTACGACAGCTCACCGGTAAACGAGATACGGAACACCCGCGCCGGTACACCGCCGACCAAACCTTCCTTCCAGGTCATGAACGGGAAGCCATCCTTGTCCAGGTCGATGTCGGTGACTTCCGCCAGCAGCTTGCGGCTGTTGGGGCCAGACAGGGTCATGGTCGCCCAATGGTCCGTGACCGAGGTGAAGTACACCTTGAGGTCAGGCCATTCGGTCTGTTGGTAGATTTCCAGCCACTGGAGAACGCGGGCGGCGCCGCCGGTGGTGGTCGTCATCAGGAAGTGGTTGTCGGCCAGACAGGCAGTGACGCCGTCGTCGAAGACCATGCCGTCTTCCTTGCACATCAGACCGTAGCGCGCCTTGCCCACATCGAGCTTGGTCCAGGCGTTGCTGTAGATGCGGTTGAGGAACTCACGCGCATCCGGGCCCTGGATATCGATCTTGCCGAGGGTGGAGGCATCCAGCAGGCCGACGCTGTCACGCACCGCCAGGCATTCGCGCTTCACCGCGGCGTGCAGATCTTCACCGTTACGCGGGAAATACCATGGGCGTTTCCACTGGCCGACATCCTCAAACTCGGCGCCGTTCTTCACGTGCCAGGCTTGCAGCGCGGTGTAGCGCACCGGTTCGAAAATGTGCCCACAGTGACGGCCCGCCACCGCGCCGAACGTCACTGGCGTGTAGTTGGGACGGAACATGGTGGTGCCCATCTGCGGGATGGTCACGTTCAGCGAACGGGCGGCGATGGCCAGGCCGTTGACGTTACCCAGCTTGCCCTGGTCAGTACCGAAGCCCAGCGCGGTGTAGCGTTTGACGTGCTCGACCGATTCGAAACCTTCGCGGGTGGCCAGTTCGATGGCGGCTGCGGTGACGTCATTTTGCAGGTCGACAAATTGCTTCGGCGCCCGTGCAGTGGCTTTTTCGTGGGGCACCTGGAACAGCGCCAGCGTCGGCTCTTCCAGACGGCTCAAGGCTTTAGGCAGCACACCTTCCACCGGCGCAAAACCGGCTTCACTGGCCGCACGCACGCCACCTTCAAAACCATCGGCGAGGGAATCGCCAAGGCCGTAGACACCGTTGATACCGCCGACGCACACGCGTTTCTGCGGTGCTTCGCCCGGTACAAACCCGAGGATATCTTCACGCCAGGTCGGCTTGCCGCCCAGGTGCGAGGCCAAGTGGACCACCGGGCTGTAACCGCCTGAACTGGCGACCAGGTCGCAGTCCAGCCACTCGCCGGGGCTGGTGACTTTATGCGCTTTCACATCGATCGCGGCCACGCGGGCAGCGGTCACATGCTTGCTGCCACGCGCTTCGATCACGGCGCTGCCGGTGAGGATGCGAATGCCTTTGGCGCGGGCTTCTTCCACCAGCGCGCCACGTGGGTTGTGACGGGCATCAGCCACCGCCACCACCGAAAGGCCCGCATCAAACCAGTCCAGTGCGACGCGATAGGCATGGTCGTTGTTGGTCGACAGCAGCAGCTTTTTGCCCGGCGCCACACCGTAGCGGCGCACATAGGTAGAGACCGCTCCGGCCAGCATATTGCCCGGCACATCGTTGTTGCCGTACACCAGCGGACGCTCACACGCGCCGGTGGCCAGCACCACGCGCTTGGCGCGCACACGGTGGATACGCTGACGCACCACGCCAATCGGCGCACGGTCACCGAGGTGATCGGTGAGGCGCTCGTGAATGGTCAGGAAGTTATGGTCGTGGTAGCCGTTGACGGTGGCGCGGGGCAGCAGTACCACGTCCGGCAGGGCTTTCAATTCGGCAATGACGCTGGCAACCCATTCGGTGGCCGGCTTGCCGTCGAGGCTTTCGCGGGAATCGAGCAGCGAGCCACCGAACTCTTCCTGCTCGTCGGCGATGATCACCCGCGCACCGCTGCGCGCAGCGGCCAATGCAGCCGCGAGGCCGGCAGGGCCTGCGCCCACGACCAGCACGTCGCAATGACGGTTGAAGTTGTCGTAGGTGTCCGGGTCGTTCTCGGTCGGCGAGCGGCCTAAGCCTGCGGCCTTGCGGATGTACTTCTCGTAGGTCATCCAGAACGATTGCGGATACATGAACGTTTTGTAGTAGAAGCCCGGCGGCATCAGCTTGCCGCCGACCTTGCCGAGAATGCCCATCACGTCGTTGTTAACGTTCGGCCAGCCGTTGGTGCTGGTGGCAACCAGGCCCTGGTACAGCGCCTGTTGGGTGGCGCGCACGTTAGGAATTTGCGTGGCTTCGGTAGCACCGATCTGCAGCACTGCGTTCGGCTCTTCGGCGCCGGCGGCAAAGATGCCGCGAGGGCGCGAGTACTTGAAACTGCGGCCGATGATGTCGACGCCGTTGGCCAGCAACGCGGCGGCCAGGGTATCGCCTTCAAAGCCTTTGTAAGTCTGGCCGTTGAAACTGAAAGTCAGGACTTTATTGCGGTCGATGCGGCCACCGTTGGACAGGCGATTGATCTGGCTCATACCTTCTCTCCAGAAGCCTTGGCGGTGAACTGGGGTTTTTCGCCAATCTTGTAGGTTTCAAGAATTTCGTAGGTGACGGTGTCGCGGGTGGCATTGAAGTACTGGCGGCAACCGGCAGCATGGATCCACAGTTCGTGGTGCAGGCCGCGAGGGTTGTCGCGGAAGAACATGTAGTCGCCCCACTCTTCATCGGTGCAGGCATTCGGGTCCAGCGGGCGCGGGATGTGCGCTTGGCCGGACGCGTGGAATTCCTCTTCGGAGCGCAGTTCGCCGCAGTGAGGACAGAAGATATGCAACATAGGGAATTTCTCCTGTTAGTGGGCGACGGCCGCAGCGCCATGTTCATCGATCAACGCACCGTTGTGGAAACGGTCGATGGAGAAAGGTGCGGCCAGCGGGTGCATTTCACCCTTGGCCAGGCTCGCAGCAAACACGTTGCCTGAGCCCGGCGTGGCCTTGAAGCCACCGGTGCCCCAACCGCAGTTGAAGAACATGTTCGGTACCGGGGTCTTGGAGATGATCGGGCAGGCATCCGGCGTGGTGTCGACGATGCCGCCCCACTGGCGGTTCATGCGCACCCGCGACAGCACCGGGAACATCTCGACGATGGCCTGAATGGTGTGCTCAATGACCGGGTACGAACCACGCTGGCCGTAGCCGTTGTAGCCGTCGATACCGGCACCGATCACCAGGTCGCCCTTGTCGGACTGGCTGATGTAGCCGTGCACGGCGTTGGACATGATCACGCTGTCGATAATCGGCTTGATCGGCTCCGACACCAACGCTTGCAACGGGTGGGATTCGATCGGCAGGCGGAAACCGGCCAGCGAGGCCATGTGCCCGGAGTTACCAGCAGTGACGACGCCGACGCGCTTGGCGCCGATAAAGCCCTTGTTGGTCTCCACACCGATGCACACGCCGTTTTCCTTGCGGAACCCGATCACTTCGGTTTGCTGGATCAAGTCCACGCCCAAGGCATCGGCAGCACGGGCAAAGCCCCAGGCTACGGCATCGTGACGGGCTACGCCGCCGCGACGTTGCACGGTGGCGCCCAGCACGGGGTAGCGGGTGTTTTTCGAGCAGTCCAGGTATGGAATCTCGTCAGCTACTTGCTGGGCATTGAGCAGTTCGCCGTCCACGCCGTTGAGGCGGTTGGCGCTCACACGGCGTTCGGAGTCGCGGATGTCTTGCAGGGTGTGGCACAGGTTGTACACGCCGCGCTGGGAGAACATCACGTTGTAGTTGAGGTCCTGAGACAAACCTTCCCAGAGTTTCATCGCATGTTCGTACAAATGCGCGGACTCGTCCCACAGGTAGTTGGAACGCACGATGGTGGTATTGCGCGCAGTGTTACCGCCGCCCAGCCAGCCTTTCTCGACCACAGCCACGTTGGTGATGCCGTGCTCCTTGGCCAAGTAGTAGGCGGTCGCCAGACCATGCCCGCCGCCACCGACGATGACCACGTCGTAGACTTTTTTCGGCGTGGGCGTGCGCCACATTTTCTGCCAGTTTTCGTGATGGCTGAGGGAGTGCTTGAAGAGGCCGAAGCCTGAGTAGCGTTGCATAGTCATTACTCCAAAACCGCGCTCAGCGATAAACCGGAAAATCAGCGCACAGGGCAGACACGTGTTTGGCCACGTTGGCCTCGACATCGGCGTCGCCGAGGTTGTCGAGGATGTCGCAGATCCAGCCAGCCAACTCGATGCACTGCGGCACCTTGAAACCACGGGTGGTCACCGCCGGAGTGCCGATGCGCAGGCCCGAGGTCACGAACGGCGACTGCGGGTCATTCGGCACGGCGTTCTTGTTGACGGTGATGTGGGCGCGACCGAGGGCGGCGTCCGCGTCTTTGCCGGTGAGGCCCTGACGGATCAGGCTGACCAGGAACAAGTGGTTATCGGTGCCGCCGGAGACCACATCGTAGCCACGCTTGATGAACACCTCGGCCATCGCCTGGGCGTTGTCGATCACTTGTTGCTGATACGCTTTGAAGCCGGGCTCCAGCGCTTCCTTGAAGCACACCGCCTTGCCGGCGATCACATGCATCAGCGGGCCGCCCTGGGCACCGGGGAACACCGCAGCATTGAGTTTCTTTTCAATCGCTTCGTTGGCCTTGGCCAGAATCAGGCCGCCCCGAGGACCGCGCAGGGTCTTGTGGGTAGTGGTAGTGACCACGTCGGCGTAGGGCAGCGGGTTGGGGTACAGGCCGGCGGCCACCAGGCCGGCGACGTGGGCCATGTCGACGAACAGCAGCGCGCCCACTTTGTCGGCAATCTGACGGAAGCGTGGGAAATCCAGGGTTTTGGAGTAGGCAGAGAAACCGGCCACCACCATCTTCGGCTGGTGCTCGACCGCCAGGCGCTCGACTTCGTCGTAGTCGATCAGGCCGGTGTCGGTGTTGATGCCGTATTGCACTGCGTTGTACAGCTTGCCCGAGGACGACACTTTGGCACCGTGAGTCAGGTGACCGCCGTGGGCCAGGCTCATGCCCAGAATGGTGTCGCCGGCATTGATCAGCGCCAGGTACACCGCGCTGTTGGCGGACGAACCGGAGTGCGGCTGCACGTTGGCGTAATCGGCGCCGAACAGCTGCTTGGCGCGCTCGATGGCCAGGGCCTCGACCTTGTCCACATGCTCGCAGCCACCGTAGTAGCGCTTGCCCGGGTAGCCTTCGGCGTACTTGTTGGTCAGGCCGCTGCCTTGGGCTTGCATCACGCGTTTGCTGGTGTAGTTCTCCGACGCGATCAGCTCGATATGGTCTTCCTGACGCTGCTCCTCGGCATTCATGGCCGCCAGCAGTGCGTCGTCATATCCCTGGATCTGGTCTTGTTTGCTGAACATCGCGTCTCTCCCAGCCTTTCGTATTGTTGAAGCCCTCGCAGGGCCCTTTGATGCGATGGTAGGGCTGGCGCGTACAGGTCAAATGCCTGCGCACGCCACGCAAAGGTGCGTTTACGACATGGACTGAAGAATGTGCAAAGCTTGTGTGGGAGCTGGCTTGCCTGCGATGGCATCGCTGCGGTGCAACTGGCAGACCGAGGTGTCTGCATCGCAGGCAAGCCAGCTCCCACAGGGGTCAGGCGATGAGCTTGCGAACGAGTAGCAACAGAAGAAAATGCATGGGATACAGGGCATAGGCCCAGCGCCGCATGGCGGGTGGCTTGGCGTTTTTGCCATGTCGCAATAAGACCAATCCTGCCAGCGGCGCAATCAGACATGCAGCCAACCCCAACTGCGCCACAGGCGTGCCGCTATTGAGCAGAATCTGCCATTGATTCGCGGCGACGCAGACCAAACCCGGCAGCACGCTGAAATACCAGGGCCGGCGAAACACCAACAGCATCGCCAGTGGCAGCAATACACCAAAGAAACCGAACATCAACTGGGTTGAAAACACAGCTGCTATTGTGACAGCGATCAGCGCCAATCCTCGATCAACCAACGCCTTCTGCTGCCAACCTCGGGCAACCAGCAGGCCCAGCGCCAGAGTCGGCAACACGTTCAAGGTATCGGCATCTTCGATGAACATCCGATAAGGCACTTCGCTGATCACGCTGAACAGCAGCAACCACCCCAGGTAGCGCCGATGGCCGGTCACCGGAGCGTTCCGGGCCCTGTGCAAATTGGCCGCAATCGCCAGGCAAAACCACGGGAACGCCAGGCGCCCAGGCACATACAGCCCATCCAGGCTCAACCCCACATAGCGCAGGTGATCGAGCACCATGCTCAGCAGCGCCAGCCACTTGAGTAAGTCCAAAGCGCCATCTCGGACACGTCCGACAGGCAAGGTATGAGTACCGTGCATAATTCCCCAACGACTTTGCATTTACAGAGCGTGCGCGCCCCTGACAATCTTGGTTAAAGTGCGCACCAACATCGACCACAGGAATGGGCCATGACCGACAAGAGCCAACAATTCGCCAGCGACAACTATTCCGGCATCTGCCCGGAAGCCTGGGCCGCCATGGAACAAGCCAACCACGGCCATCAACGCGCTTACGGTGATGACGAGTGGACCCATCGCGCCGCCGACGGTTTCCGCAATTTGTTCGAAACCGACTGCGAAGTGTTCTTCGCCTTCAACGGCACCGCCGCCAACTCCCTGGCACTGTCCTCGCTGTGCCAGAGCTACCATAGCGTGATTTGCTCGGAAACCGCCCACGTTGAAACCGACGAATGCGGCGCACCGGAGTTTTTCTCCAATGGCTCCAAGCTGCTCACTGCACGCACCGAGAACGGCAAGCTGACGCCGGAATCGATCCGCGAGATCGCCCTCAAGCGCCAGGACATCCACTACCCCAAACCGCGCGTGGTCACCCTGACCCAGGCCACCGAAGTCGGCAGCGTGTACACCCCGGAAGAAATCCGCGCCATCAGCGCCACCTGCAAAGAGCTGGGCCTGAACCTGCACATGGACGGTGCCCGCTTCTCCAACGCCTGCGCGTTCCTGGGTTGCTCACCGGCCGACCTGACCTGGAAAGCCGGGGTGGACGTGCTGTGCTTTGGCGGCACCAAGAACGGCATGGCGGTGGGTGAAGCCATCCTGTTCTTCAATCACAAGCTGGCCGAAGACTTCGACTACCGCTGCAAACAGGCCGGCCAGTTGGCATCAAAGATGCGCTTCCTGTCCGCCCCGTGGGTAGGCTTGCTGGAAAACGATGCCTGGCTCAAGCACGCACGCCACGCCAACCACTGCGCGCAATTGCTCAGCAGCCTGGTTGCGGACATCCCCGGCGTGGAATTGATGTTCCCTGTGCAAGCCAACGGCGTATTTCTGCAACTCTCGGAGCCAGCCATTGCGGGGCTTACAGCCAAGGGTTGGCGCTTCTACACCTTTATCGGTAAAGGTGGGGCGCGATTCATGTGTGCGTGGGACACAGAAGAAGAGCGTGTACGAGAATTAGCCGCCGATATCAGGGAAGTCATGAGGGCTTAACGTGGGAATTCGGCCAGCGAATACTGGCCGATTGCCGAGTCTGTTTTTTGATATTTCTGACAGCTGCGCGCTGGATATTCGTTGACTAGCCTCTTGGTACCCGGAAGGAAAACGCAGTCATAACCGCCACTTTCCGGGTTCGCTACCCGCCGAATAATCGGCTGGAAACGTAAATCCAATGGAGAGCTTAATCATGGAATATCAAAGCAACGGCAACACCCTGCAAAGCGATGGCACTATCAGCACCACGGTGATTGACTGGGATGAGTTCAGGAAGTACGCCAAAGTCGGGGACACCATCCGCGAACCTTCGAGGACGTTGAGGATCTACGATAAAGCCTATGAATTGACAGCATCAGGCCAGCATTTCGTCGTGCATATCTACGCGCAGTAACCGTTACTCCTGGAAGCACGCGCCGAAGACTCATGACCCTCGGCGCACAGCCGACCGCACATTCCCACGTTCCTGCGTGGGAATGTGCGAGGTATTAGAACTCGATGCGCACATCGCCCTTCGGCACACTGCAGCACGACAGGATGTAGCCTTCAGCTTCGTCTTCCTCGGTGATCCCGCCGTTGTGTTCCATCTCCACCTCCCCGCCCAGCTTCATCACCTTGCACGTGCCGCAGATACCCATGCCGCAGGCTTTGGGGATCAACAGGCCAAGCTTGGCAGCTGCTGCGTGGACAGTCTCGCCGGGGGCCACCCGAATGCTTTTGCCCGATGCGATGAACTCCACCTGGTGCAGATCCGCGAGGTCGATTTCCGGCGCATCCGCCGCTTGCTCGGCCTGCTCCACGGCGTCAGCCCGCGCTTCCGGCGGCGTAGCACCAAAGGATTCTTCGTGATAACGCGCCATATCGAAACCGGCGGTTTCCAGCAGGCGTTTCACTGCGCTCATGTAAGGCGTCGGGCCGCAACAGAATACTTCGCGCTCCAGGAAGTCCGGCACCATCAGTTCCAGCATCTTGTGATTCAGATAACCGCGGTAGCCGGCCCAGGGTTCACCCAGGCCATGCTTTTCGCAAATCAGGTGCAAGCTGAAATTGTCGATCCGCGACGCCATGTGCTCCAGCTCGCGGTGGTAGATGATGTCCTTGGGTGAACGCGCACTGTGAACAAACGTCATGTCGACATTAGCGTTGGTGTCGTAGAACCAGCGCGCCATGGACATGACTGGGGTGATCCCCACCCCGCCGCTCAGGTACAGCACTTTCGGGCTGGGGAAGTCGATCGCGTTGAACAGCCCGACCGGGCCGTGCACCGCCAGCTCCTGGCCCTCGTGCAGCGTGTCATGCAGCCAGTTGGACACACGCCCGCCCGGTACACGCTTGATGGTTACCGAAAAGCTGTAAGGCACCGACGGTGAACTGGAGATCGTGTAGGAGCGCATGATCGGCTGGCCTTCGATTTCCAGCTCCAGGGTGACGAATTGCCCGGGCTTGAAGAAGAACAGGATCGGCTGGTCAGCCATAAAACAGAAGGTGCGCACGTCCCAGGTTTCCTGGATGACTTTGACGCAACGGACGATGTGCCGACCATTGGCCCAGGTCTGGGTGGTTACCGGATTCAGGAAATTGCTAGACATGTTGTTCTCCACCGCCGACGTCGGCCTTATGGTGGCGATTCTGCGTAACGCCGGGGCCACCCATTTACCTATCTGCGACATTCACATACTTACGGCGACCAGCCCCCAAAGACAGGGCCTTGCGCGTCGGGATCAGATTGGGCCATGTCGCCCATGGATAAGGTTCGACCCAACGCCGGGCCCACACTCGCTCCCAACAAAGACGCGTTCTTTACGCCTTGCTGCAAACCTGATCAGCCACTATTCGCCGGCCACACAGAATGGCCATGAGGACACACACGATGGACGTCACCGCAACCTTAAGCTTGGGCGATCCGCTGGAACCCGCACGCAAGGCCACCGCGCAAATGCTGCACGAGCGCGAGCGCACCTTTTCGCTGCCACAGCCGTTCTACTCTGATGAGCGGCTGTTTGATATCGACATGCAGGAGATCTTCCAGAAAGAGTGGTTGATTGCCGGCATGACCTGCGAAATCCCCACCAAGGGCAACTACCTGACCCTGCAAGTGGGCAAGAACCCGATCATCGTGATCCGTGGCGCCGAAGGCGTGGTGCATGCATTCCACAACGTCTGCCGCCACCGTGGTTCGCGCTTGTGCACCAGCGAAAAGGGCAAGGTCGCCAAACTGGTTTGCCACTACCACCAATGGACCTACGAACTGGACGGTCGCCTGTTGTTCGCCGGTACCGAGATGGGCGCCGACTTCGACATGAAGCAGTACGGCTTGAAACCGGTAAACGTGAAGACCGCCGGCGGCTACATTTTCATCAGCCTGGCCGAGACCCCGCCGGCCATCGATGACTTCCTGTCGACGCTCAGCCATTACATGGAACCCTACGACATGGAAAACACCAAGGTGGCGATCCAGACCACCTTGTTCGAAAAAGCCAACTGGAAGCTGGTGCTGGAAAACAACCGCGAGTGCTACCACTGCAACGCGTCGCACCCGGAACTGCTCAAAACCCTGCTGGAATGGGACGACGTCACCGACCCGCGCGCCGACCAGGCGTTCAAGGACCACGTAGCCGCCTCCGCCGCCGCCTGGGATGCCGAGAAGATCCCTTACGCCCACGCCAGCTTCGGCCTGCGTAACCGCATCGTGCGTATGCCGCTGCTCAAGGGCACAGTGTCGATGACCCTGGACGGCAAGCAGGGCTGCGCCAAACTGATGGGCCGCATCAAGAACCCGGACCTGGGCTCGATGCGCATCCTGCACCTGCCTCATTCGTGGAACCACTGCATGGGCGACCACATCATCGTGTTCACCGTGTGGCCGATCAGCGCCCAGGAAACCATGGTCACCACCAAGTGGATCGTGCACAAGGACGCCGTGGAAGGCGTGGACTACGATGTGGAGCGCATGCGCCAGGTGTGGGACGCCACCAACGACCAGGACCGTCGCCTGGCCGAGGAGAACCAGCGCGGCATCAACTCCACCGCCTACCAGCCTGGCCCGTACTCCAAGACCTATGAGTTTGGCGTGGTGAACTTTGTGGACTGGTACAGCGAGCGCATGTTGAACAACTTGGGGGCCGCGCCTGCTCCGTACCTCAAAGGTGTGGCTGCACACGAGTAACTGACGCCCTATGGATCAAAAATGTGGGAGGGGGCTTGCTCCCGATAACGGAGTATCAGCCAATGCATGTGCAAGCTGAGCCATCCCTATCGGGAGCAAGCCCCCCCTCCCACACTTCAAGCAGACGCTGCCTACTATTTGATCAACTCTCGCGCAGACCGCTAACACCCTGCCCTCCAGCCTTTGTCCAACAACTTATCCACAAAGCCACCCACAGCAATTGTGGGCAAGTCGGTGTGCGGCTTAAATTAAATCAAGAAAATCCGTGACTTATTTGAAACCAAGGGATCCATCCTTACCTGATCATTTATTGATCATATCTGTGCAGACCTTGATTCATATGGCCTACAGCACTAAGCGAACACCTTATCCACAGATGCACCAACAGACTTTGGGGGCAACTTTATCCAACCTGTGGAAAAGCGCACAAACCCTGCATAAATCGGGCTTCCCGGGGTTTCAATGCAGAAAAAAGCCGAAACTGATCGAATTTCGATCAACCTCCTGAAAGCCTTTGTTTACATGGCTTACAGAAGATAGCGAACATCTTATCCACAGATGCGCCAACAGACTTTGGGGGCAAGTCAGTACTGCCAACCGGGAAAACTCCTGGAAAAACCGCAGTTTAGGCTGGCTATTTTTCGTACAGAGGGCTGCAAGGCTTGATACATAGGGGGTGTGGACAACCGCGAACAGGTTATCCACAAGCGGATCAACAGCGATTGTGGGTAAACCGCAGAACTCATGCGGGAGGGAGCGCGCCCCCTCCCACAGCGGATCAGCGTACGACACCCTCTTCAATCAACAGCTTGAGAATCGCCTGAGCGCCCTCTTCAGCACTCACACCCTTGAGCACCTGCCCACCACCGCCACTGGCCTTGGCCGTGGCAGCCTTCATACGGTCGGCGCCGCTCTTGGCCTTGATCACCTTAAGACGCTTGGGCCTTGGCTTGGCCGGTTGCAGCAGGGCGCCTGTGAATAACTCGTCCTGTTCGATCTCCACCTCATGGGCCGCCAGTTCGCCACGTTGCGCCGGGCCGTATGCACTCTGGCGCGGTTTGGGCGCAGCGTTATCCACGGTGGCCAGAAACGGCAGGCGCACTTTAAGGCGCCGCCGCTGGCCGCGAGGCAAGGCTTGCAGTACATGGGCGACGCCCGCGTCGATGGATTCCACCTGGGCCAACCCTACAATCAACGGCCAACCCAATTGTTCTGCCAGCAAAAACGGCAACATGCCCGAGCCTTCGCCGGTTTCCGCCTGACTGCCGGTGAGTACCACCTGGGCGCCGGCGTCATGCAGGTATTCACTGAGTACCGGCAAGGCATCGGCGCCGGGCGGCTGTTCCAATACATGCAGTTGCGCCAGCCCCATCCCCAGGTAGCTACGCAAGGTCGGCTCGTTGATATCGCCGGCGTGCAGCACCTGCAACTTATCCCCAGCCATTTGCAGGCCCAGCTCGACAGCGCGGGCGTCCTGCTCCGCACGGCGCGGGCGCCCGGAAGTGGGGTGGGCGCCGATGGATACCAAGCTGATTACAGTGGTTGTCATGGTCATGTCCCTAAGCTGCATCGCGCTTGGCGCCGTTGCGGTAGGCCTGCACCGCATCGATCAAGGCTTGCAGAATCGCGGCGCTTTCGCCGATCACCGACAGGTCGGCACGCTTGATCATGTCGCAGGTCGGGTCGAGGTTGATCGCCACCACCTTGTCGCAGGCCCCGATGCCTTGCAGGTGCTGGATCGCCCCGGAAATACCCACGGCCACGTACACCCGCGCCGTGACCCAGGTGCCGCTGGCGCCGACCTGACGATCACGCGCCATGAAGCCATCGTCCACCGCCACCCGCGACGCGCCCTCGGTGGCGCCCAGGGCTGCGGCGGTCTGGTGGAACAGCGCCCAGTCCTTCACGCCATTGCCACCGGAGAAAATGAATTCCGCTTCGGCCATGGGAATCGCCGCAGGATCCACCGCCACCGCCCCCAGGTCCTCGATACGCGACAAACTGCGCGCCAGGCTTGTGGATAACTCTACGGGCAGTACCTCATGCCGGGTCTCGCTGACCGGGTCGGCACACTCAACGGCCGCCAGGATCAGGCGCGGCAGCGGCCGGGCCAAATCTTGCTGGCCCGCCCCCGCACGGCCGATGCACTCATCGCCCTTGATTTGCCAAACGCGTGTCGCCGGGCGTTCCTTGAGGCTGGCGGCAAAGCGCCGACCCAATTCACCGCCGCCGCTGCGGCTGTCCGGCAGTAGCCAGTGGCGCGGATTGAACTGGTTATCCACAGCGCGCAGGCCTTGTACGCGTTGCTCCGGTGAATAACCGTCGAACGCGTGGCCGTCCAGTACCAGCAGGCGATCGACACCGGCAGTGGCGAAGGTGTTTTCCTTGTGTTCGCCAAACACCACGGCCAGCACCGCGCCGTCGCTGCCAGCCAGTTGCCTGGCCAGGCCAAGCAAGTCACGGTCGTGGCTGCTCAAGCGGCCACCGACCATGTCCGGCACCACACTGATGTAGAACGCGGGCGTTGGCACCTGATGCAGTGGCAACTGTACCTCCACCGCCGCCGTACGCTTGGCCGCACCGCCCTGTTGGGCGCCGCTGCGGTCGATACGTTTGATGCCGTTGGGGCCGATAAAACCGACACCGTGCACGTTTTTACGAATGATGCCGTTGGGGCCCATCCAGCTCTGCTGCACGGGCTGCATGGCCGCGTGCAAGGGGTGAAGACGGTTACGGGCGATCCATTCGGCCCGAGGGTCACGGCGAATAATGTCGCTCATCAATGCACCTCCGCGGGTTCACGTTTAGGCGCTTTTGCCGGCACAGGGTCTTCAAGCAAAGCGTCGGCCACAAGCTCGGCAATATCCTTGATCAATGGCCGCGGCTCGACCACACCTTCAAGCATCGCCGTACATTGCGGGCAGCCCACGGCCACCAGTTCGGCACCGGTTTCGCGGATGTCTTCCATGCGCATGTCGGGGATACGTTGCTTGCCGGGAATGTCAGTGATCGGCGCGCCGCCGCCACCGCCACAGCAGCGCGAACGGAAGCCTGAGCGTTGCATTTCCTTGACCTCGATGCCCAACGCCCGCAGCACTTGGCGCGGTGCCTCGTATTCGCCGTTGTAGCGGCCCAGGTAACAAGGGTCGTGGTAGGTCACGCTGCTGCCTTTGTGCTGGCCCAGGTTGAGCGCGCCGTCGCCGATCAACTCGGCCATGAAGGTGCTGTGATGCTGTACGAAGTAATTGCCGTTGAAGGCGCCGTACTCGTTTTTCAGCACATGGAAACTGTGCGGGTCGCAGGTAACAATGCGCTTGAAGCTATATTTGCCCAACGTCTGGATATTGCGCGAGGCCAACAATTGGAAAGTTGCTTCATCGCCCAGACGCCGCGCTACGTCACCGCTGTCGCGTTCTTCCAGGCCAAGTACCGCAAAGTCCACCCCCGCCGCCTTGAGCACTTTGACAAACGCCCGCAGGGTGCGTTGGTTGCGCATGTCGAAGGCACCGTCGCCGACCCAGAACAGCACCTCGCAGCTGCCCTTGTCACTGAGCAACGGCAGGTTCAGGTCCGCCGCCCAGTTGAGGCGACCGCCCGGTGCGAAACCGCCAGGGTTGTCGGTGGCAATCAGGTTTTCCAGGACTTCGGCGCCCTTGTTCGGCGTGGCACCTTTTTCCAGGGTGAGGTGGCGGCGCATGTCGACGATGGCGTCAACGTGCTCGATCATCATCGGGCACTCTTCCACGCAGGCGCGGCATGTGGTGCACGACCACAACGTCTCGGCATCCACCAGGCCATTGACGATCGGCTGATGCAGGTTACCGCCGTGTTCGCCCACCGGTTTGCCTGGGTATGGGCTACCGGCGAACTTGGCATCGGTGCCACCGGCCAGGCCGACGACCATGTCTTGGATAAGCTTTTTCGGGTTCAGGGGCTGGCCGGCAGCGAACGCCGGGCACGCTGCTTCGCACTTGCCGCATTGCACGCAGGCGTCGAAGCCGAGCAACTGGTTCCAGGTGAAATCCTTGGGCTTTTCCACGCCAAGCGGCGCGGTTTTATCACTGAGGTCCAGCGGCTTCAAACCAGTGGAGCGGCCACCGCCGAAGCGCTCGGCGCGGCGGTGCCAGGCCAGGTGCAGGGCACCCGCGAAGGCGTGCTTCATCGGCCCGCCCCAGGTCATGCCGAAAAACATTTCCGATACGCCCCACAGCACGCCCACGCTCAGCAGCGCAGCGAGCAGCCAGCCGCCAAAGTCAGCGGGCAGAATCCCGGCCACCGGCAAGGTCACCAGGAAAAAGCTCACCGAGAACGCCATCAGGCTTTTCGGCAGGCGCATCCATGGGCCCTTGGACAGGCGCGCAGGCGGATTGCGGCGGCGCAGGTACATGAAGATCGCGCCCACAAACATCAACGCCGAAGCCAGCAGCAAGGCATAGCCGAGAATGCGGTTCTGCAGGCCGAAGCCGTGCACCGCAATAGCCAGCAGCGCCGACAGCACAAAGCCCAGCGCCGTGGCGACGTGGGTATTGGCAATGTATTTGTCGCGGGCGACCACGTGGTGCAAGTCGACCATGTAGCGCTTGGGCATAGCCAAAAGACCGCCAAGCAAGTCGACTTTGGATGCACGCCCACGGCGCCACATGCTCATGCGGCGCAAGGCGCCGAGGACGGCGAGCCCCAAAGCGGCAAACAAGAGAATTGGCAACAAGGTGTTCAACATGATGAAGCTCCCACAGACCACACAGGTCTACTGTGAAACTGGCCTTGAATGTGGGAGGGGGCTTGCTCCCGATGGCGGAGTGTCAGTTGATACTGTTGTAGCTGACCCACCGCTATCGGGGGCAAGCCCCCTCCCACATTTGAACCGAGTCCACTTTTTGGTTCGGTGTCGGCTTAGAAATCCTTGCACAGGCGCAGGGCGTCGTAGATCGCAGCGTGGGTGTTGCGCTGGGCCACACAGTCACCAATGCGGAACAGCAAGTACCCCTCGCCCGCCTCGCTCAAGCACGGCTGCGGTTTGATCGCAAACAAGGCTTCGACGTCGATCTGGCCCTTGTTGCGTGAGCCTTCCTTGAGCCCGTAGTAAAGGGCCTCGTCCGGGCGTACACCGTTCTCCACCACCACCTGGTCGACCACCCGCTCTTCTTTGGCGCCGGTGTATTCGTTTTCCAGCACTGCCACCAGCTTGTCGCCCTCGCGATAGACCTTTTCCAGCATCATGTCGCCGGTCATGATCACTTCCTTGGGGTACATGCTGCGGTAGTAAGTCGGGAACGACGTACCGCCAATTGCCACACCGGGCTTGATGTCGTCGGTGACGATTTCCACCTGGCAGCCTTTGTCCGCCAGGAAGTCCGCCACCGACATGCCGGTGAACTCGCAAATGGTGTCGTACACCAGCACGTTCTTGCCCGGCGCGACTTTGCCGTCAAGCACATCCCAACTGCTCACCACCAAGCCTTCGGCGGCGCCCCAATGTTCGTTCTGTTCGATGAACGGATGCCCGCCCACCGCCAGCACCACCACGTCCGGACGCAGGTCCAGAATGGTCTCGGCATCCGCCGCCACGCCCAGGCGCAGGTCGACTTTCAAGCGCGCCAACTCCAGCTGGTACCAGCGAGTGATACCGGCGATCTGGTCGCGCTGCGGCGCTTTCGAAGCGGTGGTGATCTGCCCGCCGATGAACTCTTTTTTCTCCAACAGGGTTACGTCGTGGCCGCGTTCGGCGGCGACACGTGCTGCCTCCATACCAGCGGGGCCTGCGCCCACCACGACCACCTTGCGCTTGGCCCCGGTGGTTTTCTCGATGATGTGCGGCACGCCCATGTATTCACGGGAGGTCGCGGCATTCTGGATGCACAGCACGTCCAGGCCCTGATACTGGCGGTCGATGCAGTAGTTGGCGCCCACGCATTGCTTGATCTGGTCGATCTGGCCCATCTTGATCTTGGCAATCAGGTGCGGGTCGGCGATGTGCGCACGGGTCATGCCGACCATGTCCACATAGCCGCCTTCGAGGATGCGCGTGGCCTGGTTCGGGTCCTTGATGTTCTGCGCGTGCAGCACCGGAACCTTGACCACTTCCTTGATCCCGGCTGCCAGGTGCAAGAACGGCTCCGGTGGGTAACTCATGTTCGGGATCACGTTGGCCAGGGTGTTGTGGGTGTCGCACCCCGAGCCCACCACGCCGATGAAGTCGAGCATACCGGTGTCGTCGTAATACTTGGCGATCTGCTTCATGTCCTCATGGGACAAGCCGTCCGGGTGGAACTCGTCACCGCACAGGCGCATGCCCACGCAGAAGTCATCGCCCACTTCGGCACGCACGGCCTTGAGTACTTCCAGGCCGAACTTCATGCGGCCTTCAAAGCTACCGCCCCATTCGTCGGTACGCTTGTTGACCCGCGGGCTCCAGAACTGATCGATCATGTGCTGGTGCACGGCAGACAGCTCGACGCCATCCAGGCCACCGGCCTTGGCACGACGCGCCGCCTGGGCGTAGTTGCCGATCACGCGCCAGATTTCTTCCGGCTCGATGGTCTTGCAGGTGGCACGGTGCACCGGCTCACGCACGCCGGACGGCGACATCAGGGTCGGCCAATTGAAGCCGTCCCAGCGTGAGCGACGGCCCATGTGGGTAATCTGGATCATGATCTTGGCGCCATGCTTGTGCATGGCGTCGGCCAGGTTCTGAAAGTGCGGGATGATGCGGTCGGTGGACAGGTTCACCGAACTCCACCACTCCTGGGGGCTGTCGATGGCCACCACCGAGGACCCGCCGCAGATCGCCAGGCCGATACCGCCCTTGGCTTTCTCTTCGTAGTACTTCACATAGCGGTCGGTGGTCATGCCGCCGTCGGTGGCATACACCTCGGCGTGGGCGGTACTGAGCACGCGGTTGCGGATGGTCAGCTTGCCGATCTGGATCGGCGCAAACATTGCTTCGAAAGCCATGGCACGGTCCTCGGCTTACAACGGTTTGACGGTGAACAGGCCATCGTCGTGGCCCTCTTCGGAGCCTCCGTAGACTTGTTCGGCGACAGTGCGGATCTTGCTGCCACGGGCCTCAAGAATCTGGTCCATGGCACCGGCAAACCAGCCGGTGAACATGTAGTCGACTTTGCGCCCGACCTTTCCGTACACGTAGACGAACGCCGAGTGCTCAAGCTTGACGCTGGCGGTGCCTTTATCCAGGTCGATGTCCTGGATCTTGAACAGGCCCCAGCCACGTTGCGACAGGCGCTTCATGTAGTGTTCGAACACCGCGACGCCTTCCAGGCCGTGGCACTCGGCTTCTTTCTCACACCAGTGCCAGGCGGATTTGTAGCCGGCCTTGTAGAGGATCTCGGCGTAGGCATCAGCGCCCAGCACTTCTTCGATACCCATGTGGTTGTTGACGAAGAAATGGCGCGGCACGTACAGCATGGGCAGGGCGTCGGAGGTCCAGACACCGGTTTCGCTGTCGACTTCGATTGGCAATTGCGGGGCGATCTTGGCCATGGAAACTTAACTCCAGAAAAATTCGTTGTGGTGTTGCCGATAGGTGTCTGGCTTATTCGCCCCAGACGTCCTTCAAGACGTTGACCCAGTTCTCGCCCATGATCTTGCGTACCACGCGCTCGGGGTGGCCACGCTTGAGCAGGGTCTCGGTGAGGTTGGGGAATTCACCCACGGTGCGGATGCCCAGCGGGTTGATGATCTTGCCGAAGCTGGTCAGGCGGCGGGCGTAGCCCTTGTCATGGGTAAGCATTTCAAAGAAATCCTGGCCATGCCCCTGGGTGAAGTCGGTGCCAATGCCGATGGCGTCTTCGCCGACGATATTCATGGTGTATTCGATGGCTTCGGCGTAGTCGTCGATGGTCGAATCGATGCCCTTGGCCAGGAACGGCGCGAACATGGTCACGCCGACAAACCCACCGTGGTCGGCGATGAACTTGAGTTCTTCATCGGACTTGTTGCGCGGGTGTTCCTTGAGCCCGGACGGCAGGCAGTGGGAATAGCACACCGGCTTTTTCGATTCGAGGATGACTTCTTCGCTGGTCTTGGAACCAACGTGGGACAGGTCGCACATAATGCCGACACGGTTCATCTCGGCGACGATTTCGCGCCCGAAGCCCGACAACCCGCCGTCGCGCTCGTAGCAGCCGGTGCCCACCAGGTTCTGGGTGTTGTAGCACATCTGCACCACGCCAACGCCGAGCTGCTTGAAGATCTCGACATAGCCGAGCTGGTCTTCAAACGCATGGGCATTCTGGAAGCCGAAGATGATGCCGGTCTTGCCCTGTTCCTTGGCACGGCGGATGTCGGCGGTGGTTTTCACCGGGATCACCAGGTCACTGTTCTCGCGGATCAGGGTCTGGCTGGCGACGATGTTATTGATCGTGGCCTGGAAGCCTTCCCACACCGACACCGTGCAGTTGGCGGCGGTGAGGCCGCCTTTGCGCATGTCTTCGAACAGGTCGCGGTTCCACTTGGCAATAATCAGACCGTCGATAACGATGCTGTCGGCGTGCAACTCGGCTGGGCTCATCAGGCGTCCCCTTATTGGCGATTCATGCGCCGAATCGTCTGCCGGCGCTTTGGGGCCAGCATATGCCCAGGGACAACCCGAGCCGGGTGCAAAAACGACAGGGGAATTGCCGAAAGCGTCAATCCACGACAAAGGCTGTGCAGACATGCCTGACGGGCGACTGTTCTTTGTCTTACGCTTGAGCCAGAATTGCGCATCACGTGATATGAGACGGCGCAATGAAATCGATTTTCCTGGCTTTGGCACTCATCGCAACCGGCGTTCACGCAGCCGAAGACACCGACAGCACGCCGTGCGACGGCATCGAAAACGACAAACAGACCCTGGCCTGCGCCGCCTACAACAAAACCACCGCCGAGCAATTGCTCAAGGATAACTATCAGGGCCTGCTGGAGCGCATGGCTTCAACCTACGGCAGCGACAAGACCAAACTGGCCGACATTACCGCCCGTCTGAAGGACGCCCAGCAGAAATGGGAAAAACTGCGCGATGCCGATTGCGCGGTGGACACCTTCCCGGCGGTCAATGGCAGCAAGGAGTATGCGATTGCGCAGAATGATTGCCTGGCGCGGATGAGTGATGAGCGGTCGGAGTTTTTGGAGTCGATTGGGCAGGAGTGATTTGCGCACCCTATTGGCCAAGCAAGTCCCACGCTGCTTTTGCGCGCTCGTCAAATTTAACGATGCTTTCCCTCTCAAGGATGAGTACTGAACAATGCAATGGTTTCCTACCCCTCCCACCGACAACCTGTACAAATTTGCCGCTGTTTGCGGCTTGCTGATGCTCGGCGGCGCGCTGTTTGCCATCCTGTCATTGGCTTACCTGGATTATCGAATCGAAGTACAGACCAACGCGTCTCTGGACAACTTTTCAAACCAGCATAATCAGAGATTATTCGAAAACCGCATCACCGCTCTTAAAGAGGGTGACACCGAGAAAGACTATATCCCGCAGCTTTCAAAGAAATTAAATAACGATCCGGATTTTTTAGCAGCTGCATTGAAAATCCAGTCAGAGCTGAAGGCCGGCTACAAACCTGCTGATCCTGACACCCTCGATCTTGTATTTAACTTCGTACGTGCTCGAGAGGCGCTTTCATTGATCGCCCTCGTCATATACGCCCTCGTCGCATCATGGCTAACCGTATTTGGCCTAAGCGGCTGGCGCAAAAAAATCCACGGGCCAAACGAGCGCCAAAATGAACTCGACGAAGAAATCAAGAAAGCCAGTTTGTTGAAATTGCACATTGAGATCTCTCAAATGCAGCCCATGAGCGAAACCGTAAAGAAGCTGTTTGAGCTTGGCGGTATCATGCGCCCCGATAAATAACTTACCCATGAGCATTTTCTGGGGCGCGGAGCATTCCATGACTACTTGCGGCATCGAAATCAAAGGCAGCGAAGCCATCATCGCCCTCGCCGCTCTGGACAACCAGGCACTGACCCACATCGCCCTGGCCACCAAGAAAATCGCCCTTGATGACGACGATGAAGCGGCCAACGTCAAAGCCTTCGCCGCCCAGGTAAAGGCCTTCGTGCAGGCGAACGCCATTACCCGTATCGCGATCAAGAAGCGCAGCAAAAAAGGCGAGTTTGCCGGCGGCCCGACGACGTTCAAGATTGAAGGGGTGTTTCAGTTGCTGGACGGGGTGGAGGTGATGCTGCTGTCGCCGCAGACCATCAATGCACAGAACAAGAAGCACACCTTTGATCTGCCCGCGACGCTGAACAAGTACCAGCATGAAGCCTACAAGGCGGCATGCTCGGCCCTGGTAAAGAAATAAGCCACACCCGCTCTCTTTAGGAGCCGGCCTTTTAGCGCGGTGCAGGGCTTTTGTGTTGCAGCCAGTCACCGAAGGTTTTGTCCTCCAGGGCATAGCCGCCTCGGCTCGACTTCCACACCAGTTCCTTATCGCGCAGGGCATCGATGCAGGCCTGGATGGTCTGGGTACCCGGCACCACGTCGCTACCCATCTTTTCCAGCGCCTTGCTGACAGCCGTGAGGGTGCTATCGGTGAATGGCGCGAAGGGTTCGTTGTTTTGAGAACGCTCCACCATCACCTCCAGCACGGCGCGCTGAGGGATGGTCAGGGCGTTCCAGGCGCTTTCGAACTCGGTCCATACACCCGCGCGCAGCAGTTCTGCACGACTGTGCAGCAGTTGGCCCAGATTGCTCGCCTCGCCCAGCTCCAATGCGACTTCACCGATGATCGTGCGCAACATCTCGGGACGCCGACCTACCCGCTCAAACGCCTCATCAATATCAGCCGCGTTGAATTGGTTGTTCTTGGCCAGGTGCGCGTTGAGGTGCACGGTGTAGGCCTGGGTGAACGCTTTGCCCAGCAGCGGAAACGGCGTGATGCTGGAACCGAAGAATGGCTGGCTTTTACCCAATACCAAATGGGCGAGCTTGTCGCGATTGGATCCGGTAAACACCAGGCGCAAACCGCTGCCCTCCTCGTAACGGCCTTGGTTGAGCTGATCCCGGGCAGCCTTCAACGCGAACATCGCATTGATACCTGATTCGGTGGTTAATGCGTGCTGTGCTTCGTCAATCACCAGCACAACGGGTTTTCCTGCAGCCCTATGGAGCAATTCCAACGCTTGGGTCAGCGTCGCACCGACAGGCAATTGTGGCTTGGTAAAGTCCCAGGAAAGCGTACGCAGAAAGCTTAGTTTCTCGATGCCAATGTTCTTTGCCAGTTTGCGAATGCCCTTTTCAAACGGCACCAACGCCCCCGCAATGGCACTCGCGATCAGCTCGGCGGGGTCTTTTTCCTTGTTGGCCCACAGGTCGACATACACCGCCAGCCAGCCCCGGAGCTGACATTCCGGAATCAGGTCCTCGCGCAGAAAGGTGCTTTTGCCCGTGCGTCGGGGCGCCGCAAGAAACAGGCCGGAGGTGAAATCCTGAATACCGGCCCCCACCAGGCCATCGGCAATACTGCTTGCCAGGGTGGGGCGGCGAAACACAAAGCCGCTGTGCGTGGACATGATTTTATACTCAATTATGGAAAGGACTATAAATTATAGCGATAAGTATAATTGACTATAATTGTCCGTCAAACCACCTCCCGTCGCCGATCCTCCCTAGGACACTTGGCAAACCTGGCGCGATAGCTGCGGGTGAAATAGGACGGCGACTCAAACCCACACGCAATGCTCACCTCCAGCACACTCATGTCGCTCTGGCGCAGCAGTTTCCGAGCTTTCTCCAGGCGCAGGCCGAGATAGAAGTTGCTCGGGGTGTCGTTCAGATGCAGACGAAACAGGCGCTCCAGTTGACGCCGGGTGACCTTGATCGCGTCGGCCAGGGCCAGGGTGCTCAGGGGCGGTTCGGTGTGTTGCTCCATTTCGCCGATCACGTGCACCAGTTTCTTGTTGTTGATGCCGTAGCGCGTGGCGATCTGCATGCGCTGGTGGTCTTTGCGTGGGCGTATACGGCCGAGCACGAATTGCTCCGAGACCTGGACCGCCAGTTCCGAGCCGTGGGCCTGGGCGATCAGATCGAGCATCAAGTCGATGGACGCGGTGCCGCCGGCGCAGGTAATGCGGCGACGGTCGATCTCGAACAGTTCCTGAGTCACGCTCAACTGCGGATAGGCTTCCTTGAAGGCGTCGATGGCTTCCCAGTGCAGGGTCAGGCGGTGGCCATCGAGCAGCCCCGCTTCGGCCAGCACACAGGCGCCGGTGTCGATGGCGCCCAAGGTCACGCCGTCGTGATCGAGGCGACGCAGCCAATGCTCCAGCGCCGGGGTAGAGCATTGCAAAGGCTCGAAACCGGCCACCACTAATAATGTGGCGCCTTTTTCCAGCGGCTCCAGCGCGGCGTCGGCGTTGACCGACATACCGTTGCTCGCCAGCACCGCACCGCCATCTGCACTCAATATGTGCCAGCGGTACAACTCGCCACGAAAGCGGTTGGCGACCCGTAACGGTTCCAAGGCCGAGATAAAACCGATGGCCGAAAAACCCGGCATCAGCAAGAAGTAGAAATCCTGGGACATGGTGGCGCTCTCGTGGGGCGGGCAGCGTGGCACTGTGATACTCCCGTTGATGCACGGATTCAAGGGGACAGGTCGCTGCAGTGCAAGAGCCGGTCGCCGTCGTGCGCTTTGTGGTTCGCCAAGCTGCGTAACGTGGCGTCACGGTGCACAAAGACACCGGCCCCCACAATAACGACCTGCCGAGGGACCCACCATGAACCGACTGATCCGCCGTTGCGTACTTGCACTCAGCGCCAGCGCCGTTTTGAGCACTAACGCCATGGCAGCGGATGCCGCTTCATGCCAGAACGTACGCATGGGCGTGGTGAACTGGACCGACGTGATCGCCACCAGCGCCATGACTCAAGTGCTGCTCGACGGCCTCGGCTACAAGACCAAACAAACCAGCGCCTCCCAGCAAATCATCTTCGCCGGTATCCGCGACCAACGCCTGGACCTGTTCCTGGGCTACTGGAACCCGCTGATGACCCAGACCATCACGCCGTTTGTCGAGGCCGGGCAGGTCAAGGTCCTGGATAAACCCAGCCTGGAAGACGCGCGCGCCACCCTGGCGGTGCCGACTTATCTGGCGGACAAGGGCCTGAAGACCTTCGCTGACATCGCCAGGTTTCAGAAAGAGCTGGGCGGCAAGATCTACGGCATCGAGCCTGGCTCGGGTGCCAATACCCAGATCAAGGCGATGATTGCCAAGAACCAGTTTGGCCTGGGCAAGTTCCAACTGGTGGAGTCCAGCGAAGCCGGCATGTTGGCCGCCGTGGACCGCGCCGTGCGCCGCAAGGAAGCCGTGGTGTTCTTTGGTTGGGCGCCGCACCCGATGAACGTGAATGTGGCGATGACCTACCTCACCGGCAGCGAAGACGCCCTGGGGCCGAACGAAGGCCGGGCCAGCGTATGGACCGTCACGTCGCCAACCTACGCCGAGCAGTGCCCCAACGTGCACACGCTGCTGACCAACCTGACGTTCACCGCCGCCGACGAGAGCCGCATGATGCAGCCGCTGCTCGATCACAAGGATGCCCTGGAATCCGCCAGGCAGTGGCTCAAGGATCACCCTCAAGACCAGCAGCGCTGGCTGGAGGGCGTGACCACGTTCGATGGCAAACCCGCGGCCGCCAACCTGAAACTCACCAGCAAATAACCTTCTCCGAATCACCGTTTCGCGGCCACTTGCGACCGCGAACGGCACCACCACGCCTGTAAGGAACCGCCTCATGAACCACGACGTCATCATCACCTGCGCACTCACCGGTGCTGGCGACACGACCGCCAGAAGCCCGCACGTGCCGGTCACCCCCAAACAAATTGCCGCCGCCGCAGTAGAAGCCGCCAAGGCCGGCGCCACCGTGGTGCACTGCCATGTGCGCGACCCGCACACCGGAAAATTCAGCCGCGATGTAGCCCTGTACCGTGAAGTGATGGAACGCATCCGCGAGGCCGACATCGACATCATCGTCAACCTCACCGCCGGCATGGGCGGCGACCTGGAAATCGGTGGCGGCGAGAACCCGATGGACTTCGGCCCCAACACTGACCTGGTCGGCCCACTGACCCGCCTGGCGCATGTGGAGGAGCTGCTGCCGGAGATCTGCACCCTGGACTGCGGCACCCTCAACTTCGGCGACGGCGACACCATTTACGTGTCCACCCCGGCGCAACTGCGGGCCGGCGCCAAGCGTATCCAGGCCCTGGGCGTAAAGGCCGAGCTGGAAATTTTCGACACCGGCCACCTGTGGTTCGCCAAGCAGATGATCAAGGAAGGGCTGCTCGATAACCCGCTGTTCCAACTGTGCCTGGGCATTCCCTGGGGCGCGCCGGCCGACACCACCACCATGAAAGCCATGGTCGACAACCTGCCCGCCGACGCGGTGTGGGCAGGGTTCGGGATTGGTCGCATGCAAATGCCGATGGCCGCGCAAGCGGTGCTGCTGGGCGGCAATGTACGGGTGGGCCTGGAAGACAACCTGTGGCTGGACAAAGGCGTGCTCGCCACCAACGGCCAGTTGGTGGAACGCGCCATTGAAATCCTCAGCCGGCTGGGTGCGCGGGTCATGACCCCGGCCGAGGGGCGAATCAAGATGGGCCTGACCAAACGCGGTTAAACATGTGGGATCCCCGAACTCTCTAGGAATGTGCCAATGAGCTTTATCACTGACATCAAAACCTTCGCTGCCTTGGGCAGCGGTGTTATCGGCAGCGGCTGGGTCTCCCGTGCCCTCGCCCACGGCCTGGATGTGGTCGCCTGGGACCCTGCCCCCGGTGCCGAAGCAGCCTTGCGCAAACGCGTCGCCAATGCTTGGGGTGCGCTGGAAAAACAAGGCCTGGCAGCGGGTGCCTCCCAGCATCGGCTGCGCTTTGTCAGCACCATCGAGGAGTGCGTCAAGGACGCCGACTTCATTCAGGAAAGCGCCCCGGAACGCCTGGAGCTCAAGCTGCAGTTACACAGCCAGATCAGCGCGGCGGCCAAGCCGAATGCGTTGATCGGTTCGAGCACGTCCGGGCTGTTGCCAAGCGAATTCTATGAAGGTTCGACCCACCCGGAACGCTGCGTGGTCGGCCACCCGTTCAACCCGGTTTACCTGCTGCCCTTGGTGGAGGTGGTGGGCGGCAAGCGCACTGCGCCTGAAGCGATCCAGGCGGCCATCAAGGTGTATGAATCCCTCGGTATGCGCCCGCTGCATGTGCGCAAGGAAGTGCCCGGTTTTATTGCCGACCGGCTGCTCGAAGCGTTGTGGCGCGAGGCGCTGCACCTGGTCAATGACGGCGTGGCCACCACCGGCGAAATCGATGACGCGATTCGCTTTGGCGCCGGCTTGCGCTGGTCGTTCATGGGTACCTTCCTCACCTACACCCTGGCAGGCGGTGATGCCGGTATGCGGCACTTCATGGCGCAATTCGGCCCGGCGTTGCAGTTGCCATGGACCTACCTGCCAGCACCGGAGCTGACCGACAAGCTGATTGACGACGTTGTCGATGGCACTAGCGATCAGTTGGGCCAACACAGCATTTCGGCGCTGGAGCGCTATCGTGATGATTGCCTGTTGGCAGTGCTTGAGGCGGTGAAAACCACCAAGGCCCGGCACGGCATGACCTTCGCCGAATAAAGGGAACCGATAATGCCCGCATTGACCACCTATACCACCCGAGTCCTTCCCGACTGGGTGGACTACAACGGCCACCTGCGCGACGCGTTCTACCTGCTGATCTTCAGCTACGCCACCGACGCGCTGATGGACACCCTGGGCCTGGACAGCGACAACCGTGAAGCCAGCGGCCACTCATTGTTCACCCTGGAGCTGCATCTGAACTACCTGCACGAAGTGAAACTGGGCGCCGAGGTTGAAGTGCACACCCAACTGATCGCCCATGACGCCAAGCGCCTGCACCTGTATCACAGCCTGCACCGGGTGCACGATGACAAGGAACTGGCCGGCAATGAACAGATGCTGCTGCACGTCGATCTGGCCGGGCCGCAAGCTACGCCGTTCACCGAGGCCACGCTGCAACGGCTCGCCGCGATCAGCGCTGCACAGGCCGAGCTGCCAAGGCCCGCCCTGCTTGGCCGTGTCATCGGTTTACCGGCAAAAAAAGCCCCGGGCCAGCCGTGACTGGATCGGGGCAGAGGGGCCTTGTGTGAGCTGTGCATCTGGAGGGTGACCAAACCGTCAAGCTGCGTGCCTGGGATCAGTGTGCCTATTAACCGTATTGCCAAGTGACCCGAAAACGACCTGTTCATAGCCATCCAAGCCATTGCTCGATTCTGCTCTTGCCCACCCAGCGGGGGCCAACCAGAATCCAGGTCAATCCCTGTTCCCTACACTAGGATAAACGTCATGATGCACGCGGATTTGATTGACCAGGATGACCTGCTGAGCCAACTGCGCTCGCTGGGTTTTGAAGTATCCAGCGGTACCACCGCCGAGCAGGCGTGTGAATGTGCGGTGCGCGGTTTGAGCGAGGCGCGGGCCAAGGCGCTCAAGGGCATGGTTGAAAAAATGTACAGCGGCAGTGCGACGATTTTGCCGGCGGTACGCCAGGCGATCGACAAGCAGTTGTTGCCGGCGCTGATGCAATTCAAACAGAACTCCGGCGCCTGAAAATAGAGCTATCGCAGGCAAGCCAGCTCCCACAGGAGAACGCATTCCAAGGTGGGAGCTGGCTTGCCTGCGATGCAGACGACTCGGTTTAGAGCCTTACACTGGCAAACGTCGACTCGTTTCTGGCCTGGCTCAACGCCGACATCGGCCCCGACAACGGTGACAACACCAGTGCCTGCGGAATCGGCATCATCGCCACTTGCTGGGTAGTGTTGGAGCCGACACGTTCATCGCGTGGCGGTATGCCGAAGTATTCGCGGTAGCACTTGGAGAAGTGCGGCGTGGACACGAACCCGCACACCGACGCCACTTCGATGATCGACATCGGTGTTTGCTTGAGCAACTGCCGTGCACGGATCAGGCGCAGCTTGAGGTAATAACGCGACGGCGAGCAGTGCAGGTATTTCTGGAACAGCCGCTCCAACTGGCGGCGCGACACGGCGACATACACCGCCAGTTCATCCAGGTCGATCGGCTCTTCCAGGTTGGCTTCCATGAGCGCGACGATTTCCTGCAGCTTCGGCTGGTTGGTGCCGAGCATGTGCTTGAGCGGCACGCGCTGGTGATCCTGTTCGTTGCGGATGCGTTCGTAGACGAACATCTCGGAGATGGCAGCCGACAATTCACGGCCGTGGTCGCGGCTGATCAGGTGCAGCATCATGTCCAACGGCGCAGTGCCGCCGGAGCTGGTGAAGCGGTTGCGGTCGAGCGTGAACAGACGCGTGCTCATCGCGACGCGCGGGAAGGCTTCCTGCATCGACGCCAGGCATTCCCAATGCACGCTGCAATCAAAACCGTCGAGCAAACCCGCGCAAGCCAGCGCCCAACTGCCGGTACACACGGCACCCAGGCGACGGGATTGACGCGCCTGGCTTTGCAGCCACGACACATGCTCACGGGTGACCGTGCGCTGGATACCCACACCGCCGCAGACGATGACCGTGTCCAACGCCGGCGCTTTGTGCATGGAGGCGTCCGGGGTGATTTGCAGGCCGTCGCTGGCCCATACCTGGTTGCCGTCCACGCTCAGGGTTGTCCAGCGGTACAGCTCGCGGCCGGACAACTGGTTGGCCATGCGCAGGGGTTCCACAGCCGACGCCAGTGAAATCAGCGTGAAATTGTCCAGCAGCAAAAAGCCGATGGATTGAGGCGCACGGTTCTGGGGTTGGGCCCCGGAGTTGAACGACGTCATCGCGGTATCTCCTCACACAAAGCGGGTGATGGCCTCAGGCGAGGCTCTTGTTATTGCGCTCATCCCCTGCGAGGGGAGAGAGGCTTTGAATTGACAGAGCAAATGCCATGCCGAAAATTGAATGGCTATTCAATAACTCCTGAAAACGACCTGTTGATGCGTCTATATAAGCCCGCGCGTGGGGTGCGGGATATGACGTGAGAAGGGTGCTACTCAAAGCGTGTGAGCAAATCGGTAGCACTTGTGGGAAGGCGCTTTGCGGGCGTAGGACGTGTCTGTCACCCAAAGCACAATGCGCAGGTGACGAGAGGGAAATCGTTTGGTAGCTACTTATCTGTTTGCGACGCGCTAAAAGGTGGCGTTTTTTGATCTGGTGTTCACTTTATGAGCAATTGTGTCTGCACTATTGCTATCGGGGGCAAGCCCCCTCCCACATTTTGAAGGTGTTCACAAATCAAGTGTGGGAGGGGGCAAGCCCCGATGCAGGCGACTGGGTCTCAGCACTCAACCGCACTCACCGCCAACCCACCGCGTGATGTCTCTTTGTACTTGTCATGCATATCGGCCCCGGTATCACGCATGGTGCGGATCACCCGGTCCAGGGAGATAAAGTGCTGGCCGTCGCCGCGCAGGGCCATTTGCGCCGCGTTGATGGCCTTCACCGCCGCAATCGCATTGCGCTCGATACACGGCACCTGTACCAGGCCGCCGACCGGGTCGCAGGTCAGGCCGAGGTTATGTTCCAGGCCGATTTCAGCGGCGTTGCACACCTGCTCCGGCGTGGCACCTAGAATCTCCGCCAAGCCAGCTGCGGCCATCGCGCAAGCCGAGCCTACTTCACCCTGACAGCCGACTTCAGCACCGGAGATCGAAGCGTTCTTCTTGCACAAGATACCTACCGCCGCCGCGCCGAGCATATAGTCGACCACGTTGGCTTCGGTGACCTCCTCACTGAACTTCATGAAGTAGTGCAGCACTGCCGGGATGATCCCCGCCGCGCCATTGGTGGGCGCCGTCACCATGCGCCCACCGGCGGCGTTTTCTTCGTTGACCGCAAGGGCGAACAGGTTGACCCACTCCATGGCGCTCAAGGTCGAGCCGATCACATTGGGTTTGCCCAGCTCTTGCAAACTGCGATGCAACTTGGCGGCGCGACGGCGCACATTGAGGCCGCCGGGCAGGATGCCTTCGTGCTTGAGGCCCTGCTCCACGCAATCCTGCATGGCGCGCCAGAGTTTCATCAGGCCGCTGCGGATTTCTTCTTCGGAGCGCCAAGTCTTTTCGTTCGCCAGCATCAGTTCGGCGACGCGCAGGTTGTGGGTCTTGCACAGCTGCAACAGCTCCACCGCACTGGAAAAATCGTAAGGCAATTCGGTGCGGTCCATATCGGCCACGCCGCTTCGGGCCTGGGCCTCATCCACCACAAAGCCACCGCCGACCGAATAGTAGGTATCGCGATGCAGTTCGCCGTCATCGCCCCATACCACCAGGGTCATGGCGTTGGGGTGGAACGGCAGGTTCTCGTCGAGCAAGCGCATGTCCCGCGCCCACACAAATGGCACCGGCAAGCGGCTGTCCAGCAACAGGGTGTCGGTTTCACGCAAGGTTTGAATGCGTACGCCGATTTGCGAGGGGTCGATTGCGTCCGGCCACTCGCCCATCAGGCCCATGATGGTTGCGGTGTCACTGCCATGGCCGATGCCAGTGGCAGACAACGAGCCGTACAGTTGCACTTCGACACGCCGAACCCGTTCCAACAGTTCACGCTCACGCAACGCCTGCACGAACAACGCCGCGGCGCGCATGGGGCCCACGGTGTGAGAACTCGAAGGCCCGATGCCGATCTTGAACAGGTCGAAAACGCTGATAGCCATTAACGTGTAACTCCTCGATAAGCGCGGGCCGGGCTTGAACGAGGTGCTACGCTCAGATCGCCCAGATGGCGGCATCATCAAGCTTTTGTTGCTCGCCCCGGCGTCTCACACCGACGCATCCATGCTCACCAGCGTCGCTCGCGTGCGAACGCCTGTTGTGGCCGTTTTTTGCGGTGCAGATGGGTAAAAACAGCAGTTTTACCTTGGGAAAAAGCTGTAAGCGACGTCATCGGTACTGGATGCGACCCTCCCTGTACTGGATACGACGCCCCCTGTAGGCGTCAGATTTTCACTAGTACATGATCAGTCTCGACTCGTTTGCAAGGCACCGCGCCAGAGCTGTTCTCGCACGCTCCAACCGCAACACTTATAAAGCGCGGCGAATGCCGCCAGAAAAGACACAGGAGTCTACCCCGATGAAAGGTTCACCCTCGTTGTTGTTGGCCGCCATGCTGAGTCTGCCCGTCATGGCACACGCCGCAGAACCGGAACAGTGCAAGACCGTCAACTTCTCCGATGTCGGCTGGACCGACATCACCGTCACCACCGCGACCACCAGCGAAATCCTCAAGGGCCTGGGCTACAAACCGCGCACCACGATGATTTCGGTACCGGTGACCTACAAGTCCCTGGCCGACGGCAAGAACATGGACATATTCCTCGGCAACTGGATGCCGACCATGGAAAACGACATCAAGCAGTACCGTGATGCCGGCACCGTGGAAACCGTGCGCGCCAACCTGGAAAACGCCAAGTACACCCTGGCGGTCCCACAGGCGCTGTACGACAAGGGCCTGAAAGACTTCGCCGATATCGCCAAATTCAAGGATGAGCTGGGCGGCAAGATCTACGGCATCGAGCCGGGCAACGACGGCAACCGCACTATCCAGACACTGATCGACAAAGACGCCTTCGGCCTCAAGACCGCCGGCTTCAAGGTGGTCGAGTCCAGCGAAGCCGGGATGCTCTCCCAGGTTGAACGCGCCTCCAAGCGCAACCAGGCCATTGTGTTCCTCGGCTGGGAACCGCACCCGATGAACACCCGCTTCAAGATGAAGTACCTGACCGGCGGCGACGATTCGTTCGGCCCCAACTATGGCCAGGCCACCATCTACACCAACACCCGCAAGGGCTACACCCAGGAATGCAGCAACGTCGGCCAGTTGCTGAAAAACCTGGTGTTCACGCTGGACATGGAAAGCACCCTGATGGGTAACGTCCTGGACGACAAGATGAAGGCCGACGCCGCCGCCAAGGCCTGGCTGCAGAAGAACCCGCAAGTGCTCGACACCTGGCTCGCCGGTGTCACCACCGTCGATGGCAAACCAGGGCTCGATGCCGTCAAAGCTTACCTCGCCAAATAGCACCCGCTGACCCCGGGCCGGTGCGCTGGCACGGGATGTTTTCCCCTTCGCATGTGGACATTCACTACCATGCTGACTGAACAGAAAATCCCTCTAGGCCAGTACATCGCTGCCTTCGTCGACTGGTTGACCCAACACGGTGCCAACTATTTCGACGCAATCGCATCGACACTGGAAACGATGATCCACGGCGTGACGTTTGCGCTGACCTGGTTCAATCCGCTGGCATTGATCGGTCTGATTGCGCTGCTGGCTCACTTTATTCAACGCAAATGGGGCCTGACGGTGTTTGTCATTGCCTCCTTCCTGCTGATCCTCAACCTGGGGTACTGGCAGGAAACCATGGAAACCCTCGCGCAGGTGCTGTTCGCCACCCTGGTCTGCGTGGTCATCGGCGTGCCGCTGGGTATTGTTGCCGCGCACAAGCCGATGTTCTACACCATGATGCGGCCGGTGCTCGATCTGATGCAGACCGTACCGACCTTCGTCTACCTCATCCCTACCCTGACCCTCTTCGGGCTGGGTGTGGTGCCCGGGCTGATTTCCACGGTGGTGTTCGCGATTGCCGCGCCGATCCGCCTGACTTACCTGGGTATCCGCGATGTGCCGCAAGAGCTGATGGACGCCGGTAAAGCCTTTGGCTGCTCGCGCCGCCAGTTGCTCTCGCGCATCGAGTTGCCCCACGCCATGCCGAGCATCGCCGCCGGCATTACCCAATGCATCATGCTGTCGTTGTCGATGGTGGTGATCGCCGCCCTGGTGGGTGCCGACGGCCTCGGCAAGCCGGTGGTCAACGCACTGAACACCGCTGACATTGCCCTGGGCTTTGAAGCGGGCCTGGCGATCGTCTTGCTGGCCATCATGCTCGACCGTATCTGCAAACAACCCGACGCTAAAGTAGGGGGTGATGCATGAGCATTATCCGATTCGACAATGTCGACGTGATCTTTTCCAAAGACCCACGCGAAGCGCTCAAGCTGCTGGACCAGGGCATGAGCCGTAACGAAATTCTGAAGAAGACCGGGCAGATTGTCGGCGTTGAAAAGGCCAGCCTGGATATCGAGAAAGGCGAGATCTGTGTGCTGATGGGCTTGTCGGGTTCCGGCAAGTCAAGCCTGCTGCGCTGCATCAACGGCCTCAACACCGTCAGCCGTGGCCAACTGTTTGTAGAGCATGAAGGTCGCCAGATCGACATCGCCTCCTGCACCCCCGCCGAGTTGAAAATGATGCGCACCAAACGCATCGCCATGGTGTTCCAGAAGTTCGCCCTGATGCCTTGGCTGACGGTGCGCGAGAACATCAGCTTCGGCCTGGAAATGCAGGGCCGTCCGGAGAAGGAACGGCGCACGCTGGTGGATGAAAAGCTTGAACTGGTGGGCCTGAGCCAATGGCGCAACAAGAAGCCCGACGAGCTGTCCGGCGGTATGCAGCAACGCGTCGGCCTGGCCCGCGCCCTGGCGATGGACGCCGATATCCTGCTGATGGACGAACCCTTCTCGGCCCTCGACCCGCTGATTCGCCAAGGTTTGCAGGATGAGCTGCTGGAGCTGCAACGCAAGTTGAGCAAGACCATCGTGTTCGTCAGCCACGACCTGGATGAAGCGCTGAAACTGGGCAGCCGTATCGCGATCATGAAAGACGGCAAGATCATCCAGTACAGCGTGCCGGAAGAGATCGTGCTGAACCCGGCGGACGACTATGTGCGCACCTTCGTCGCCCACACCAACCCACTGAACGTGCTGTGCGGACGCAGCCTGATGCGCACGCTGGACAACTGCAAGCGCGTGAACGGTTCGGTGTGCCTTGATCCGGGTGGTGACTCGTGGCTGGACCTGGCCGAAGGCAACACCATCCAGGGCGCACGCCAGAATGGCGTGGCGATGAGCCTGCAGAATTGGGCGCCGGGGCAAGCGGTGGAAGGTCTGGGCCGGGTGCCGACGCTGGTGGACTCCAACATCGGTATGCGCGATGCGTTGCAGATTCGCTACCAGACGGGGAACAAGCTGGTGTTGCATGACAACAACAAGGTGGTGGGGATCTTGGGTGACAGTGAGCTCTACCATGCCCTCTTAGGCAAGAACCTGGGCTAGCAAACACTGCAAAGCAAAATGTGGAAGGGGGCTTGCCCCCTCCCACATTCAAAGCACCACCAGGCTTCAACTATCAGCTATAGACACGGCCAAGGAGCTGCCGATGGCTTTCAAACTGATCGAGCACATCCCGGGTGATCTGTTCCTGGGTGAAGCCCATCAGGTCGTATTCCTGAGGCCCGTTGTGCAGGTACACCTCGGCACGGTAATAACGGGTGCGCTCTTCTTCAGGCAAGTCAGCCGGCGCCGACGAGTAAGCATCCAGGCTCACTTCGTAGACAAACGGGTTGCCCTCTTCCATCTCGATGCGCACACCAATGCAGCGCTTGGATTTGCCCAGCAGTGTCTGCACTTCCAAACCTTGCTCACGCAGCGCAACCGCCGCTTCTTCCAGCGCCGGCGTTACGTGCTTGTCCATAAAGCGTTGCACGGTGGCCTGGCTCGGTTGCAGGTCCAGCGCCGTCAAGCGCTCGCTGAACCCACGACGCCCGCGTTCAGCCAGTTGCGCCTGCTCCTGTTCGATGGCCACGTCCTGGCGCATCGCCTTGTGCAAACCGAACATAAAGAAGATCAGCACCACCGAGAACGGCAGCCCTGCCAGCACTACCATGGTTTGCATGGCTTCGAAGTTGCCGGCAAACAACAGACCGATCGTCACCAGCGTAATGACCGCCGACCAGAAGATCCGCAACCAGTGCGGCGCATCTTCGTCCACATTGCCGCCTTTGCAGGACAGATTGGCCATCATCACCGCGCCGGAATCCGCCGGGGTCAGGAACAACACAAAGCCCACGAAGATCGATACGCCGATAACAATTTTCGATGCTGGGTAATGCTCAAGCAGTTGGTAGATGGCCATGGACGGCTGCTCCAGAGCCGTCTTGCCCAACTCCACCGCCCCGTGGTTCAACACCAGGTCCAGGGCCGAGTTACCGAAGATCGACAGCCACGCCAGGGTAAAGCCCAGCGGGATAAGCAATACGCCCGCCACCAGTTCACGCACGGTACGGCCACGGGAAATACGCGCGATGAACATGCCCACAAATGGCGCCCAGGAAATCCACCAGGCCCAGTAGAACAGGGTCCACAGGCCCATCCAGCGCTCGGTCTTGTCGGCGTCGCCTTCGTACACATACAGGTCGAAGGTTTTCAGAATGATGCCGTTGAGGTAATCGCCGGTGTTCTGCACCAGGCCGTTGAGCAGGTGCAGGGTCGGGCCGAACAGCAGCACAAAAATCAGCAAGCCGCTGAACAGCACGATGTTGAGGTTGGACAGGCGGCGAATGCCGTTCTCCACGCCCGATACAGCAGCGATGGTCGCTACGGTGCTCATCACGATGATCACGATCAGCAAGTTAGTGTTGCTGTGCTCCATGCCGAACAGGTTTTCCAGCCCCGACGACACCTGCATCGAGCCGATACCCAGGTTGGTCACCAGCCCCAGCAAGGTGACGAACATGCCGAAGCCGTCTACCGCATGGCCGGCCGCGCCCTTCACCCAACGCTCGCCCACCAATGGGTACAGCGCCGAACGCAAGGCCAGCGGCTGGTTATGGCGGTAGGCAAAGTACGCCACGGCCAAACCGACCAGGGCATAGATCGCCCAGCCGTGCAGGCCCCAGTGCAGAAAGGTCAGTTGCAGCGCCTGGCGTGCCGCGCCATTGCTGGCCGCTGCGCCTTCGGGCGGGTTGAAGTAGTGGTCCAACGGCTCGGACGCACCGAAATACAACAGCGAAATGCCGATGCCCGACGAGAACAACATGCCGGCCCAGGCGCCGTAGCTGAAGTCCGGGGTGTCGTCCTTACTACCCAGTTTCAATTTCCCGTAGGACGAAAACGCCAGACCGACCACAAACACCAGGTAGGCGGCGATAACCACCATGTAGTACCAGCCGAAGCTTTTCGACAGCCACGCCTGGGCTACGCCGAGCAGGCGCCCGGCCTCCTGCGGGGCGATGATCAGAATGGCGGTCAATATCAGAATCAGCGCGGTGGAGGTGTAGAACACCCAACCGTTGACCCGGACCTTTTCCGGCGGGGTCTTTATAAGAGAGGCAGAACTCATGGCGCAGATGCTCCAGGCAGTGCGAGAGAGAAACACAAGGCAACGGTTATCCCGGGACATCGATTTTTCGGCAGTCGACGGACGGGTGTTATAAAGACACCCCGAAAATTCTTGAGCCCGCCGAAGCGGTGATCAGGCTCTGAAGTGGCCTGTTTCAAGGGTTTTTGCAGGTGTCAGAGGTTGCAGCTCGCAGGTAGGAAATATCTGTAGGCAGCGACCATTTGTCGCAGATCTTATTCTTTGTTGATTGAACGTTCAATCAAAACAAAATAGACTGGCCCTCAAGCCGACGGACGTGGATCGCCCATCGGCAGGCCTAAGGAGAGGTGCTACATGCCCAAGGTCGGTATGCAACCCATACGCCGCCAGCAGTTGATCGAAGCCACTTTGACGGCCATCGATCAGGTCGGAATGGGAGATGCCAGCATTGCGCTGATTGCGCGGCTGGCCGGCGTCTCGAACGGCATCATCAGTCACTACTTTCAGGACAAGAACGGCCTGATCGCAGCGACCATGCGCTACCTGATGAATGCGTTGATCGAGAACGTCCACGAACGCAGGCGTGCCTTGAAGGAAGACAGCCCACGGGCACACCTTCAGGTGATCATCGAAGGCAACTTCGACGCCAGCCAGGTCAATGGCCCGGCAATGAAAACCTGGCTGGCCTTCTGGGCCACCAGCATGCACCACCCGTCATTGCACAGGTTGCAGCGGATCAACGATCACCGTCTGTATTCCAACCTGTGTTGCCAGTTCCGCCGTGCGATGCCGTTACCCGAGGCACGCAGCGCAGCCCGCGGCCTGGCGGCTTTGATCGACGGTTTGTGGTTGCGCGGCGCCCTGTCGGGAGACGCTTTCGACACGGAGCAAGCGCAACGGATCGCTTACGAATACATGGATTTCCAATTGGCCAAGCAGGTGAGTTAGAGCACTTATAAACGCTCAACCCCTGAACGTCCGTCGCTCAGTGTTGCCACAACTCCATGGCCCACTGTACGGCGGGTAACGCCAACCACTTATGCACTTGCGAGGACTTTATGGCCCGTTTCGACCTGCAAAAACTCTACATTGACGGCGGCTACAGCGACGCTGGCAGCGATGCCACCTTCGAAGCCATCAACCCGGCTAACGGTGAAGTTCTCGCCCAAGTGCAACGCGCCACGAAAGAAGACGTCGAGCGTGCCGTGGTCAGCGCTGAAAAGGGCCAGAAAATCTGGGCTGCCATGACCGCCATGGAGCGTTCGCGCATCCTGCGTCGTGCTGTCGACATCCTGCGCGAGCGCAACGATGAACTGGCCGCCCTGGAAACACTGGACACCGGTAAAGCCTTCTCCGAAACCAAGTACGTCGACATCGTCACCGGCGCCGACGTGCTGGAATACTACGCAGGCCTGGTGCCAGCCATCGAAGGCGAGCAGATCCCGCTGCGCGACACCTCCTTCGTCTACACTCGCCGCGAGCCGCTGGGTGTAGTCGCCGGTATCGGCGCGTGGAACTACCCGATCCAGATCGCCCTGTGGAAATCCGCCCCGGCCCTGGCCGCAGGCAACGCGATGATCTTCAAGCCAAGCGAAGTCACCTCGCTGACCACCCTGAAACTGGCCGAGATCTACACCGAAGCCGGCGTTCCGGCTGGTGTGTTCAACGTACTGACCGGCAGCGGCCGTGAAGTCGGCACCTGGTTGACCGAGCACCCGCGCATCGAGAAAGTCTCGTTCACCGGCGGCACCGACACCGGCAAGAAAGTCATGGCCAGCGCCTCGAGCTCGTCGCTCAAGGAAGTGACCATGGAACTGGGCGGCAAGTCGCCACTGATCGTGTTCGAAGACGCCGACCTGGATCGCGCCGCCGATATCGCGATGATGGCCAACTTCTACAGCTCCGGCCAGGTCTGCACCAACGGCACTCGTGTGTTCGTGCCCAAGCATCTGCAAGCTGCGTTTGAAGCCAAGATTGTCGAGCGCGTTGCGCGCATCCGTGTCGGCGACCCGCAGGACGACAACACCAACTTCGGCCCGCTGGTCAGCTTCGCCCACATGGAAAGCGTGCTGGGCTACATCGCCAAAGGTAAGGAAGAAGGCGCCCGCCTGCTGTGCGGCGGCGATCGCCTGACCGATGGCGACTTCGCCAAAGGCGCCTTCGTGGCTCCGACCGTGTTCACCGACTGCACCGATGACATGACCATCGTGCGTGAAGAAATCTTCGGCCCAGTGATGAGCATCCTCACCTACGAGACCGAAGAAGAAGTGATCCGTCGCGCCAACGACACCGACTTCGGTCTGGCTGCCGGCCTGGTGACCAAGGACCTGAATCGCGCCCACCGCGTGATTCATCAACTGGAAGCGGGTATCTGCTGGATCAACGCCTGGGGCGAGTCCGACGCCAAGATGCCGGTCGGTGGCTACAAGCAATCCGGTGTGGGCCGTGAGAACGGGATCAGCTCGCTGAACAACTTCACCCGCATCAAATCAGTACAGGTTGAGCTGGGCGATTACGCCTCGGTGTTCTAACACCCGAGCCTTGTATTGCCTGTAAGGCCGCCATCGGGGGCAAGCCCCCTCCCACCTTTGACTGTGTGAACCCGATCAAATGTGGGAGGGGGCTTGCTCCCGATGAGGCCCGACCTGACTAGACTTCAAAGAGGGTGCATCCAATGTCCCAAGAATACGATTACATCATTGTGGGTGCCGGCTCCGCCGGTAACACCCTGGCGACCCGTCTGACCGAAGACGAAGGCGTCACCGTTTTGCTGCTGGAGGCCGGTGGCCCGGACTACCGCCTCGACTTCCGTACCCAGATGCCCGCCGCCCTGGCTTTCCCGCTGCAAGGCCGCCGCTACAACTGGGCCTACGAAACCGATCCAGAGCCACACATGGACGGTCGCCGGATGGAGTGCGGGCGCGGCAAGGGCCTGGGTGGTTCTTCGCTGATCAACGGCATGTGCTATATCCGTGGCAATGCCATGGACTATGACAACTGGTCGAAGCTGCCCGGTCTGGAAGACTGGACGTACCTCGATTGCCTGCCGTATTTCCGCAAGGCAGAAACCCGCGATATTGGCCCGAACGACTACCACGGTGGCGAAGGCCCGGTCAGCGTGACTACGCCGAAAGCGGGCAACAACCCGTTGTTCCACGCCATGGTCGAAGCCGGCGTACAAGCCGGTTACCCGCGGACCGAAGACTTGAACGGTTACCAGCAAGAAGGCTTCGGCCCGATGGACCGTACCGTCACGCCGAATGGCCGTCGCGCCAGCACCGCACGCGGTTACCTGGACACGGCTAAAAAGCGTTCGACCCTGACCATCGTCACCCATGCCCTTACCGACAAAGTGTTGTTCGAAGGCAAGCGTGCCGTTGGCGTGCGCTACCTGATCGGCGCCGCCGAAGAGCGCGTTGAAGCCCGTGCGCGTAAAGAAGTATTGGTGTGCAGCGGTGCAATCGCTTCGCCGCAGTTGTTGCAACGCTCCGGTGTCGGCCCGGCCAAGCTGCTGGAAAGCCTCGACATCCCGGTGGTCCACGACCTGCCGGGCGTCGGCGAAAACCTGCAGGATCACCTTGAGCTGTACCTGCAATATGCGTGCACCCAGCCGGTGTCGCTGTACCCGTCGCTGCTCTGGTACAACCAGCCAGCCATCGGTGCCGAGTGGCTGTTCAACGGCACTGGCATTGGCGCCAGCAACCAGTTCGAAGCCGGCGGTTTTATCCGTTCGCGTCCGGAATTCGAATGGCCGAACATCCAGTACCACTTCCTGCCGGTCGCGATTAACTACAACGGCAGCAACGGTGTGAAAGAGCACGGTTTCCAGGCACACATGGGCTCCATGCGTTCGCCAAGCCGTGGCCGCGTGCAACTGAAGTCGAAGAACCCACGGGACTACCCGAGCATCCTCTTCAACTACATGGCCACCGAGCAGGACTGGCAGGAGTTTCGCGATGGCATCCGCCTGACCCGTGAAATCATGCAGCAGCCGGCACTGGATCAATACCGTGGCCGCGAAATCAGCCCGGGTATTGAAGTGCAAACCGATGAGCAGCTCGACAAGTTCATCCGCGAGCACGCCGAAACAGCGTTCCACCCGTCCTGCTCGTGCAAGATGGGCACCGACGAGATGGCCGTAGTGGATGGCGAAGGCCGCGTGCATGGCATGCAGGGTCTGCGTGTAGTCGATGCGTCGATCATGCCGATCATCACCACCGGTAACCTGAACGCGCCGACGATCATGATCGCCGAAAAAATCGCCGACAAGATCCGTGGCCGCAAGCCGCTGCCGCGCAGCACCGCCGACTACTACGTGGCAGGCGATGCGCCGGTGCGTGGCAAGCCGATGCGTGAAGTAGGGCCGGCTGCGCACTGATACTGCTAATGCAGGAGCGAGGGGACATCTGGTCTTACTCGCTCCTGCAACACCACGGCCACTAACCCCTTCGGGCTATGTGAAAATTGCCAAGACTTCATACTTCATTGGGTTGGCTTAAATAAGCGGCGTTACGCTCCAAAATTTTCAGTGTAAAAATTGGATTACTTGGAACTATACCTGCGCCTACGGCCACTAGGTGGGCCCACCATTGTGATAAAACATTCTTTTTCTCCTTCAAACAAAGTGAATAAGTAGTCTTGGCAAAGGTTTTCGGAAAATGGAAATGCATACCCACTTTTACTTCATCTTGGCTAAGGTGATCGAGTGTGACATGCTCCCCAGCAGAGTTGAGCAAATAAACATACATAGAATCATCATCCGGCTCCCCCCCACAGAGGAAATCATGTGTAGAAGCGCCACCCAGGGTCGTTCCTGATGTCTCCCTGACCGAGCCGATACACCCAGCACCGGCTGCTCCACCCCCCCTAAAAAATAAAACATAGTGATCATGTCTATACCTGAAATATATCTGCGCAGGCTCATCAGCGTGAGAATTCGCGCACATATATTTCCATTCTTTATTACGAGGTGTTCCGTGACTATCTTCGACTTTAGAAAAACTTACGGGCACGCCTTCTACCCACACCGAAGCTATAAATGACTTTCCACGATCCGTGCTCATAAAATTCACCTTATTAAATAAACGCGGCAATCTCTGCCGCACATCTTAAAGCTACATAATTAAACAGATGCCGCCACCTGTGAAAACTAACAGCCAGGTAGTCTATTTACGAATAAGAACCCAATAAGAAAGCACATAATTATCTAAGCCGAAGCCCCAAACTTGATACCTCCTCCACACCCGCCTACCCTGATGCCGCACTCACACCCCACGCTGCCACTGCTGCCTCAGCGCTCCACTACAAGGAGGTTCTCCGAATGTTCGACAACCACCAGCGGCTCAAACAGCACTTCAGTGCCCTGCGCACCCGTGCCGAATTCTTCTCCCTGCGCTACGTACGCGAATCCGGTCAGTACCTGTCGGTACGCAAGAACGTCGCCGAGCCACCACACCTGAGCCACGATGAAGGCGCCATGCTTACCGTGCGTCTCAATGGCGTGGAAGCCTATGCCGCGACCAACGACATTTCCCTTGCCGGCCTGCAAGCGGCCCTTGAGCGCGCCGAACAGCAAGCCCGGATGATCCAGCCCCACGCCCTGCTCGACCTGCACCAGCAGCCGGTTTCCAATGAAGTCGCCGACTACCTGTCTCCGGACCTTGATCAGCCCTTCCCACCCCTGAGCGACTGCTACCAATTGCTCGGCGATGAATCTGCCGCCGTGCCCAAGGATGAACGCCTGGTGACTTGGGAAGTCAGCCTGGGCACCACCCATGTTGAGCAGATCTACCTCAACAGCGCCGGCGCGCAATTGCGCCAGGCTCAGCGCTTCGTCTTCCCTGGCCTGAGTGTCACCGCCTTCGACGGCAACGACAGCCAGACCCGCACCCTGGGCGGTACCAACTTCGGCCAGCAAGGCAGTGCCGGTGTGATCCAGCGCTTTGGCCTGGTGGGCGCCGCCCGCAAGGTGGCCGACGAAGCCCTGCAATTGCTGCTCGCACCCAATACGCCCCACGGCCAACGTGACCTGCTGCTGATGCCCGACCAGATGATCCTGCAGATCCACGAGTCCATCGGCCATCCGCTGGAACTCGACCGCATCCTCGGTGACGAGCGTAACTACGCCGGCACCAGTTTTGTGAAGGCCAGCGACTTCGGCCATCTGCAATACGGCTCACCGCTGCTTAACGTGACCTTCGACCCGGACATCCCCGAACAGCTCGCCAGCTACAGCCATGACGACGACGGCACCCGCGCCAGCAAGCAATTCCTGATCCGCGATGGCCTGCTGCTCAAGCCCCTGGGCGGTGCGTTGTCGCAATTTCGCGCCGACTTGCCAGGCGTTGCCAACAGCCGCGCCTGCGGCTGGAACCGCCCGCCCATCGACCGCATGGCCAACCTGAATATCGAGGCCGGCGATAAAAGCATGGAGCAACTGGTGGGTGGCATTGAAAACGGCATCCTGATGTCGACCAACCGTTCGTGGTCCATCGACGATGCGCGCAACAAGTTCCAGTTCGGTTGCGAGTGGGGCCAGTTGATCGAAAACGGCGAACTCAAGGGCGTGGTGAAGAACCCCAACTATCGGGCAATTTCCGCGCAATTCTGGCGCAACCTCAGCGCGGTCGGCGACGCCAGCACCTTCAAGGTATTGGGCACGCCCAACTGCGGCAAGGGCGAGCCCAACCAGGTGATCCGCGTCGGCCATGCGTCGCCGGCCTGTGTATTCAGTAACATTGACGTATTTGGGGGCGATGCCTGATGAACCACTTCAAGGCACTGGTGGACTGGCTCAAGCAGGCCGTCACCGACAAGGAGCAGTTCCACCTGGGTTACGCGGATGAATCGTCCGAGTTCGTGCGTTTTAACCACGCACAGGTGCGCCAGGCCGGCCAAGTGCAACAGGCCAGCCTGAACCTCAAGCTAATCAACGATGGCCGCCACGCCGACCTGGGCATCACCCTGTCCGGCGAGGCGGCACTGGATCGCCAGCGTCTGGCCGATGCCCTGCAACAGCTGCGTGAAACCCTGCCGCTGCTGCCACGTGATCCGTACCTGCTGCTCAACCACAACGCCTGGCAAAGCAGCAACGAACAGCGACGGCCGCTGCCGGCCCTGGACCAGGTGCTGGACGATATCAGCCAGTCTGCCGACGGCGTCGACCTGGTCGGCTTCTACGCTGCCGGCCCCATCAGCCGTGGTTTCGCCAGTTCCTCGGGCGCGTTCGGCTGGCATTGCGCCAACAGCTTCAACTTCGATTTCAGCCTGTTCCACGCCAATGGCGAAGCGGTCAAGGCCAGCTACGCCGGGCACACTTGGGACAGCGCCGAATTTGCCGCACGCTTTCAACAGGCCCGCGAGCAACTGGCGTTTCTGGGGCGGCCGCTGCACAAGCTGGCGCCCGGCCAATACCGTGCCTACCTTGCACCGCCAGCGCTGGAAGAAATCATCAGCATCATTACCTGGGGTGGTTTTTCGGCCCAGGCCATCGCCAGCAAAGGCAGTTCGTTGCAGCGCCTGTATGCCGGTGAACAATCACTGAGCCCGCTGGTGACAATCAATGAACAGATCAGCGGTTCCCTGAGCCAGGCGTTTTCCACCGAAGGCTACCCGCGCGGGGATGTGCCCCTGATCCGGGCAGGCAAGGCCGAGGGCCAGTTGATCAACTCTCGCAGCGCCGCCGAATACGGTTTGAGCACCAACGGCGCCAGCAGCGACGAGTCGCCCAGCGCCTTGCAAATGGCGGCAGGCAGCCTGGCCCAGGCCGATATCCTCAAGCAGTTGGGCACCGGGTTATATATCAGCAACCTCTGGTACCTGAACTATTCCGACCTGCCAGCGGCGCGCCTGACCGGCATGACGCGCTTCGCCACGTTCTGGGTGGAAAACGGCGAAATCAAGGCGCCGGTCAGCACCATGCGTTTTGATGACAGTGTCTATCAGTTGCTCGGCTCGCAACTTGAGGCCCTGACCGCTGATCGGGAGTTGTTGCTCTCGGCCAGCACTTACAGCCAGCGCAATACCGCCTCCAACCTGCTGCCGGGTGCCTTGGTCAAGCGCCTGACCTTGACGCTGTGAAACTTTCACAGCCCGCGTAAAAACTAATGGCAGCCACTCCGGCTGCCATTAGTTATATAAGTGTCCGGCTATTTCCCTTCCTGCGTACAAACCGACCCAAGGCCGGATTTATCCTGCATCCAAAACCAATCGAGGTCACTCTCTGTAACCTATCCTCTCACCTATAGCGGGAACGCATTGCAGCAACAGGACACTTACAACAGTGATTCATTTGCGGGCAACCCACTATCAACTGCGGAGCATACTTATGAGCCTGAGCATTTCGACGCCCACCGGCAGTCATCGGTCGAGCGTAAATAGCTATTCACAAACAAGGGGCAAATCCGCAAATAACACGTCGAGCGCTGAAAACAAACTATTGTCTTCACACCTCCTCCGCGCCGTGCCTACCGAAACATCCGCAACACATGTCATGTCAGGAAAAGATAGAGGCGCCCCACCCAGTAACTTGTGGACTGGCTTGTATGCCACCTATGAAAAATACCCCTACTTTGGCCGTTATGACCACGATGACTGGGTGGCGGTAATTAAGGCCGCCATGTCGGGCCTCGGCCAGAGCCCCTTGAGTATTTTTGATGAAGTCAAGGACACCGGAAACGGCTACAACATCACCATGAAAGACGACTTCAAACTGCATATATCCAACGATGAACTAGCACTGGCTACCCACCATGCCAAGTTTGCGGGCGACGATGAGGGCATGCTAAAAGATGCACGCTTTATTTTTGCGATCATGAATAAACGCAAGCACCTTGAAGCACAATACAACTACAGAAAAATCGATTATCGCACCCATATTCACCAACACAGCTTTGGTGCTGTTCTGAGCTCTTCTGATTACGGGATCAGCGGGTACGAGGGTTTAAAGCTTTTAGGGCTTGACTACCAACTACAGCATGTGTGGTCTCAGGACGTAGGGAACCAGGTAGCCGTACCGGCAATGAAGGTATTTTCGAGTAAGCGCGGCATGATTAATGACGGCTTTATGGAAAACTACGGGCACAAGAAAAAAGTACCACAATGGATAGAAAGCTTTATTGTCCTCAAGGCCCCCCACACCTCCATGCCCACGCCTATTGCGGTCCCTCAGATATCAACACCTCCCACCTTCACGCTCGAACCCCTTCCCACTGAAGGTGATGTTCAGGCCGACCATGAACTTCCGGAGCTTTCTGCCAAACGAAATGGACAGAAACCAGATAACCTGGTCACCGGGTTTTATACGCAAAGACCTTTTGTCTTTCAAGGTGAGACTTCAACCCACGCCGATGTCATAAAATTGCTGATGTCCAAGTTCGGGCAGAGCCCAACTGATGTTTTTTCAAATGTAAAATTCGCCCATAACGCCTATCAGGTCACCTTTAGGGACGGATTTGAATTGACCCTCTCGCGGGACGAACTTGAGCAAGCCCAACAACACTCCTTATTCATCGGGCACGATGATGGCATGATAAAGGACGCCAACTTCATCTTCGCAGCCTACATCAAACGTCAACAACTCCAGCCCCCCGTGCGTTCCTTTGGGCAGAGTTTCGAAGCAGCACTGATTGGCAACATTGATGGCCGTACGGTAAAAAATGTTCTGGAAGGGATGGGCGTGAGCTCATCTATTAAATACATGGAAAGAGCGGGCGATGCCGATGGCCTGACCGTGTTGATCGGCAGTAACGCTGGTGGGCTGTTCTACAACGGCAGGCTCATAAAGGAAGGTAAAAATCTTCCTGGGGATGAGAAGGTACACACCCACGGATATCAACTCGCATAATAATAAATCCTCACCGTCAGTTCTCAGACAACCTGTTCACCGACAGTCTCCTTTATGTACCCCGAGTCAATTACTATGAATATCGGTTTCTCTCCACTGAATGGCCTCAACTATCCAACCCCTTACGATAATAGTCGCATCAACAATCGCCACTTGGAAAAAGGCGAATTCAATGCTGCCTACACCCGCAAAGATGATGCCCCCGCCCGTACAATTGTTCGCTCGACCACCGACTCGGGCATCAGACCAAAAAACATATGGCGAGATTTCTTTCAAGTCACCGAAGGTAACTGTGTCACGGTGTCAGCCATCAAGGCGGCGATGGCCAAGTTCGGCAGCCATCCAGAGGGTATTTATAAAAAGATAACCCGGACACCTGAAGGTTATGACGTAGTGATGCGCGACGATGTCCGCATCACCCTGACCCATCAAGAACTGCTTCAAGCCATGGAGCACACAGGATTCGCTGGTAGCGGCAAGGTCTTGCGACATGCCGTTTTTCTATATGCGGCCAGCGCAAAGCGGGCGCAGAACGAAAACAATGACCACCGGGCCAGCCAGAACTTTAAGACCGCAATGGACACCTTGAACGACGGAGAACACCCTGGTGAAGCGTTAACACGCCTTGGGCTCAAGCACTCTATGCGCAGCGGCACTCTTGAGGAATTAAAAAATGGAGCGATAGGTACCCTTGCCAACTCCAGCCATTCTGTCGCCGTCATTGATGGCCATATCGACTTGTGGAGTATCAAAGTTCCTCTTGGCGACTCACCATTCGACAGTAAAGAAAATACCGTATTGGTGTTGGCTTAAATCAATCTTTGCCTGACTTGCCTGTAAGTGGACTCATCTGTCAGGCAAATCCCTTCCCACTGGTAAACTTTCTGCGGTGCTCTCATTTGGCGAATCCGCCTATTGTCCCCTCCCTGATTCCTCGTTATAAGGCTTGATGGCATCCCGCCACCCCACCCACGTGCCCGCACGTGATGCATGACCTTGCCTGGACTGGGCAAGCTGGAGCCTTCAGATGAACCATGGAAGTTTTGTCATAGAGAAGCTGTTCAAACACTACAACGTTCACGTAGAGCAGCTCGGTAACCATCCGCATAGAAAAACCGTACTGATGGTCAATGGCGCGCTGTCCACCACGCGCTCCTTTGCCCGCACCAGCAAATGCCTGGCCGAGCATTTCAATGTGCTGCTGTTCGACTTGCCGTTCTCCGGCTACTCGCGCGAGCACAACACCGACCTTGACCTGGTCACCAAGGACGACGAGGTGCAAATCCTGCGTGCCCTGGTGGAACGCTTTGAGGTCAACCATCTGGTGTCGGCCTCGTGGGGCGGCATCTCTACGCTGCTGACCCTGGCGCACAACCCGCCCTCCATCGAAAGCTCGGTGGTGATGGCCCTGGCGCCCAACCTCAACCAGGCCATGCTCGAATACGTGGAGCGCGTGCGCGTGTTGATCGAGGCCGATGACAAATCTGCGGTCGGCCACCTGCTCAACGAGACGGTCGGCAAATACCTGTCGCCGCGCCTCAAGCGCAACAACCATCGGCACCTGTCGACCATGGCCACTACCGAGTACCGCCAGGCGCGCTTTCACATTCACCAGGTCCTGGCCTTGGGCGATGGCAACTACTTGCCGGCGCTGCGACAGATCGAGACGCCGGTGCACTTTCTTAACGGTGCCCTGGACGAATACACCCCGGCCGCCGAGGCCCAGCTGTTCAAACAATATGTAGGCCGCAGCAGCTTTGCGGTGGCCGAGCATACCGGCCACCTGCTGGACCTGGAGTCTCGGGAGGCGGCGCTGGCAGTTCACCGTGCATTGCTGGATTTCCTGGTCGGAGAGCACGCAACGTTGTCGGACTTAGACGAACCGCCAGTGGGAAAATGAGCGACGAATGGCGCATAATCGCCAACACATAGCCTGCTAATAAAAGGGTCCCCATGCCGAATCGTGCCCCTCTCGATGCCAAGACCGCCCGCTGGCTCCCCTGGGTGGTAGCGATTGCCTTCTTCATGCAATCGCTGGATGGGACGATCCTCAACACGGCTCTGCCGGCCATGGCCCGGGACCTCGCGGAGAACCCGCTGCGCATGCAGGGGGTGGTGATCGCCTACATGCTCACCGTCGCCCTGCTGATCCCCGCATCGGGCTGGATCGCCGACCGCTTTGGCACCAAGAAGATTTTCTTTGGCGCGATCATGCTGTTCAGCCTCGGCTCGCTGCTGTGCGCGTTGTCCAGCAGCCTGACCATGCTGGTGGGCGCACGGGTGATCCAGGGCTTGGGCGGTGCGCTGATGCTGCCGGTCGGGCGGCTAGTAGTGCTGCGCGCTTATCCACGTTCCGAGTTGGTGCGCATCATGGGCTTCATCACCATCCCCGGCCTGCTCGGCCCATTACTGGGCCCGACCATGGGCGGCTGGATGGTGCAATACCTGACCTGGCACTGGATCTTCCTGATCAACCTGCCGGTGGGCATGATCGGCTGCTATGCCGTGTGGAAATTCATTCCCGACCTGCGCGGCAGCGAACGCACGCGCTTCGACGGCCTGGGTTTCCTGCTGTTCGGCGCGGCAATGGTGCTGATCACCATCGCGATGGAGGGCCTGGGCGAACTGCACCTGCCGCACCTGCGGGTCATATTGCTGCTGTTCGGCGGGTTCGCCTGCCTGGCGGCGTACTGGCTGCGCGCCGGGCATATTGATAACCCGTTGTTCTCGCCGGTGCTGTTCAAGACCCGCACCTTTGCCGTCGGCATTCTGGGCAACCTGTTTGCGCGGCTGGGCAGCGGCGCACTGCCGTTCCTGGTACCGCTGCTGTTGCAGGTGGCACTGGGTTACTCGCCATCGGAAGCCGGGATGAGCATGTTGCCACTCGCGGCGGCGGCGATGTTTGCCAAATCCGTGGCAAGGCCGCTGATCGAGCGCCTCGGTTATCGCATCGTGCTGACCGGCAACACCTTGGCTCTGGGCATCATGCTGGCGAGCATGGGCCTGGTCAGCGAGCACACGCCCTACCCGCTGCTGCTGGCAATGCTGGCGGTGCTGGGGGCGATCAACTCCCTGCAATTCACCGCGATGAACACCGTGACCCTGATCGACCTCGACGACGCCCAGGCCAGCAGCGGCAACAGTTTGTTGTCGGTGGTGGCGCAGTTGTCCCTCAGCCTCGGCGTAGCCTGCGCCGGCGCGTTGCTTGGCGGGTTTACTGCCGAGGCCGGCAATGACGGTGTGGAGAGTGTCCTCGGCGCGTTCCAGTTGACCTTCCTCACCGTGGGCATCATGGCGATGCTGGCGGCGGCGATCTTCCTGCAATTGTCGCCAAAAGACGGCAAACGCGTGGTCAGCCGCGAGCACGATATCGAGCACTGACGGGCTTCTCGTCGAGAACTTGCGGGGAAAATCCCACAGGGCTGGTACACTGCGCGACATTTTGTTTTGCAGAGCCAGTCCCGTGACTACCATCGCCACCGCTTTTAATACTTTGCCCCTGTCCGCCGCCATGCTGGCTAACCTCGACTCGCTGGGTTACGTCGAGATGACGCAGATCCAGGCGCAAAGCTTGCCGGTGATCCTCAAGGGGCTGGACCTGATTGCCCAGGCCAAGACCGGCAGCGGCAAGACCGCCGCCTTCGGCATCGGCCTGTTGAACCCGATCAACCCACGTTACTTCGGTTGCCAGGCGCTGGTGATGTGCCCCACCCGTGAACTGGCCGACCAGGTCGCCAAGGAAATCCGTCGCCTGGCCCGTGCCGAAGACAACATCAAGGTGCTGACCCTGTGCGGCGGCGTGTCCCTCGGCCCGCAGATCGCCTCCCTGGAGCATGGCGCTCACGTCATCGTCGGCACCCCGGGCCGTATCCAGCAGCACCTGCGCAAAGGCTCGCTGGTACTGGACGGCCTGAACACCCTGATCCTCGACGAAGCTGACCGTATGCTCGACATGGGCTTCTACGACGCCATCGAAGACATCATCAGCAAGACCCCACCACGCCGCCAGACCCTGCTGTTCTCGGCCACCTACCCGGTGAGCATCAAGCAACTGGCGTCCAAGTTCATGCGTGCGCCGCAGCAGGTGAAGGCCGAGGCGTTCCACTCCGATGACCAGATCGAACAGCGCTTCTACGAAATCTCACCGGAAGAGCGCATGGACGCGGTGACCAAGGTGCTCGCGCACTTCCGCCCGGCTTCCTGCGTGGCGTTCTGCTTCACCAAGCAGCAAGTGCAGGAAACTGTCGACCACCTGACAGCCAAAGGCATTTCCGCCGTCGGCCTGCACGGCGACCTGGAACAACGCGACCGTGACCAGGTACTGGCGATGTTCGCCAACCGCAGCACCTCGGTGCTGGTGGCTACCGACGTGGCTGCCCGTGGCCTGGACATCGACTCGCTGGACATGGTGATCAACGTCGAACTGGCCCGCGACTCGGAAATCCACATCCACCGCGTTGGCCGTACCGGTCGTGCTGGCGAGACCGGTATCGCCATCAGCCTGGTGGCGCCGTCCGAAGCGCACCGCGCCCAGGCCATCGAGCAACTGCAGAAGTCGCCGCTGAACTGGGACCAACTGGACAACCTCAAGCCACAAAGCGGTGGCCCGCTGCTGCCGCAGATGAGCACCCTGTGCATCGCCGCCGGGCGTAAAGACAAAGTCCGCCCAGGCGACATTCTGGGTGCATTGACCGGTGAAGCCGGCATTCCGGGCGCCCAGGTCGGCAAGATTGCGATCTTTGACTTCCAGGCATTCGTGGCCGTGGAACGCGGGATCGCCAAGCAGGCGTTGCAGCGCTTGAATGACGGCAAGATCAAAGGCCGTTCGTTGCGCGTGCGGATCCTGTAAATATCTCGCACACCAATGGAGATTCAAATGTGGGAGGGGGCTTGCTCCTGATAGCGGAGTCTCAGTCAATATAGATGTGACTGAACCACCGCCATCGGGAGCAAGCCCCCTCCCACATTTGACTGTATTTCAATTCAGAATTTGTATGAGGACACCGTTTTGCGCTCGACCGAAGTTGTGATCATTGGCGCCGGCGCGGCAGGCTTGATGTGCGCACTGACCGCCGCCGGGCGTGGGCGCAAAGTGATGCTGATTGACCACGCCAACAAGGCCGGCAAGAAGATCCTGATGTCCGGTGGCGGCCGCTGCAACTTCACCAATATGTACACCGAGCCTGCCAACTTCCTCTCGCATAACGCGCACTTCTGCAAGTCGGCCCTGGCGCGCTACACCCAGTGGGATTTCATTGGGCTGGTGGCCAAGCACGGTGTGCCGTACCACGAGAAAAAACTCGGCCAGCTGTTCTGCGATAACAAGTCCAGCGACATCCTCGGCATGTTGCTCGATGAGTGCATCCAGACCGGCGTGAGCCTGCACCTGGACACCTCCATCGAGGAAATCGCCAGGCTCGATAGCGGCTACCAATTGCAGACCACGCTCGGCGAGTTGCACTGCGAGTCGCTGGTGATTGCCACCGGTGGCTTGTCGATCCCCACATTGGGCGCCACCGGTTTTGGCTATCAAGTGGCCAAGCAATTTGGCCACGAACTGCTGCCAACCCGCGCCGGGCTGGTGCCGTTTACCATCACCGACCAGCTCAAGCCATTGTGCAGTGAGTTATCCGGCACTTCAGTGGATTGCCTGGTGAGCTGCAACGGCCAGAGCTTTCGCGAGAACATGCTGTTCACCCATCGCGGCCTGAGCGGGCCGGCGATTTTGCAGATCTCGTCTTACTGGGAATCCGGCGACACGGTGGAAATCAACCTGTTGCCCGATCATGACGCCCATGACTGGCTGCAACAGCAACAGGCCGAGCATCCCAACAGCGAGCTAAAGACCCTGCTGGGGGAGATTTTCACCAAGAAGATGGCCAACCTGCTGGCCCAAAGCTGGTTCGAATCCAAACCGATGAAGCAGTACACCCACGCTGAAATTGCCGATATCGCGCAAAAGCTTGGGAGCTGGCAACTCGTACCGGCCGGCACCGAGGGCTATCGCACTGCCGAGGTAACCTTAGGTGGAGTGGACACGCGGGAAGTGTCGTCCAAGACCATGGAATCACTGAAAAGCCCTGGCCTGTACTTCATCGGCGAAGTGCTGGATGTGACCGGTCACTTGGGCGGGTTCAACTTTCAGTGGGCCTGGGCGTCGGGCTACGCAGCCGCGCAATACGCCTGACACAACGCAGTAAAAATGTGGGAGGGGGCTTGCTCCCGATGGCGGTGTATCAGTCAGTACATCTGTTACTGATACACCGCCATCGGGAGCAAGCCCCCTCCCACATTGGTTTTGTAGTGATCTTGAAAAATTTGCTGTTGGATGTGATCAGCACACTTGCCGTGGCGTCCTTGATAGCTCAATTTAGCGACAACGTCCCGGAAGACTCCAGACTTCATGTCATCGACCTCGTTCAAGCAGTCCATGCGGCGCCTGTGGGCGCTGGATAAATTCAGCTACAGCGTACGGGTGTTCATCGCCCTCACCGGCAGCATGGCGCTGTGTTGGTACCAGGATGAAATGACGCTGTTGATCCCGCTGTTCCTGGGGATTATCGCCAGTGCCCTGGCCGAGACTGATGACAGTTGGCAGGGCCGCCTCAACGCCCTGGCGGTGACACTGGTGTGTTTCAGCATCGCCGCGCTGTCGGTGGAATTGCTGTTCCCCTCCCCCTGGATCTTTGCCATCGCCCTGGCCCTGGCCAGTTTCTCCCTGACCATGCTCGGTGCGCTGGGCGAACGCTATGGCGCGATTGCCTCGGCCACCCTGATTCTGTCGGTCTATACCATGATCGGCGTGGACCAGCGCGGCGGCGCCGTCACCGACTTCTGGCATGAGCCGCTGCTGCTGGTGGCCGGCGCCGCCTGGTACGGCGTGCTGTCGGTGCTGTGGCAGGCGTTGTTTTCCAACCAGCCGGTGCAGCAAAGCCTGGCGCGGTTGTTCCGTGAGCTGGGGCGCTATCTCAAGCTCAAGTCATCCTTGTTCGAGCCGATCCGCCAACTGGATGTGGAAGCCCGGCGCCTGGAACTGGCCCAGCAAAATGGCCGGGTGGTCGCCGCGCTGAATGCGGCCAAGGAAATCATTCTGCACCGTGTCGGCAATGGCCGACCGGGCTCGAAGGTCAGCCGCTACCTGAAGCTGTATTTCCTGGCCCAGGACATCCACGAACGCGCCAGTTCGTCTCACTACCCGTACAACGCCCTGACCGATGCCTTTTTCCACAGCGATGTGCTGTTTCGCTGCCAGCGCCTGCTGCGCCAGCAAGGCAAAGCCTGCCAGACCCTGGCCGAATCGATCCAACTGCGCCAACCGTTCATCTATGACGACAGCTTCGCCGAGGCCCTGGGCGACCTGAACGCCTCCCTGGAGCACCTGCGCATCCAGAGCAACCCCGCCTGGCGTGGCCTGTTGCGCTCGTTGCGCGCCTTGGCCGCCAACCTGTCCACCCTTGACCGCCTGCTGGGCGACGCCAGCAACCCCGATGCCCTGGCCGACGCTACCGACAGCAACCTGTTGGACCGCGCCCCGCGTAACTTCAAGGAAATGTGGACGCGCCTGCGCACCCAACTCACGCCGACGTCATTGCTGTTTCGGCACGCCTTGCGCCTGTCACTGGCATTGACCATCGGCTATGGCACCCTACACGCCATCCACGCGTCCCAAGGTTACTGGATCATCCTCACCACCCTGTTCGTCTGTCAGCCGAGCTACGGCGCCACCCGCCGCAAACTCGGCCAGCGGATCATCGGCACCGCCATCGGCCTGACCGTGGCCTGGGCGCTGTTCGATTTGTTCCCCAACCCGGTCGTGCAATCGATGTTCGCCATCGCTGCGGGCCTGGTGTTCTTTATCAACCGCACCACGCGCTACACCCTGGCGACTGCAGCGATCACTCTGATGGTGCTGTTCTGCTTCAACCAGGTGGGCGATGGCTACGGGCTGTTTCTGCCTCGCCTGTTCGATACCCTGCTTGGCAGCCTGATCGCGGGGCTGGCGGTATTCCTGTTCCTGCCGGACTGGCAAGGCCGGCGCCTGAACAAAGTGCTGGCCAATACACTGACCTGCAACAGCATCTACCTGCGCCAGATCATGCAGCAATACGCCGCCGGCAAGAGCGACGACCTGGCCTACCGCCTGGCCCGGCGCAACGCGCATAACGCCGATGCCGCACTATCCACTACGCTGGCGAATATGCTGATGGAGCCTGGGCACTTTCGTAAGGAGGCCGACGTAGGCTTTCGCTTTCTGGTGCTGTCACACACCTTGCTCAGCTATTTGTCGGGTTTGGGTGCGCACCGCGAAACCCAGCTACCGGCCGACGTGCGTGAGCATTTGATCGAAGGCGCAGGCAACAGCCTGGCGGCAAGCATTGATGAGATCGCCAGCGGCCTGGCCAACAAACAGCCGATTGCGATCCAGAGTGATGCCGAGGAAGGGTTGGCGGCAGAGTTGGAGCAAATGCCGGATGAGATCGATGAGGCGCAGCGGTTGGTGCAAACGCAGTTGGCGTTGATTTGTCGGCAGTTGGGGCCGTTGCGCACGTTGGCCGCGCACTTGATCAAAGACACCAGCGCGGCTTAGGCCGCTATCGGGGGGCAAGTCGAATCGTCGCACCGCCCCTCCCACATTCGATTGGTGTATGCCGGTCCCTTGTGGAAGGGGGCTTGCCCCCGATGAGGCCCGCACAGACGCTACATCCCATGCGCCTTCATCAACCGCGCATAACTGCCATCCGCCTTCATCCGCGCAATCTCCCGATCAAAACCGGCAACAATCTGCGCGTGTTCGGGGTTCTTCAGGCTGACCAGGATATGCAAGCTGTTCTGGCTCAAGGGCTCGCCCACAAACGCCACGGCATTGCGCACCCGCGGCGATTCCCGCGCCAGGTAGTAACGCGCTACGTATTCATCCTCCAGCGTCAACCGCACGCGCCGGGCCGCCAACATGCGCACGGCCATGGCAAAGTTGTGCACCGGCACTTTCTGCAACAGTGTGTCTTGGTCAAACGCTGCCGAGTAGGCGTAACCGCGCACCACGGCGATCGTCTCGTCGTGCAGTTCTGTCAGGTTGCGATAAGCAATGGGATCGTCGCTACGCTTGAGAAAGCGCACACGGTTAAGCAAATACTCGCCGGAAAACTGCCCCAACTGCGTACGGGCCTCGTCGTACCAGGCGTTGATCAGCACGTCGTAGCGTCCGTCCCCCACCCCTTTCAAGGCGCGAGCCCAAGGCACCTGGTCAAAATCACTGGCATACCCCGCACGGGCCAGGGCCGTGCTGACGATATCCGTGGCCAGGCCGCCATTGATCAGGGTGGCATCGGTAAACGGCGGCCAGCTATCCGCCACCAGGCGCAGGCGTTGTGCCAACACCGGTTGGGCCAGTAACAACACGGCGATCAAAGCAACGGCACGAGTCAATCGCGGCATGCTCAAAGTCCTTGGCGGGCAGGCAGTGGCCTGATAACAGTAGCTCATCAATGAGCGTGCACTGCAGATTACACAAAGAAACCCGCGGTGCCCGCGCCAAATGATGGCAAATTGATGCCATTCACAAAATTACCATTTTAGACACCAGCGCCCGCCGCGCTTACTATTCTTGGCACGTCTTTATACGAGCACACATCATGACGGTTGATTGGGTCTGCAAACATCACGACGACTTGGGCAAGGAACAGCTGTACGCCATCCTGCGCCTGCGAAGCGAGGTCTTCGTCGTCGAGCAACAATGCGTTTACCAGGACATCGACGGCCAGGATCTGGCGGGCGATACCCACCACTTGATGGCCTGGCAAGATGATGAGCTGGTGGCCTACCTGCGGTTACTGGACCCTGAGTCCCAGGGCGACGACGTAGTGATCGGCCGCGTCATCGTAGCAAAGGTGGCACGGGGCACCGGGCTGGGGCATCAAATGATGGAGGAAGCGCTCAAGCGCATTGAGAGTATCTGGCCAGAAATGCCGATTTTTCTCTCAGCCCAGGCGCATTTGCAGGGGTATTACGGGCGCTATGGGTTCGTAGTGGCGGGCGAGGAATACCTGGAAGACGATATTCCACATATTGGTATGCGGCGGGCTTGATGGCCTCATCGGGGGCAAGTCCAGCCACAACCTGTGTCAGGGGTAACCCAACACCTGCTTGATCATCGCAAGATTGGCCGCGATCCACCCCCGGTCAATCGCACCCCAATCACGAATCCGATAATGCCCAGCGTGATTACGCGCCCCCTCTTCCTGCTCGAACTCACACACAATATCCAGGTCGGCCAACGCCGCAATCGTGTCCTGGGCCGTGCGCCGTGGCATGCCAGTGGCCTCGGTCAGCGCCGGGACGCTGCTGGCCAACTGGCTGTCGATCAAATACGCCACATACAGGCGGCGATAGAAGCTGCTTTTGGTCTTGCTCACATCCATGGTCTGTCGCCTTGTGGTTAGGGCTTGCCCTGCAAATCGCGCCAGGTGAGGTACACCCGCAGGTCGAATTCCACCTGATGGTAGTCCGGCATCATGTATTGGCAGAGTTTGTAGAACGCCTTGTTGTGGTCCGATTCCTTGAAGTGCGCCAGTTCATGCACCACGATCATGCGTAGAAACTGCGGGGCGGCCTCCTTGAACAGCGAAGCGATGCGAATCTCTTTCTTGGACTTGAGATTACCGCCCTGTACCCGCGAAATCGTGGTGTGCAAACCCAAGGCGCGATGAGTCAGGTCCAGCCGGTTATCGAACAGCACCTTGTCGATGGACGGTGCGTTGCGCAAGTGTTCCTGCTTCAGGGCCAGCGCGTAGGCGTACAGCGCCTTGTCGCTCTGCACGGCGTGGCGTTCGGGGTAACGCTGCTCCAGATAGGCACCCAACTGGTCCTTGGCGATCAGTTGACGCACTTGCTCCTGAAGCGCAGCGGGATAGGCCTGGAGGTATTTCAACGCAGTCATGGGGGTGTGCAACGCAAATGGGACGGGCGCCAGTGTAGCGAATTCAACGCCCGCGAGGGTACGACCAGCCTGCAACGTCCTCGGCCATTAACGGCAACGCCGCCCACGGCCCCTGGATATACGTGCAGCCATTGGCCTTGAGCCATTCTGTTTGCTCAAGGGTCTCTACGCCTTCAGCGATCACCAACACATCAAAATGCCCACACAACTGGATGATGCTGCGTGCCATTGCGGCATCCCGCGACGAGCCTGGCAGGCGCGCCACCAACTGCGGGTCAAGCTTGAGGGTGTCGAACGCAAGATCGCGCAAATGGGCCAGGGAGCAGTGGCCAGCACCAAAGTCATCCAGGGCTATACGCACGCCAATGCGGCGCAGTAACTGCAACTGTTTGGTCGACTCCTCAAGATTATTCATCAGGCAGTCTTCACCGATTTCCACCTCCAACTGCCGCCCACGCAGCCCATGTCGCTCCAGTACCTGCTGCAGTTGGTTGGCCAGGTTGGGCATATTGAACTGGCTACTGCTCAGGCTCACGCTCAGCACCAGCTCAGGGTCGAAGGTAGCTTGCCAGGCCTGGCGCTGAGCAGCGACTTGCTGGTAGATCCAGGTGCTCAACTGGCTGATCAAGCGCGCCTCTTCCAACAGCGGCAAAAACAAACCTGGTGGCACATCGCCGACACTCGGATGCTGCCAGCGCAACAGTGCTTCGACACCGCGCAGACGCCCATCATCCAGGCACATCTGGGGTTGGTACACCAAGGTGAAATCCTTGTTCGCAATGGCTGTGCGTACGCTGTCTTCGAGCATCAGCCGCGAACGGGCGCGGCCGTTCATTTCCTGGTCGTAGTAACGATACTGCTGACGTCCGGCGCGCTTGGCTTCGTACATAGCGATATCTGCTGCCCGTAACAGACCGCTCAGGTCCGAGCCGCAATCCGGAAACGTCGCAATGCCAATACTGACGCCGAGCATCACATCCAGACCGTCGACCTGCTGGCACACAGACACTCGCTCGATCAGCTTTTCCGCGATCTTCGCAGCCTGTTCGGGGAACTCAAGCTCCAGCAAGGCGGTGAACTCGTCCCCGCCAATGCGTCCGAGAATGTCGTAGGAACGCAGACATGCCTGCATTTGTTCAGAAACCCAACGCAGCACGCGATCACCGGCGTCGTGGCCCAACGTATCGTTGACTCGCTTGAAGCCATCAAGGTCCAGGTACAGCAATACCAGCGCCTGCTCACTGCGTTCGCCGCGCAGCAACGTATTCTCCACCGCCTGATGAAAACCCCGCCGGTTCAGCAGCCCGGTCAACGGGTCGGTCACGGCCTGGAACTCCAGCTGCTGGTGCAGGTGGCGCACTTCAGACATGTCCAGCACTGTCACCACCATCGCCTGCTGCTCGGCAGGCAAGGGCGCGCAGGATAACGCCACCGGCACCTGCTGCCCGCGACCCGTACGCAAAATGGCATCGTGCTGGCGCCACGTCTGGCCCTTGCGATACGCCTCGTACATCGGGAAGCCCAGCCAAGTGGGCACATGAGGTTTTTGCAGAAAACTGAGAAAACTCTCCCCCTGCAACTCGGCCATCGTGGCATTGAGCAGCCGCGAAATGGCCGGGTTGGCGTATTCGATCACACTGGTTTCGCCCACCACCAGAATGCCCTCGGCGGCGTTATCCAGCACCGAGGCATTAAAGGCGCGGGCCAGTTCCAGGTCATGGCTCAGGCGCTGCAAAGCGCGGCGATTACGCTGGTGATCCAGCAACGCCTGCACCTTGGGCTTGAGGATAAGTGGGTCAAACGGCTTGAACAGGTAGTCGATCGCACCGCTGGCATACCCTTCAAGTACCGCGTCGGGTGAATGGGCAGTGGCTGTCAGGAAGATAATCGGCGTCATGCGCGTGCGTTGGCTGCCACGCATCAGGCGTGCCACCTCGAAGCCATCCATACCGGGCATGCGCACGTCCAGCAACACCAGGTCGACGTCGTGGGCCAGCAGCAATTCCAAGGCTTCCAGGCCGGAAGCGGCGGTCATTACCCGCCAGTCTTCACACTGCAATAGCGCACGCATGCTGACGAGGTTTTCCGGGTAGTCATCGACCACCAAAAGGACCGAACTGGCATCGCCTGGGTGTGGAGCGCAATCCATGCTACGTCTCTTCCTTGGGGAGCTGCACCGGTCAGTTCTGTTACCAAACCCGGATAAATACTGAGGGCTCACTCTAGCCTCGGTTCCAAAAAAGCAGAAGTGACGTGGATGCCCTCATTGAAACAAAAGCCAGGAAGCCGACTAACGGTAAGGCCCTACAGCCCGCGGCTCATGGGCAACATGGCTTTTTGGCATTCCTCTGACGCCAATTAATTGCCAGCGATTGTTTAACAATTTCACCAGCACCGCCTATAAAGAACCGGTAAGGCCTCTGGGCCAACGTTTTCACCCTCTGTAAAAGGCCAACACCATGATCGACCTCTCCACCTGGAACCTGAGCATTCCGGTCGGCTCCCCGCCCACGACCATCGACACCCCAAGGCTGCTGAGTGGCTTCAACGATCAATACTTCCAGGCCGAAGGCAGCGATGTGCAGTTCTGGAC